>JAFCFZ010000004.1 GCA_017608385.1 Candidatus Parvarchaeota archaeon
ATGTTTTAGTTATCCATTTTTTGATCTCATTCTTTGTTTCTTTTTTCAAATCATTAACAGCTTTTTTTATGAAAAGACCTTCATCTCCTTCTAATTTGGAATCATCCTTTATTTTGTAATATATTCTATTGCTTTCAAAACCCCATGTAAAATCTCCAGGTACATTAACAACCCCTACTGCTTCAAAAATGTCTTCTTCTACACCTTTTTTTAGATTATAATATATAGTTCTTAACAAAACATCTCCATAAACTCTATCATAAATTTTGTAAAGTTCATAACCATAAGCTTTACCTGTAACAGTCAATAGTTTACCAATCCTATCTCTCACTATTGAACCAGGTTTCCTCATAGAATATCTATAAAAGTAAGCCAGTTATAAGATTTTTACATGTGGCATTTAAAAGAAAAAAAGGAAGTTTTACAAGCCCTGAAAACTTCTTTGGATGGCCTTTCTAAGCAAGAGGTTACTGAGAGAAGAGAAAAATATGGTTCTAACATACTTAGAAAAGAAAGTACAAAAGGACCTTTTAAAATCTTTTTCCAACAATTCACCAATTTTTTAATAATATTATTAATTATAGCAGCAATAATTTCTTATTTAGTAGGAGAGTGGATAGATGCTACTGCTATTATTGTTATAGTAATCTTAAATGGTTTTTTTGGATTTTTCCAAGAATATAAGGCAGAAAGAGCAATAGAAGCTCTAAAAAGCCTTTCAACACCTTCTTGTAAAATAATAAGAGATGGAGAAGAAAGGATTGTTTCTTCAGCAGATTTAGTACCTGGAGATGTTATAATTGTGGAGGAAGGAGATAGAATCCCTGCAGATGCTTATCTTGTTGAATGTATGAGTCTTCAAACAGATGAATCAATGTTAACAGGAGAATCTATTCCTGTTAAAAAGAAAACAGAAGTTTTGCTAAAAAAAACAAATTTACCAGAAAGACACAATATGCTCTATTCAGGAACTATAGTTACATATGGTAGAGGAAAAGCTATTGTTGTTTCTACAGGGATGGAAACAGAATTTGGTAAAATAGCTAAAATGGTTCAAATCTCAGAAGATAAAACCCCTCTACAAAAGAGAATAGAAAAGATAGGCAAAACAATGGGAATAGTAGCACTTGTTGTTTGTGCCTTTGTATTTTTTATAGGTGTTATTGAAAACACAGATTTGTTAGAAAGTTTTGAATTAGCAATTAGTTTAGCTGTTTCAGCGGTTCCAGAAGGATTACCTGCTACAATTACTTTAGCTCTTACATTAGGTGTTCAAAGACTTGCCAAAAAAAAGACCCTCGTAAGAAGGTTATCCTCTGTAGAAACTTTGGGTGCTGTTAATTATATTTGTACAGATAAAACAGGCACGTTAACAAAGAATGAAATGACTGTAAAAAAAGTATTTCTTAATAATAGAATGTTAGATGTGACAGGAACAGGTTATTCTCCTTCTGGAGAATTCTTAGAAAATGAAAAAGTCCTAGATCCCCATAAAGACAAACAATTGGAGATGTTAATTAAAACAGCAAGGTTGTGTAATGATGCGCATCTTGTTAAACATGAAAAAAAATGGTCCGTTATTGGAGATCCTACTGAAGGAGCTTTGCTTGTAATAGCTGCTAAAGCAGGAATGATAAAAATAGATAAGTTCTACACGAGATCGAAAGAACTCTTCTTTGATTCTGATAGAAAGATGATGAGTACTTTGAATAATGGACCAAACAACAAGAAATTTGTTTTTGTTAAAGGAGCTCCAGAAAATATATTAAAAATATGTCATCGAATCATGGTTGATGGAAAAATTAAGAGGATAACTCCAACTATAAAAAATAAAATAATCAAAACAAACGATAAAATGGCTTCGGAAGCACTAAGAGTTCTTGGTTTTGCTTATAAAGAATATAGAGGAGGAGAAATGGAAAGTGACCTTATTTTCATAGGATTGACGGGAATGATAGACCCTCCAAGAGATGAGGTAAAGGACGCTTTGGAAATGAGTAAACAGGCAGGAATAAATGTGATGATGATCACAGGAGATCATAAAATAACAGCTATTGCTATTGCTAAACAAGTTGGTCTTTATTCTAAAGATAAGAAAGTAATTACAGAAGATGAGATTGAGCAGATGAGTGATGAAGAGTTAGATCATTCAATAGAAAATATCTGTGTTTGTGCAAGAATTTCCCCAAAATCTAAATCAAGAATTGTTGAGTCTTTAAAGAGAAAGGGACATATTGTGGCAGTTACTGGAGATGGAGTTAATGATGCACCTGCCCTTAAAAGAGCAGATATAGGAATTGCAGTAGGTTCAGGAACAGATGTTACTAAACAAGCAGCAGATATGATCTTGGTTGATGATAATTTTGCAACAATAATAACTGCTGTGGAAGAAGGAAGGAGTATTTTTGATAACATGAAAAAATTCATTAGATTTCTTTTATCAGCTAATTTTGATGAGATTTTCATAGTAACTACTGCTTTTATATTTCGTATGCCTTCTCCATTCATTCCTTTACAACTATTATGGCTTAACATCCTCTCTGATGGTTTGCCTGCTTTAGCTTTAGGAGCAGAACCAAAAGATCCACAAATAATGTTTTCTAAACCAAGAAATCCAAAAGAGAATATCATAAAATCTATTTTAGGTTATAGTATTTTTGCAGGAATAGTGGGGTTCATAATATCTGCATTTCTGTTTTTCAATCTAACTCCTTTAGGTGACATAAGATATATGAGAACTATGATTTTTACAGGAACAGTACTCTTTGAGATGTTTTTAGTGTTTTCAATAAGAACTGAAAAATATTTTTGGCAGATTCCAATTAATAAATACCTTGTTTTAGCAGTTATATCTTCTATATTCCTCCAATTATTAGCCATATATCTCCCATTCTTCCAAGTAATTCTTGAAACAGTACCTCTATCTGTTAATGACTGGATTTTATTAATTGCTGCTTGTAGTTCTGGTTTTTGTGTAATAGAATTGTTTAAAGGCGTTCATCAAAAAATAATTAAAGCGAATAATTAAGATTTATTTATGTTTCAACTAGCATTAGAAGAAATAATTAGTAAAATAAAAGAAACTTCAGGATTATCTGAGGAAAGAATAAATTCAATGATAGATGAGAAGGTTTCTGAATTAAATGATATGGTTTCAAAAGAAGGAGCCGCGCATATAATTGCAAATCAATTAGGGGTTCAACTATTAAAAACAGCAGAGAGAAAAGAATTACAATTAAAAAATCTTTTACCGGGATTAAGAAATGTGACTGTTTTTGGAAGAATTATAAGAGTTTTTGACCCTGTTGAGTGGACCAAAGAAGATAGATCGGGTAAGGTAGGATCTATTCTTATTTCAGATGGTACCGGAACATCTAGAGTTGTTTTTTGGGATAAGAGAGTCGAGATGTTGAATAAAGACATCAAGGAAGGAGATATAATCAGAGTTTCTTCAGCATATGTAAAAAAAGGGAATTATGGCCCTGAGATTCATATGAGAGATAAGAGTAATTTAGAAATTAATCCAGAGGGAGTAGACGTACCACCTCTTTCAAGTTTGAAAGATTTTTCTGAGAGAACCAATATTTCAGACATACAAGAAGGCATGCAAGTTAGCATTAGAGGAGCCGTTGTTGATTTTATTCCAAGAAATCCTTTTTTTGAAATATGCCCTGAATGTAATAAAAGAGCAAATGAACAAGATGGAAAGTTCTTTTGTGAAGAACATGGTGAAGTAAAACCAGACCTTTCTATGGTTATCAATGTTATTTTTGATGATGGAACAGGAAATATCAGAGGAGTTCTTTTTGGAAAGAGAGCAGAGACCCTATTAGACATTGAAATCAAGAAACTTCATTCTTTAGGTGAGAAAACAGATAATATACAAGCAGTGAAAGAGCAATTTTCAAAAGTTCTAGGAAAAGAATTTGTTGTTTCAGGGAGAACAAGAACAAACACATTTACAAATTACTTAGAAGTGTTGATTAATGATATCTCACCAGTTAGTCCTGTAAAAGAAGCAAAGAAGATAATCAAAGAAATAGAAGAAGAAACATTTAACCCTTGACTTGTTTCATCTGCTTTGTCCCCATAATATCCCAATAAAGAATTTGAGAACCTTCTTTTATTTTTGATTTTAGTTCTTCTGGAATAGATATATCAAATGTTTCATAGGACTTGAGATCCATAACTTGAGAAGAATCTCCAGATATAGAGATAACTTGAGCATCACTTTTTTCGATTAGTGGAACTTCTACTTTTGCATCTGCAGGTTTTATCATCTCCCTTCTTCTTTTATCAAGAGCCCCTGCTGCAGAAAGTCTTACTTTTGCATGTCCATGTTTTCCTGTTTTTGAGGTTTTAGTATCTGTAACCTTACAAACAACACCATCAATAATAATAAAATTACCCAGTTTTAATGAACCAATTTCAGTTAATTTACTACTCATAAAAATCTCCACCTCTTACTCCTTTAAAACATTTATGTATCATATCTCAGGAGACCACCATAGCCCCCCATTTCATGAAACTGTTTTCCTTCCATTGTTTCTTCTGAAATAAATATCATTTTTGTGCCCGATTTTGTTGCCATTTCCTCTAATTCTTCATCTCCGTCTTCTTTCAAAAGTAATATTTCAACAGCACCAGCTTCTAAATCAGCTTTTACTTGGTCTTTTCCATAGCTTATTTTCTCATTTTTTCCTAGTTGTGAGAAGAATTTAGTTACATATTCTTTTTCTTCAGCAATACTTTCTTCTTTTAATACATCTAAACTCTTGTCAACTAATTCTTTTAATCCAAAATCACCAGTATAACCCACATCTTTGACAGCAATTATTTTCTCTTGAATTTTTTTAGGCAAAAATTCTTTGAAAGTTTCTTTGGTAGGACCAGGACCACCCAAAATAATTCCATCAAATTCTTTGATCCCAAATAATTCATCAACTGTTTGAGCATTTTCTCTATACCAAGACTTAGCCATGTTTTCTCTTACCCTACTAAATCTCGCAGAACTTTGACCACCTGCTCTTATCTTTCCTGGAACTATTGAATCTTCATTTTTGATGGTGGTGATGTTCTTTCCCTTTAACATGCCAATTGTGATGTTTTTGTTGTCTACTACAACTAAGCCATACTTTCTTTTTGCTTCTATCATATTTTTTAATGGTTCCAATAAAAATTCTTGTTCACATCTATACATTTTGACATTTAATGGCTCAGGAGGTTCTATCATCCATATTCCTATATCTTGTGAGCCTTCTTTTTCAGAAACATTTCCTGAGAATATAGCAAGACCATGTGGAGGGATCTTTTTATAGAATTTGAATTCCTGACTTATTTTATCAAGTGCAGAAATTACATTTTGTCTTGTAGATTTTGATCTAATGTTTTTTGCTGTTCCTCTTTCTTGAGATACTAGAGTTTTAATATAATTAATATCATATCCAGCAGGAACATAGATAGTAACAAGTTCGGTATGCCTACCTCTAACCTTTCCAATTCTCTTTAATAGCTTTTTTAGCTTTCTTTTAGCTTCTTCCATAAATAATCAATCCAAAGCTTATGTTTTAAATTTTCTTCCAAAAAGAGAAGTTTGTTCAAGAACATCTTCTAATAAAATCTTCATACCATCCTCAGCGGATCTGCAAGGAACTTTAGTTTCAAGAGAAATTCTTCTTGCTTGATTTAAAGGGCCAACTCTTAACATTTTTAGTCCAAAGTGAGTTATTATTACAGATTTTGGCTTTTCTTTAATTTCATCAAGGATTTTTATGACTTCGTTTGTTGTTAGATGATTTTTCCAATAAGCATTGTTTGGTCTAAGAACATTAATTATGAGTAAATCCACTCCTTCAAATTGTTTTGACAGAGTTTTGAAGTATCCTGTGTCTCCCATATAACCTATTTTCTTTCCTTCTGTTTCAATAATAAATCCAATACTCTTGTCTCCATGGATTGTTTTTGTCCCGGTTATCTTTAAATCACTTAATTCAATCTCCTTTTTTGGAATGATTTCAATTATTTCATTGTAAAATTTTTTGTAAAATTCATTGATTACTTTATTATCCCCAATTAAACACTCTTTTATAGAAATTAATACTGCTTCATTTACTGCTTCAGAAATACCTTCCATATCTCCAGAATGATCTGTGTGATAATGAGATAATAAAACAACATTTGTTCTTCTTGGGTCTTGTCTGAGCATCTTCATTTTTAATAAAGCTCCTGGACCTGGATCTATGTGTATTTGATGATTGTCTGTTTTGATCAAAATTCCGCCGGTAGATCTGGCCTGTGTGGCTAAAACCATTCTTCCACCTCCAGATCCCAAAAAGACAATTTCCATGAAAAAAGAACAATATTATAGATTAATAAACCATATGAAACTTTTTTAAAACAACGAATCATGGATTTTTTTTAAGGACCCGTGGCCTAGTCAGGTGGGGCGCTCGGCTGATAACCGAGAGGTCTTGGGTTCAAATCCCAGCGGGTCCATTAATGAAAAGAGACTAATTAATGAAAAGAAACTATATATTTAAGGCACAAATAGAAATTGCAAAAAAAGAGATTATGAAAGAGTTATCTCATAGAAGAAGAGAGGTTCCTTTCTTAGTTTGGTTCTTTTCAATAATAGGTTTTTATGGAGCAAGATTATTTGTTTTAATTTTCCCAGAGGTTAATTTAATAATTTCAGAGTTCCATATACATCACTTTTACTATGGTGTTATTTTGATTGTATTAGCAGGAGCTTTAGCCTTAACATTCAAAGGAATAAGATTAGCAAGGAGTTCTGCAATACTTTATGGTCTTGGTTTGGGAATTACTTTTGATGAGATAGGTCTTTTTCTTACAGAAGGGAATTATTGGGCAGATATAACATATGTTATTTTTTACACATTTTTAGCATTAAGTCTTGTTTTGTTCTTTTTATGGGATTTTGGAACCTCCAGTTATGGTAAAAATTTAAGAAAGAAAATGAGAAAATACATTTCTAAAAATTAAGGGTTAATAAACCGCATATGAAATCTTGAGATCTCATTACTAACTAATTCTCTGAATTTTTGAGATTTTTCATTTTCATAGATCTTTATTTCATTTGGTTTTATGATATAACCTTGATTTTCTGTAACAACATATATCAAGAAACCTCCCTGTTTTGAAATACCTTGAATCTTTTCTAAATCTTGATGGGAAAGTCCTTCTCCCTTTAGAAAAATACAAAAACCTCCGTCTCTAGCAAGACCAAAAGTATATGGTTTTATTCTCATACCTTCAGCCTTGATGAAGATCTCTCTCATTCCTTTAGAAATCATATTTCTTTTTTTGTTAAAATCATTGATTAAAGCAGAATTATCTGATTTTTGAGCCATTTTTAGCATCCTCCATTGTTGTCAATAAGATCATGTCATCCGTTGCTAATAACATGCCATGGCTTTCAATACCTCTAATTTTCTTTGGTTCAAGATTGGCCACAATTATTATTTTTTTACCTTTTAAATCCTTGCAAGAATATTTTTCAGCAAGCCCAGTTAAAATAACCCTTTTTCCTTTTTCTCCCAAATCTAGTTCAAGTTTGAGTAGTTTTTCAGTGTTGGGAACTTTTTCACATAAAATTACTTCAGCTGTTCTAAGGTCAACATTTTGAAAGTCTTCGAATTTTATCATTTTTCACCAAATATCTTTTCCAGAGGTGTTGGATTAGTAACGATTTTTTTAATCTTATTTAATTCCTCTCTTTTTATTTTTGGAAACAATAGATCTATTGCTTTTATCTTTTTCCCACCTAACTTTTTATTGATTTGTTCCCATTCTATTTCAAAACTAAAAGCATTTGCAACCTTTTGACATGATTCTGGAATGAATGGAGATAACATGATTGTGATGTTCTTGATTAGATTAGAACAAACCCATAAAACAGTTTCAACATTTTTTCCACCTTCCCATGGTTTGTTATGTTGAAAATATTGATTTGCTTTATCAGATAGTAAGAGAATCTTTTTCAAGGCCTCTCTTAGCTTAATTTCATCCACCAGTTTTTTTATTTCCTCACTTGTTTTTACCGAACTCTCTATTAATTCCAAATCCTTTTTTGAAGGAGAACCTTTCTTTAATTTTCCACCTCTTTTATCGATAAAGGTAATAATTCTATTGATTAGGTTTCCATAATTTCCTAACAATTCCTTGTTTGTTTTTTCCACAAATTCATCCCATTTCCAATCAGTATCCTTTCCTTCAGGTAAAAGAAACGATAAATAAAATCTCCAAACATCAGAGGGAATGCCGGTTTCTGCTAATTTTTCACAGAAAATACCCCATTTGTTCGATTTGCTTATTTTTTTACCTTCATAATTTAAGAATTGGAGACCAGCTACTTTGTAAGGTAGAGTAAATTCTCCATTTGCTAATAACATCCCTCCCCACCACACTGTATGGAAAGGTATATTGTCTTTTCCAAGGAAATGAACTATTTTTGAGTCTTTTTTTTTCCAAAATGAGGTCCAGTCCTTTCGTAATTCTTTAGTTCCTGAGATATAACCTATTGGAGCATCAAACCAGACGTAAAACACCTTATCTTCCCAACCTTTTAGAGGAACTTTTACTCCCCATTCTAAGTCTCTAGTGATGCTTCTTGGTTTCAATCCTCTTTTTAGCCAACTTAATGCAAGATTTTTTGTCCCAACATTCCAATCTGCTTTTTCTACCCATTTTTTTATTTTTGGAGATAATTTATCTAATTCTAAGAATAAATGTTTAAATTTTTTGAAAGAAGGAGATTCTCCACAAATTGCACATTTAGGGTTTATCAATTTGTCAGCATCTAATAATTCAGTACATTTTTCACATTGGTCTCCTCTAGCTCGCTCGTATTTACATTTAGGACATGATCCTTCAATATACCTATCTGGTAAAACTCTTTCACAAGAATTACAATAAGGAAGCCTTACTGTTTTTTCCTGTATGTATTTGTTTTTCCATATTTTCTTGAAGAAATCTTGAGTTGTTTTGTGATGGATTTCTCTACTTGTTCTCGAGAAATTATCGTAACTAATTTGGAGCCAGTCATAGATGTTTTTGTGGATAACATAAAAGGTATCACATAATCTTTCAGGAGAAACCCCTAGTTTTTTTGCTTGAACTTCAGAAGGAGTCCCATGTTCATCAGTACCCCCTATGAAAATACACTCATTTCCAAATAATCTTTGGAATCTTGAATAAATATCTGCAGGTAAATGTGAACCTACGATGTTCCCTACATGAGGAACCTCATTTACATATGGTAGTGCTGATGTTACAATAATTTTGAATTCAATTCACCTATCTCTTATGATTTGAAATGTATTTAAAAAAATTCCCAAAGTAAAGCTTTTTAAATAGTTCTAACAAAGAGTTCGTTATGTTAGCAAATAATCCACCACATCAATTGTTGGCCACCATATTGGGAACCAGTATCTCTAAATTAACTGAAGAGAATGTGTCAGAATTTGAAAAAAGTCTCACACAAGAGGAAATAGGAAGTGACTCAATTAAGAGGTTTGGAGATTATAAAGGGTATAAAATTTTGATGGTATGTAGCGAAGCTTCTTGTTCAGCAATTGGGGGCAGGGGAGGTTCAAATGAAGATAGAATATCATTTCATTATGATTCACAAAAAGATAAAATGATTTTTATTACAGACAAAAGAAAAATGAAATCAATACCTGGATTTAGCTGCTATGAATGTAACTTCAGAGTTTAAATCAATTCAATATCTTTTTAAGAGCAATAAATATCGGACATTTTAAGTGATAAATGATGATGGAAGATAAAAAAATTTCCAAGTTTAAAGAAGAACTAAAAAAAGTCATGGAAAAGACCGTTGAAGACCCAGACATGATTCCTATTTTAGAAGAAATGAATGAGGGAGAAGTGAATTTAGAATCACTAAGTTTGACTTCAAAAATAACTGTTCTTGAACCCATACTTAAAAGAGTAGAAGTCAATAGATATCATGTTCAAGGGAATCTAGATAACTTATCATTCCATGTTTGTGGAAATTCAAATAAAGGAATTATTTCAATAGCATCTACTATTGGACAAATTAGTAAAAAAGCGAGAATATCTTTGTTATATACTAATTTCCGTGGGGAGGGCATAGATTTTGAAGCATATGCTTTACCTTTTAAATAAATTATTCCCAGAATTTACGGGTCCTGAGGAATTTTCTCTCTGCTTTTATTATTCTTTTTATTAATTCTTTCTCGTTATCATAAGGTATTGAAAGCAGTCTTATTGCTGTTTGAGGACCTATTCCAAACCCAGCCATTGTAAAACAAGCATCTCTTCCATAATACATGTAAAGAGGAGAACTTTTCCTTAGTTTTTCTTTGGTTACCTTCTCTTTTTGATGTGAAGGAACAAAACCTAACAGTTTAGAACTACATTTATAACATTTTTTCGGGAGATTTTTCAAGCTGAAGGAACCTTGATTTTCCCAACAATTAGTACACTGAAAAAAGAACCTTTGACCTCTTAATCGGTTCCCTACTTTTTCTAGGATTTCTTTCTCATCGCTTATTTTGACATAACCTGGGACCCGGATAATTACATTTTCTGTCTCTTCACTCCATTCTCTTGCCTCAATAGGTCTATCAAGTAGTTTATCTAGTGATTTGATATCCATTTTATCGAAGAAGATTTCACGGAACGTTTCTTCAACAACAGGACTATTCTTGAAAATTTTGATTAATCTTCTTATTCTGAAATTATTCAACTCCGCAGCCTTTTTTATAATTCCAAACCTTCTTGCAATGTGCCAAAATCTATAAGCAAAAAGTGAAGAATTGGGTAAAGAAGTCTTCAAAACACCCCCAATCCAATTTTTAGACTTTAGAAATTTCCTGATTTTTTCTTTTTTTATTCCCGGACCTTTGAGTACGATTAAATATGGATCTGTTTTAACACCAACAGAAGTTCCTATGTCTTGTGAAATCAAAGCACCCAGTGCTTCCCCTAATGCTGTGTTGGCTTTTGATCCAAACCAAGTATATAGAACAAGGAACTTTCCTTTCTGTTCCATATAAATTTTCTTACCTGTTTTCCTGATTCTTGCGAATTCTTGTGCTATTTCAAAAGAAACAGGAATTAATTCTCCTTCCCAAGAAGGAATTGAACCTTTATCACTCTCGGTTCTTATAACAAGGATATTGTTCTTTTTGATATCAGTTACTCTCCATGTTCTACCATTCATTATGAATTTTGAACTAGGATTGATATGTTGAACCACAAAACCTTGATGAAGAATTCCAACTCTTGCTCTATTTTGTTCATCAATAACAAAAAAATTCTTTTCATCTGGAATCATACTTAAGTTAGCAAAATAATATTCCAAACCCTTTCTAGTTCTGTAGATTTTTTCTTTGGCAAACCCAATATGACCTATTCTATACATTAAATCAATGATCTTTTTGAATTCAGTTTTTTCCAGGTTTCTAAAAACATATGATTTCTTTATGCTGTTAAATAGAAAATCTTCATCCACTTCTTTTAGATCCATACAAAAACCAACTATTTGATGACAGAGAACATCATAAGGAAGCTCTATCATTTGACTATCCTCTAACCAACCTTTTTTTATTTTATTGACTATTGCAGTAGCTTCTGTGTAATCGTTTTGGTTTGGAGTTATTATAACTCCTTTTGAGACTCTTCCTACCCTATGTCCACTCCTCCCAACTCTTTGAACTATCTTAGTTACTTGTCTTGGAGACCTATATTGCACAATGGAGTCAACATGACCAATATCAATTCCTAATTCCAAAGAACTTGTAGCTATTATTCCTTTTAATTCACCTAGCTTCATACGGTCCTCTGCAGATATTCTTATTTCTTTACTTAAGCTTGAATGATGCACTTCTACATCATTTCTCAAAGACTTAAGTTTTGTTCCTAATAATTCGGCAGCTTCCCTAGTATTGGTAAAAATTATTGTACTCTTACTATTATCAAGTATCTCAGAAATTCTTCTTATTGCATGAGCTGTTTGAGAACCAACAAATAGTTGTTGTCCTAAAATAATGTCTTCCTTGGTTGGTTTAGCTTTCTCAACATTAATCTCATATTTTTTTAGACTTTTTTCTTCAACAATTATACATTTTTTAGAGAGAAATTTAGAAACTTTTTCCTTGTTTCCTACTGTTGCACTTAAACCAACTATTTGAAAATCCTTTGAAAGAACGCGTAATCTTTCCAATCCTAATGACAATTGAGCTCCTCTTTTGTTATTAACCATTTCATGGATTTCATCAACCACAACTGCCTTCAATTTTTTTAGGTGCTCTCTCAAATTTTTCCCAATTAGTAATGCTTGCAGTGTTTCAGGAGTTGTAATTAATACATCTGGGGGAATTTTAGATTGAGTAGCTCTAACACTTTTTTTAGTATCTCCATGTCTAATATCTACTTCCATCCAAATTCTTGAACCTAATTCAGAGATTCTTCTTAGAATATCTCTATTTAATGCTTTGAGTGGACAAATATACAATATTTTTATTCCTCTTTCTTTGATTCCAGAATACTTGTTAAAAAGAGGAAGAACAGCAGCTAAAGTTTTCCCATGACCAGTAGGAGCAGTTATTAAAACATCTTTTCCATTATTAATCTCCTTGAAAACCTTCTTCTGAATAATCGTTTCTTCTTCAAAACCCTCTATTTTGAGCCAATCCTTTATTTCTTTTTTTAATTCTTTAAATGCCATGGAAAACTAATATAAGAAAGAACCTCGTCTTTTAAATTATGATATCTGTGCTCAACAATGTAAAAAAACAACTTCCGAACAAGAAACAGGAAGCTTCTTTGAAAAAAGAGATAGATGGCTTTGTAAATAAATTAGAGAAGAACATAAAAAAGAATAATTTGAAGGCAGACGTTTTTGTGGGAGGATCTTGGGCTAAAGGAACATGGTTACATAATCCAGATGTGGACCTTTTCTTAAGATTTGATAAAGAATCTGACATAAAAAAAGCAATTAAGATATTTGGAACTTCAAAATATGAGACTATTCATGGTTCTAGAGATTATTACAAAATAGGTAATTTTGAGATTGTACCAATATTAAAGATAAAAAAATCATCAGAAGCAAAGAATATCACCGACATCTCTCCATTTCACATAGATTATGTTGATAAAAACCTCAAATCAAAAGATGATGTTAAATTATTGAAACTTTTTTGTAAATCAGCAGGAGTTTATGGTGCAGAAAGTCATGTAGCTGGTTTTTCTGGATATGTTTTGGAATTATTAGTAATAAAATATGGAAATATATTGAAACTATTCAAGGCAGTTCAAAAGTGGATTCCTAAAGTTGAGATAGATTTTGGAAAAAAAGGAATGCTTTCAGAAGCAAAGACAAAATCACCTTTAATTATTCATGATCCTACTCTTCCTGGAAGAAATGCAGCAGCAGGTCTTGATTATAGCTCTTTTTCTAAATTTGTATTTAAAGTTAAAGAATTTGTTAGAAAGCCAAGCAAGGAATTTTTTATTATTAAAACCATAACAAAAAAAGAGCTAGCTTTAAATTCAAAGAAAAGGGGAACTAAGCTTTTTTCAAAAGAATTGGTGATTAAAGGAAATAAAGGAGTTTTTCTTTCAAAACTAAAAAAAGATTTGAAGAGAGTAAAGAGTAAGATGGAGAAATTAGGTTTTTCAATCTATGATTTTGGATTTTTTGAAAAAGGAAGAAAGGCAATTATCTTTTTTGAGTTACAGACATGGGAAACTTCCAAAAAAAGAACACATTTTGGACCCCCTGTTTGGGTTTCTAAAAAATATTTAGAAGAGTTTATTTCAAAGTGGAAGAAGATTTATGTTAAGGACAATAGATTAGCCACAGATATTAAAAGAGAAAGCAATGGAATTAAAGTACTTAAAAAAATAATGAAAGAGTATAAACTATGAATGAATTCCTCACAGAAAGATATAAAGAACTTCTTGGAAAAGATTTTCGAATTCTCGAAAGAGATATGGAAAAACCTTGTCCCAGATATATCAGGGTTAACACTTTAAGAATAGGAGAAAGAGAACTAAAAAAAAGACTTGAAGAAAAAGAATATGTTCTAAGGAAAAAAATGAATAATTGTTTTAGAATAATTTCTTCAAGAATTTCTCCAGGAGCAACAATAGAACATTTATCAGGATATTATATGGTTCAAGATTGGACCTCTTTATTACCTCCTCTTTGTTTGGAGCCAGAAGGACTAGTATGGGATATGTGTGCTTCTCCAGGAGGGAAAACCTCTCATTTATCTGAGTTGATGAGGAATAAAGGAGTTTTATTGGCAACAGATAAAGGTAGGATGAGAGCACTTTTTTATAATACAATGAGAATGTGTTGTTCTAATGTTATCATTTACAAAAGAGATGCAAAATCAATTGATTTTGAATTTGATAAAATTTTATTAGATGCTCCTTGTACCGGAACAGGTATGATACGAAAAACCAAACATGTTTCTGATATTAGTCAAGGAGAAATAGATTATTTAAGCAATATTCAGAAGAAACTCATTGAAAAAGCTATTTCCTCTTTAAAGGAAGGAGGCACACTTGTTTATTCTACTTGTTCTATGGAGCCGGAAGAGAATGAAATGATAGTTCAACACGCACTTAATAACGGAATGAAAATAGAAGAGACAGGATTTGGGAATACAGGAATAGTAGATCCATTTGGATATGAGTTAGATAAAGATATTAAAAAAACAACAAGAATTTGGCCAAATGAAAGTACTGGTTTCTTTGTTGCAAAGCTGGTGAAAAAATGAAAATAAAATGCGAAGCAGGAGAATTTGAAATAAATGAAGACATGAAAAAGATTATTGATAAGTTTGGAACTCCATTTGCGGCTGGGATATTTTTGAAACAAAAGAATCCCTCTATACAAGAAATAATGATGAAGAAATTAGATATTCCTAAAATAATAGTTAATAAGATGGGGGAAAAAAATTTCATATATGGAAAAGATATTCTCAACGAATCAATTATAAAAAAAGAGACAGATTCTGGAAAAGTAATTGTTTGCAATGAAAAGGGAGATAAATTAGGAATAGGAGAATTTGAGGAAGATATTGTTAAGAATCTTGCAGATATTGGAATTTATCTAAGAAAAGAAAAATCATAATAGTTTAGTCATATCCGTTAAGATTATTTCTTCTCTTTTCAGTTCTTTTGAAAAAGGACCTATTAATTCAGAAGACCCATAAAACGATTCATTGAAAACAGGCACAATAATTACTTTTTTCTCTTTCCATCTACCAATTATCCAGCAGCTTTTACTGTGTCTGTGTCCTAAATGGTCTCTCCATTTGTAACTAGGATGAATATGTGCCATAACAATACATTTAGTTTTTTCCATAAATTCTTTTGATGGAAGAGCATGCCCATGAATAAAACCAACATTATCAAGAACAAATTCCTTTTTCACATCAATTTTTACCAAATCTTCTATTCTTCCATCATGATTTCCTTTTATCAAAACCACTTCCTCAAAAAACTCATCCAATTTTCTAACAAAAAATGGGATTTCTCTTTTTTCTTGAGAACTCATATTTGGAACAGCATGTTTTAGATCTCCAAGAATAATCAATTTTGTAGATTTTGTTTTTTTAGCCATTTTTTTGATGGATTCCAACATTTTTCCTGTTTGACTTGGAACATTATATCCTTTTTCTCCTAATTCATGTTCAAAACCAAGATGTAAATCTCCGATTACTAAATACTCTTTAAACCGTAAAAATCTGTTTTCAAACATGAACATATTAAGTTTTTTAAAACGAAAAAGAGTTTAATTCTTTATGGATTGTCTATTTTGCAACATTGTTTCAGGAAAAGTTCCTAGTTTGAAGTTATTTGAAGATGATTTATTTCTAGCAATTTTGGATATAAAGCCTGGAAATCCTGGGCACTTCATTGTTTTTCCTAAAAAACATATACCCTTTCTTACAGAGATGGAACCAAAACAAAGGGGAGTTCTTTTTAACATAGCAACAGAAATTGGCAAGAGAATGGTTTCAATGGTAGAAGCTGAAGGATTTAATATTGTTTATTCGGCAGGAACTGTTGCTGGTCAAATAACCCCCCATATGCTTGTTCATGTTATTCCAAGATTCAAAGATGATAAGGTCGATATAAAATGGGAACCAGTTCAAGTTTCTGAAGAAATGTACAAGAAATTAATATCTGCTTTTTCTGGAACAGAAGAGAAGAAAGAGGAAAAGAAGGAAGAACCACCAGAGGAAAAAAATGAATTTGATGAGCTTCCTCAGATTAAAAGAAGATCACCAAGATATTGGTAAGAAATAAACTCCTGCCCAAGTAACTATCAAGCTTATTAGGAATGCAGGAAGAAATGGCACACCTTCTTTTATCTTTACTTTTTTAATTTTCATTTTATTTATTTTTTTGATATCTCCTATAGTTAGTCCCTCTCCTCTTTTAGGGATGCCTTTGATGTCTTCAATTAACCAATCCCCTTCAGTTAATTTTGAAGGATGCACTCCCTTGGTAAAACAAACTTCTTCCGCTTGTTTGAAAAATGGAATTCCGAAACCTGCAAGAAAGGTTAAAGGAATTAGAAGGGAAATAGAAGTAGGTAAATCTTTTAATAGAACCATAAAAATAATTCCCAAGAAAGCACCAATTATCAGCATCAATTTCCTTATTTTTTCAATTCCGCCCATTACCAATCCCTTTCCAATTGTAAAGAGAACAGTGTAAAGGGTTCCAAATATGATTAAATTCATGAAAAAATTAATGAAAAAACCCATGCCTAACAAACCCATTTCTCTTGAAGGAAAAAATCCTAATAACCATGCAGCAGCTATCATTAGTTTAACATCTCCTCCACCCCACTGGCCTGTTTTATACAGTAAATAGGAGAAAATACCAAATAATAATGAAACAAGTGCAGGAATAGTTAATACAGAAATAAAGAGTTCGTCAGGAAATAAGGAAGCAGACCATAGAATTCGATATAAAACACCTAATCCAATTAATGAGTAACTTAAATAGTCAGGAACCTCTCTTGTTTTTAAGTCAGATATGGATGCAAGTGAAAAACCTATTAATGACACAAAAAATAGCATTTCTTCCATGAGATAACAAAATCAAAAAAGATTAATAATGTTTCTTATAAGTCTAAATTATGCTTTACTTAATAGGAACAGGACTTCATGACTTCAAAGATATGAGTTTGAGGGCCTTCGAAATATTAGAAAAATGTGATAGAATCTTTCTAGAGAATTATACTTCTCCACAAAATATTGATTTGGCCTCTTTGGAAAAGAGATTAGGGAAGAAAATTCAAAGTCTTTCAAGAGAAGAGGTGGAAAGTTCTGAATTAATTTATAAAAAAAACACAGCACTTCTTGTTATAGGGGACCCATTAGTAGCAACAACACATCAAGAAATAGTAAACACTGCTGAAAAAAAAGGAATTTCTGTGAAAATAATTCATTCTTCTTCAATTGTTTCAGCTATTTGTGAAACAGGACTACATATTTACAAATTTGGAAAGATAACAAGTATCCCATTTACTCAAAAAGATTTCAAGCCAAAGAGCCCATGCAATATTATCAAACAAAACATTTCGATTAATGCACACTCTCTCATTCTTTTAGATATTGGAATGAATTTTAAAGAGGCAATAGGTTTTATTCTTGATAATTGTGATTTTATAAATGAAAAGACGAAAGCAATGGTTTGTGCTGATCTTGGAGGAAAATCGATTATTATTTCTGGAGATATAGGAGAATTAAAGGATAAGGAAATAAAAGAACAACCACAAGTTTTAATTATCCCTGCAGAAATGCATTTTACAGAGGAGGACTCCTTTAACAAATTTAGGTGATATTATGGGTAAAAGAAGTAGGGGAAAAACAGTATCAGTTTCCTGTGATAAATGTGGTATGAGGGTTTCAAGAGCAAAAGCACATATAGTCTATAGAAGAACAGGAAAGAACTATTATTGTGTAAGATGTTCTAAAAGAGCTAAATTAACAGGAAAGGGGAGAATTATAGACAGATCAGGACCTAGAAGAAAGGAATAAATCTAATACTAAATGTTCAACTCTTGGTCCATATTTTTTAATTCTGTTCTTTTTGAAAGAGTCTAAACTGAATTTTTTTTGATTAATAATTGACTCAATTAAATCTATTTTATTTTGAAGATCTTTGTCCACATCATGAGTTGTATGATAAAATATTGTTCCATTATCTTTAATGGAATCAAGTGCAATGTTTAGAAATGATTCTGGGGTTGGTAAGAGTCCCATAATAATATTATCTGCAATTATTTTTTTGCTTTTTAAAACATCTTTACAATCTCCTAGGTACGTTTGAATATTTGATTTATTAATTTCAACATTTTTTACAAGAAATTTATATGATTCTGGATTTTTTTCAATTGAATGAACAATCTTGGTGTTTTTGTTCTTAGAGCAAGGAATGGAAAAATATCCTATCCCTGCAAACATATCTAAAATAACTCCTCCAGCAACCTTTTTCATTCTTAATCTCTCTTTAGTATTACCTTTAGATAACATAACCGTTGTAACATCAAGAAAATAATCACATCCATTCTCCTTGTGGATTGTTTCAGTCCCATTTCCAGCTAAAACACATATATTTGGTTTCCTAAACTCACCAGATATTTTTGATTTGTTAAGACAAACAGTTTTTATCCTTGGAAAAAGATTCATTGTTTCCTTTGCGATCTTCGTCTTATTAGGTAATAATTTTTCAGGAAGATTGAGAATAGCAATTTCTCCTATTGTTTGAAACCCTTTTGGAATTTCTTTAATAGGAATATTCAATTTTTTTGAAATACTTTTTTGCCATCTCATTTTTTCATCAAATCATATGCTACTCTAAAAACCCCAGGAGCAATATCCCCACAAAGATTTCTTGAAATCAGCTTCAATCTCTTATCTATTTTTATTCTATCCTCTTTTTCAAAACAGTATAAATGGATAATTCCTCCCTTTTTTACAGAATTAATCGCAATATCTAGGAAATTTATGGCTCCTTTTGGAAAATTCATAATTACTCTATCAAAACTTTTTAGATCTTGTTTTTTGATTATTTTTTTACAATCTCCTACAAAGGAACTTAATTGAACTTTGTTTAATTTTGCGTTTTCTTTTAGATATTTTATAGCAGGAGGATTGATATCAATAGCATAAACATTTGATTTTTTTGCAGCAGGAATAGCATAAGGTCCTATTCCAGCAAACATATCAAGGACCTTTTCATCCTTTTTTATCTGATTAATAACTCTTAACCTTTCATTTTGCATTCTTGGAGTGAAAAATACTTTTTTCACATCTAATTTGAAAGAAAAACCATTCTCCTTGTGGATTGTTTCAGTCCCATTTCCTAATACTTTGACAATTTTTGGAATTCTTTCCTCTCCTTCTATTTTTCCAATCTTTTTACAAACGGTTTTAACATGTTTGTGAATATCCATCAAAACAGAAGCTACTTTTTTTTGTCCCTTAAATTTATCAGGAAACTGAATAATTATTACATCTCCAATAATGTCAAAGCTACTACCTATGTCTTGAATTCCTAATTCTTCCAATTTATCTTTGAGTTTCATTAGAAAAATGAAAAGTCATTGAAATAAAATCATTTCCAATAACAAGAATTGATCAAATCATCTCTTTTTTTTGATTCTATAATAGGCCAATGAAGCTTTCCACTAATTACTGAATTTTCACTAACAGACATAAAAGGCCAAATTTTGGCATCAGAAAATATTTTTGAATGTCTCCCAATTTTGGATTGAAACCCAATAATAACTCCAGGTTCTATTGACGATTCATCTCCTATTTTAGCTTCCCCATCAACAACACAACTGGTTAATCTACACATGTTACCTATCTCTGTTTTTTCAAAAATAATGGTGTCTTCAATCATTGTTCTTTCTCCAATAACAGAATTTTTCATTATATGTACATGAGGCCCAATTACAACATTATCTTTGATTACTGTTCCATTCTCTATGATAACAGGACCTCTTACTTTTACATCATTTCCAAAAACAACATCCTTTCCAATTTTAATTCCTTCTCCTTGGATTCTAACTCCTTTAACAGTATCTTTAGACTCGATACTTTCCATTGCAACTCTATTGATTTTTAGGTAAATTTTGACATCCCCTATATCTCCCCAAAAACCTCTGAAGTCTTTACCCATTATTTTTAAATCTTTAGAATAAGATTCCCACATATTTCCAATTTGATCTGGTTTTCTCCCCCGACTTATTTCTTTATCAATATACTGTTCTAAATGATTTTCTATAAAATTTGAACTGATTAATTGAATGAATGTAGAAGCAAGTTTACTCATTGCTTCTTCTGGTTTTGGTTTTTCTTGGAATGAGACTATCCTGTTTTTTTCATCCATTACAGCAATACCATATTTTTGAACATCGCTTTTATCCTCTAATTGGTAAAGACCTATTGTTGCCGATGGATTGTTTTTTAGATGATATTCTTTGAATGCTTTTATGTCAAAACCATGAAAGAAATTATCTCCTGCAAGAATAAGGTAATCGTCAGTTCCTAAAACACCTTTTAGATATTTTATAGCACCAACAACACCTAGTTTATCCTCATTCGAATTAGTCTTTTCCAAAACAAACGTTATTTTTTCATCCGAAATGTAATCTTGGACTTTTTTATTTGTAGTATTAGCAGAAATTATTATATCATCTATTTCAGCAAGCTTCAACTTTTCAATTAAGTAATCAATATTTGGTTTTCCTCCCACGGGGAGTAGTGCTTTAGGTGTTCTTAGTGTAAGAGGTTCTAATCTTGTACCATAACCGCCCATCATGATTATTCCCTTCATTGTATCAACTCCGAAAATTGCTTTTTCAAATTTTCTAGTCTGTCTTTTGTTTCTGCCTCAATAGTTAACCTCACTTTAGCTTCTGTTAGACTTTGTCTTATCAAGACCCAAGCATCATCTAGAATAACTTTAACTCCGTCCATTGTATTTACCTCATAGTCTTGCTCCATTTTCTCCTTAATTTTTATCATGAGATCCTCCTTTTCTTCATCAGGAACTCTGAAATTGACCTGCTCATAATAATATTTTGGAAGCTTTTTTGTGAAGTTTGAAAGCTTTCCTTCTAATTCATCAGCTGCTGCAAGACTTGCAATTACTGCATCATCAAAGTAAAAATATTTTCCAACAACAAAATGACCCGAAGATTCAACTCCAAAGTCAGCTTTATGGTTCATACATGCTGGAGTCACAAAACCATGACCCACTGGAACAGTGTATATTTTAGCATCTGGAAGATAGTCTTTGATTACATTAGAACATTCAACATTTACCACAATTTTGGGCTTGTGAATATCCTTTGATAAGAGAATAACAATATTTTCTGGAAGAACTCTTTGTCCAGTTTCATCAAAGAAAGTTACTCTATCTCCGTCACCATCATAACCCATACCAATGTCTTTTCCTTGAACCATTTTCCTTAATTCAGTTAAAGTGTGTTCATTTGGTTCTGGATCCCTTACTTTAAGATAAGGGTCTGTTTTTTCAAACAAGAATTTTGGATTATTAGCAACTTTTCTCCATATATCCGGGATGTGTTTGGATGCAGCACCACCACCAAAGTCTATGACAGGATCACACTTTGCCTTAAATTCTTCAGTCATGATATCACAATATTTTTGGGAGAAATCTATGTTTTCGATGTGACTTTCTCCTGTTTGAAAGTCTCCTTGATTATATACTGCCTCTAATCTCCTGATTTCATCAGGAGTAGCACTAACTCCAGTACCATGATGTAACTTTAAACCATTCCACTCTGAATTAAGGTGAGAAGCAGTTATATATGCACAAACAGCATTTTTTATATGAGCACTATACCAAACAAGACCCGCACTTCCTTCAGGACCAATAAACAAGTCTGAACCCGTTGTTTTGAACCCACTTATGAATGATCCCTTCATTTCTGGACTTGAGTATCTTAAATCCGCACCAACCATCACTCTTTTGTATAAGGTTCCAACAGCCTTACCTATATTTTCCATTATTTTGGGAGTTAAAGTTTCTCCCAGTTTCCCCCTTAAATCATATGCTCTGAATATTCCTGCCAATTTCCATCCACTCCTTTGAAGCTTTTTTGTAAGATTTTTTAGATTCGAGGTCATTCCATTGACCCACGAAAACATAACCATAGGAATCCCCATTGTGAATTATTCCAGGTACCACCTCTCTTTCAAAACTAAAGGAATCCCTACTCATATCAATAACTTCTGGCTCTAAAATAAAGAAACCAGCACTAACTAAATTTGAAAGCGTATTTTTTGGCTTTTCTTGAAATCCAACAACTCTGTTACCTTTCATTAAAACATTACCATATTCTTCTGTTTTTGGCAAGAATTTCAAAGCCATTGTCATTTTTCCTCTATTATTAAAATGAAACTTTGCCATATCCTCTATATCTAAATCAAATAAATTATCCCCATATAACATAATAAAAGTAGATTTGATCAGATGTTTTGCCTTTGCAAGAGGTCCTGCAGTTCCTAATGGTTTGTTTTCTTCAATATAACTTATTTTTACTCCCCATTTTGAACCGTCTCCAAAATATTCCTTTATTTTGTCTCCCTTGAATCCTATTGAGAAAATTATGTCATCTATCCCATACTTTTTTAGAAGTTCTATCTGCCACTCTAAAACAGGCTTATTTTTTATTTTAACCATTGGTTTAGGTAGACCATCTGTAACTCCATCAATCTTATTTTTACCTCCAGCAAGGACTAATGCCTTTTTAATTTCAGATCCAAAAGCTTCTTTTAATAGAGATTGGATTGCTGAACTTCTACTTTCTGTTCCTGATTTTTTTGACCATTGGTCTACTTTTTCCAAAACATTTTTGTCAAGGGTGATTGTTAGGCGCTTTTTCATATCAAGTATGATAAAATCATACTTTTTTAAGCATTTTGGAATACACAAGTTTTTAATTTGTAAGCAATTTAATTGCTCATATGTTTTTATTTCAACTAGTAAAAAGCATGCGACCAAAACAATGGTATAAAAATTTTGTAATTTATGCTGGTTTAGTGTTTTCTCTAAATTTATTCAATTTTGATAAGATTTTGATAACTTCTTTAGGTTTTATACTATTTTGTATGATTTCAGGATCAGTTTATGTGATAAATGATATTATTGATTGTGAAAAAGATAAGAAACACCCAAGAAAGAAAAAAAGACCCATAGCTTCTGGAAAACTTAACAAAAAAATAGCTTTATTTTCATCCATTTTAATATTGATTTTATCATTTTTTATTGCTTATACTTACATAAATGTAAATTTCTTTTTAGTAGGTTTAACATATTTGATTTTGATAGTAACATATTCTCTTTTTTTGAAAAAGATTGTTTTTATTGATATTTTGATTTTGGGGGTTGGCTTTGTATTAAGAGCTTTAGCAGGAACCACTGCGATTGATGTTCCAATGTCAGAATGGCTTTTTCTAACTATTTTTGTCCTAGCTCTTTTTCTTGCGGCGATTAAAAGAGTAGCCGAATTTAATTCGATGGGTAAAAAAACTAAAGAACATAGAAGTGTTTTTGAAGTCTATGATCAAAACACCTTGGGATTTTTAATCTCAACAATATCTTCCACAGTGATTATTTGTTACTCTATGTATGTAATCTTAGAAAACACAAATATTCTTTTTATGTTAACAATCCCTTTTGTTATATTCGGTATATTTAGAGCATATTATTTAGCATATTCAAAAAAAATGGAAAATGCTGAATTATTTTTTAGGGACAAACAATTTGTGATAAATATGTTATTATGGGCTCTTGTTGCGATTTGGGTGATCTACTAAATGAAGATAGATATGCATGTCCACACAAGATATTCTAAATGTTCCATGATTTCTATTGATAAATTGGCAAAACTCTCAAAAAAAATAGAAATATATCCAACAATAACAGACCACAATACAATTGAAGGTGCTCTTAAACTAAAAAAGAAATTGAAACAAACAATAGTTGGAGAAGAAATTACTACAAAAGAAGGAGAGATACTTGGTTTATTTTTGACAGAAAAAATAGACAAGAAACTTCCACTTAATGAGACTATTGATAAAATACACGAGCAAGGAGGGATTGTAGGAGTACCTCATTGTTTTGATAAGGTTAGATTTAGGGGAGCTCTTGGAAAAATCCCTAAAAAAGTAGATTTTGTAGAAGTGTGTAACTCAAGAACAATTTTTCAACAATTCGATAAAAAAGCAAGAGATTTTGCGATTTTGAATAATTTCCCCATGTCTGCTGGATCCGACGCACATTTTTTATTAGAATATGGGAGAGCAGGTGTAGAAATAGAAGAATATTCTTCTCCAAGAGATTTTCTTAAGAAATTAAAAGGGGGAACAATATTCTGTAAAAGAAGTTTTTTACATTTCCATCCTCTATCTATCTATTCAAAGTTAATAAGAAAAACTCTTAGAATATGATATTTTTATTAAGGAAAGATCTAACTAATTATTATGAGTAAAATCTCTGTTTTAAAAACAAGCCCTGGAAAAGTCATTGAAGACTATTCTAGATTGATGGATTTGGCAGAGTATAAAAAATATGTAAAGAAAAATAAAAAAACAATACTCAAACTGAATTTATCTTGGTCTCTTTATTTCCCATCTTGTTCTACAGAACCATGGCAATTAGAAGGAGTTCTCAAAAAAATGATTAAGGATAAGTACAAAAATATCATTCCTGTTGAAAACCAAACAGTTGTTACTCATCCATGGAAGGGAGCTTATGGTAACAAATGGCTCCCAGTATTAAAGAAATACAAACAGGAATTCATTCCATTAACGGATGTTAAATGGAAAGAATATAAACCCAAACAAAAAATGACTGCAATGAATGAAGTTTTTGGAGATAAAGTCTATATTCCTAAGATCTTTTTTGATTCAAATGTAATCCATTTACCAACAGTGAAGACTCATGGACATACAGTTACTACTGGAGCAATGAAAAATGCTTTTGGAGGTTTAATTCCAAAATTTAGACACCACGCCCACAAAAAGATCCATGACATATTGGTAGATCTATTAATTATTCAAAAAGAAGTTCATAAGGGGATTTTTTCAGTCATGGATGGAACAGTTGCAGGAGATGGTGCAGGACCAAGAACAATGAATCCAGTGTTAGCTAATTTAATTCTTGCAGGAGAGGATCAGGTAGCAATTGATGCTGTTTCAGCAAAGATTATGGGATTTGATCCAATGAAAATAGACTACATAAAAAAAGCTCATGATTTAGGTTTAGGAATTGGAGATGTTGACCAGATAGATGTTGTTGGGGGGGATATTAAGAAGATAAATCTCAAGTTTAAGACTACAAAGAGTCCAGTTATATTCTTTGATCAAGTATTGAGAAGGAGAATAGGAAAAATATTTCCTCCTTTAGAAAAAATACTTTTTCATTCACCGTTATTTAAGATACCTATTTTTCTTTCTGGATTTTATCATGACAGATTATGGTACCCTACTATTGGGAAATCAAAAATAAAATCTTTTAATAAAACAAATTGGGGAAAACTCTGGGAAAAATACCAATTTGGAGAAAAAGTTAACAAAGAAGTTTCAAATGAATGGGGAGTCTATTAATTTTTTGAAATTGCTTTTGATTTGAACCAATTCCATATTTTGTATTTTGCAACATCAATACCAATTGCCTCACCTATTTCTTCTAAGAGATCGAAATCCCTTTTTTTCACAAGCTTCAGAATAATCAAGGAAAGGATAAATGATAAAGAACCAAAAATAGACCCTAAAGCAATAGACCACATCATATCAAAATAATTATTGACTATGTTGATTATTGAAAACATCACTAAACCAGCAACTAAACTTTTGAAAACCATTTTAGATGAAAGATACAATTTATTTTTAGTTTCAAAAATAGAGTACAAAACAGTTAATATTATCTTTGAATAGAGAAAAGTTATTGCTGCTCCCAATAACCCAAAATATTCTATCAAAAACAAACCTATTATTATGCTTGAAATAGATTGGAAAAGAACAATATTTCTTATTTTCTTTGTTTTTCCAGTACCATAAGCAAAGACAGAAGCAGAAGCACTAATAGATCCTACAAAAAATGCAAATAACATTATTTGGAGTGGGAAAACAGCTCCAGAATATTCAGGACCATATATTATATTGATTATTTGGTTTGAAAATGGAATTATTGCAAAAGAAACAAAAGAAGCAAAAATCACAACATATTTTTTTAGATTAGTATAAATCCTTTTTTTATCTTTAGATTTTTTTTTGCTAGCAATTCGTTGTATTCCAACTTGATTGAATGAGGATGAGATATTATAGAGAGAGGAGACGATTAAGAAAGCAGCAGAAAATAATCCAACTAACTCACTACCAAATTTTCCTAAGTAAAGTATTGGAAATCTATTCATAGCCATTACTGAAAATAATGATATGTAAAGAGGAAAACCATACTTTAAAATTTCCTTCACAATTTTTTTGTTGAATTTAAAAGAGAGATTTTTTCTAATGAAGAAAAAACCAATTAATACAATAATGAGCCAATCAGTTATCCTCCCTATAATTGCCCCATTTATACTAAATAATATAGCTAAAGGAAGAACAAGTATGAGTCTTAATGCGTCATATGAAATACTCAATATCGCATTTTTTTTGAAGTTTGAAAGAGCATTAAGTGAATAAAGAAAGACTGTTAACAATGCACTTCCAATGATTTCAAAACCGATGATATTAAGATATATACTAAAATTTTCAATAGCGTAAATATTCTCAAAAAATCCAGATAAACAGAATATGATAAGGTAACCAAATAAACTTAAGGTCAATTTTAATAGAACACCCGTACTTATGATTTCTTTTTTGTTTTCTTTTTTAGATCCAAGATATAAAATAGCACTATTAATCCCAAAAGAAAGAGCAATACTTACAAACCATACAAGAGAAATGAGTAGTTGCCATGTTCCATACAATTCTGGTCCAAAAATTCTAGCGATGAATACTGTAACTATTAATCCAAATATGGTAGATAATACTGAACTGATAAATAAATTGCTAACATCTTCTACTGCCTTAAGCATGAATCTTATTCTCTTCATCGGTTTTTATTATTTTTGAAAAGTCAATTAAGTTTATCAAAAAATAATTCCATGAAGTTTTTTTAGATTGTCTAATGTTTTTTTGGATTTAGGATAAAATATTATTTTATCTAGGTGCTTTTGAGCTCTTTGTTTCTTATTTCTATTCATCAAACAAATTGCTATTCTTGCATTTTTTTTAGGATTTTTATTCCAAAATTTTGGTAAGACTCCCTTTAGAGTCATTTTCGCGTTTCTTTTTAGAAAATTATTTTCTTTTTCTTTATGAAAATTATAATCAGAAGAACCAGTATATTTTCTCATTGCAAATCCAAATATGTAGTTCAGATAATTAAAAACTCTTTCATACATTTTTTTTGTTTCATTTTCACTCAATTTTTTTATTTTACTGAATGAAAAATCATAACACATTTCTAAGTCAGATAAGAATTTTTTGGAAAACCCAAAACCCTTCCACTTTTTCTTGGTAATATTCTTTCTTTTTATAAAGGAAGGATCATATTGATTAGAAATTATAGAAATTATGTCTGTTACTGTAAACATTGTCTTGCAAATTTCTTTTTTTCCTTTCTTAGATAATAAATTTATATATAGTCTATTGAAAAACAATAATTTGATATCTTCAAATCCAAAAGACCAATTTTTTGTGTTAGGAAATTTTTTGGAAAGATCTTTACCCCGTAAAAGAAATTTAGTTTTTATAATGTCATAATTATGAGTATCTTTTGGGATTTTTTTTAGATTTTTTATAGGGATTACTCGCAAATCATGATCCCTGTTTTTGATGTTTCCCTTTTTAGTTATTACCAACAAATCTATATCAGAGAGTAATTTTGGTTTTCTTCCTTTTTCCCAGAAACCTTCGCCCCTGGATAAGCTTCCAAAAAGATAGATCGAAATAATATTTTTGTTTTCTTTTGTTAATCTTTCGACAGTTTTTGATAATTCCTTATCAATTATTTCATTCATTTGTTTGTTATTTGTATATTTCAAATTATTCACCAAAAATTTCACCCATCACCTTAATAATATCTCTTGAAAACTTAGGTTTTGTTTTAAATTTTTTATTTGATTTAATTATTAAAGGCAAATCTGAAAATTTTAAGTAACCATGCATCCCCTTTGTCTTTTCAAGACCCATGTAAAAATCAGGAACAAAACAATAACCGGGTTTTAACCAAAAGATTAAGTCTCCAAATCTCTTGTTTTTTGTAATTGAGTAGGTAATAAAGTCCTTGTCTTTCATAATTCTCCCAAAACCTTTTTTTTCCATTTTGGAAAGTATTAATGTTATTTCAGATTCTGCTGACTTCTTTTTGAACCAGAACCTAACAACAGGGGAATTTATGAAAAATAAATAATCTTCAATTAGTTTACTTTTGATATTGGTTAATTCATTCCAAATATCAATTGTTTTTTTTACTTTGACCATATCATGATCACTGGTTATTATCACTGTTTCTAAAGAATCTTTATTTTTTTCAATAATTTTTTTGATAGAAACATCAACTTCTTTCATTTCATTTTTGTATTCATTTGAATCTGGTCCATGAACGTGACCTATTGGATCTGGTCGAGAATAATGTAAGAAGACAAAATCAGAGTCAATAGATTTTAGCATGAATTCAATATCCTCAACAGAACCAACAATTATTTTTGTGTCTATCCATTTTTTTTCGAGCATTGAAAAAAAGCTACTGTCACTTCTTTTTCTTTCCATTTCCCTCATTTGGTTGATTTTTTTATCTTCAGAAAAATAAGGTAAAAGAAATCCAGGAATATTAACTGGATTAAATCTTGTTCTAAAAAGAACCATTGATAGCCATCTAGTTAGGATTTTTCTTTCTGAAAAATTAGTTTTAGGTTTGAATATTCTTTTTAATTTTTTGTAGGGAGAATCTCCCATTACTATGTCAAAAAGAATATCATTTTCTTTTGAAGTTTTACCCATAGTAATTTCATACCTATTTGTAAATGAAGGGTTCATTTTTACCTTGAATTTTTTATTTTGTTTCGAGAATTTTTTTATAAAGTTCATATTACTCTTTTCAAGATAATCATTACTTAACGAATCTATTATTACAAATAAATGTTTCATAATGTTTCAAGATTTTTTATACTTAAATCATTAACTTTCAAAAGAAGATATTAATTTTTTCAGTTTTTTTGTTTGTAATTCCATCACTTTTTTATCATGTTCTTTATAGGTTTTATAACTAAATAAACAAGCTAAACCATAATCCTCAAGAAGGTCATTAATATCTATTCCACTATCTACAATCATTTTTTTCAGTTTTTTATTCTTTAGAGTTTCTGTTAGATCTATTAAATATCTCTTATCTTTTTTGAATTTTAAATATGAAAAATAAGCAGAGATAAAACCAATCAAAGGAAAATACATAGGTATTACTTTATTTCTTTCCCAATCAACAAATTTTATTTTACCTTTATCAAAGAAACTATTTCCATAACCAAAGTCTCCAAGAGAGCTAACCCATTTTTTGTTTTTGGACTTATTTATCAAATTCTTTATCCATTCTTTCTCTTTTTTTGATAATTTAGGATTCATTTCATTCAGAACAGATTCGAAAACATTTATTAATTCCTTGTTATATCCTTTGACTCCTTTTTTTGAAAGTTCGTTTAAAAATGATAAAAAAGCACTGAAATGTTTTCCCCAATTTTTGTTAGGGATCAATCTTTTTCCATTTAAACCTTCCTCTAATGAAAATAAAAGGTTATTCATTTTGAAAGTGAAATATGGTTTTGGGAAATTCTGTATTTTAAGTAAACTATAAAGTTTTTTATAATCCTTGAATTCTTTAGCAAATTCTTTTTCTTTAGAAGGATATTTGGAAGTTTTAACAACATATTTTGGATTTTTATCCTCAATATAAACAAACGTTACTTTCTTGTATTGTGATTTAGCCCCTTTAGGGATAGAACAAACAATCATTACTCCTGCTTTATCAAGATTTTTTCTTGTTCTTTTTTGAATTTCCTTTCTTAATTTGATTTCCATGTTATTTCCTCGCTACAATGAGAAAATGAGGACTCATATATTTCAAAAAAATAGATGGAACGAAATCCACCATCCTTCTCATGTATCTTTCCTTTTTCGATTTTGGCAAAAAAACCTTTTTGATGAAGTATTTTAGAGTATTTCCTGTTTTTAGATCAAAGATATAACTAGGATATCTATAACTCCTTAAAGGAGAATAAAATCTGATATGCTTAAAACCAGCCTTTTTCAGAAGTTTTTCATACCCTTTGATAGTGTATGTGTAAGCCCTATATTTCCCCCTACCTCTCGCTTTGGAATAAGCATTTGCAAGGAATCTTGGCATTAGAGTAGTTCCAATTAAATTATTGTGGTCAGGCCAACCCATAAAATATTGAAGACCTATTCTATTCTCAATCCCTATAACCACTTCTCCACCAGGAGTTAAAATATCCCTCATTCTTTTCAGAAACTCTAATTGGATGTCTTTTGGTTTTCCCTCATTGAATTCTGGAACCCATTCAAGAACGCCAATAATAGTTATTGCATCAAAAGAATCTTTTTTGAAAGGTAACTCCATAGCATTAGCTCTTAATGGATAGATATTCTCTGTTTTTAGTTTTTTAGTGAGTTCATTGATTAAGAATAATTTGTCAATCGTTATATCTAAGGAATATACTTGTTTGAAAATTCTTGCCAGTTCAAAAGAAACCTTTCCATAACCACAACCTAAATCCAAAACCTTATCATATTTTTTTGGAGAAAGAACATAAGCTACATTTCCTCTAGTATTATCAGTCATGTATTCAAACCACTTCTTATTCGTTTTTTCAAGATATTTTAGAAAATCATCCATGCTATTCTTTTTCAAATTTCTTAAAATTTCATTGAGTTGTTTCTCTTCCATTTCGGCCAAATATGCTTCTTTTTCATAAAAGAAAGGAACACCATCTTTAATTTTATATTTCTTTTTACAAAGCATACAGGAGAAGAAATTTTTCTTTTTTTCCACTTCTCCATTACATTCTGGACACGCAAAAACTTCCATGTATTTTCATTATTCATTGTTGTTTTATAATTTTCTCTATGTTTAATCGAAATTTAATTAATAACACGTTTTTTTGGAAAACTATGAGAGTTCTGGTTACATGGGAGATTCATCAAGAATCTTTAGATATTTTGAAAAAAAGGTTTAAAGTAGATTACAAACCAGGGATTTCAAAAAAAGAATTAGTTAGTATTGTGAAGAGTTATGATGTTTTAGTTATAAGAACATATACACCAGTAGATAAGATTGTTTTAGACGCAGGAAAAAGGCTCAAGTACATTGTTAGTTGTAGTGTTGGACTGGATAATATTGATATAGATGAGTGTGATAAGAAGGGAATATCTGTGATAAATGCACCAGGATCTAATGCTAATGCTGTTGCAGAACACACGGTTTTGTTGATGCTATCTTCTCTTAGAAATATTAGTTTGGCAACAAAGAAGATAAATAAGGGAGATTGGAACAAAAAAGAATTGATTGGTAAAGAAATTCAAAAGAAAATAATAGGTCTTTTTGGATTTGGAAAAATAGGGAGACTTGTTGCAGAGAAATTATCTGGTTTTGGAGTAAAACTTATTGCTTATGATCCCTACCCTCCTCAAATAGATGTTTTTAAAGGTTTGAATGTGGAAAAAGTTGATAAAGAAGGAATAATCTCAAAATCAGACATTATTTCTGTTCATGTCCCCTTAACTAAGGAAACAAGATATATGTTCAATTCTGAGATGTTTTCAAAGATGAAAAAAGGAGTTATTATAATCAATACATCTAGAGGAGGAGTTATCAATGAAAAAGATCTTGAGAAATCTCTTGTTTCTGGGAAAATTTATTCTATAGGTCTTGATGTTTTTGAAAATGAACCCCTTCAGAAAGAAAGTTTTCTTTTGAAAAACAAAAAATCGAATATAACTCCTCACATAGCTGCTTTGACCCAAGAATCATTTAGAAATATGTGTGTTATGTCCGTAAACAATTTTTTAGAAAGAGTAGATATCAAACTTTCTTGAATCTTGCAAAAAAATCATTCATTTCCTTTCTAATTTCAACTCCTTCCTTGTTTTTTACAACAACATTATTGTTTTTGAAATCAAAAATAGAAATTTTGGATTTTTTCATAAAACCTTTCTCAATTCTATTTAAAACAAGAATCACTTTTATTCCCGCGTCAATCATTCTTTCATAATCCTTTTTTGAAAGATTATTTACAAGAGCATATTCTTTTTTTCCAATAAAAAAATCCTTGACTAATTTTTCTTTGTCTATTTTCTTTTTGTATTTTGAAACATTACTTATTTTTTTGGCAGGAGAACCAAAATAGAGGGAATTCTTGTCAACTTTCTTTGTTACAATAGAACCAGCCCCAATTATTGAGTTCTCAAGAATATCAACTCCTGGTAAAATTATAGAACCAGCCCCAATATACACATTTTTTTTGATATTTACCCTTCTTATTTTATTTAAAGTGAATCCTTGTATCTCTTCTGGCCAGGTAGAATGTGTCCATATCTGAGTATAATATCCTCCAAGAGCGACATTATCACTTATTTTTACTGGTGCTCTAGCATTAATAATTGAGTTAATCCCAATAAAACAATTATCACCAATTTCAACATTTGAATCTCCTTCTATTGAAACTTTTCTAGATATTGTTGTGAATTCACCAATTTTTACTTTTTTTAGACCAATTATTAGAACATCTTCACCAATTTCAGAGTGATCTTGTATTGAAAAATTTTCAGCAGAAATTCTTGCAGTTCTATGAATTTTGACACCCTTTCCAATTTTATATCCACATCTTTTGTAAAATCCCCTTTTTATGGAAGAAGGGATGCCTAGATTTCCTATCCTTCTGAAAATTTTTTTTGTGGTTTTCATTTTCTAAAACGATTAACTATCTTTTTTACAGCCAATATGACTTTTTCAGCTTCTTTTTCTGTCATTCCATTAAACATAGGTAATGATATTTCTTCCTGATAATTTTTCCATGCAATTGGAAAATCTTCTGGTTTGAATTTATATTTGTTTTTGTAATAACTAAAAGTATGAACTGGAATAAAATGAACACTAGTTCCTATATTTTCACTAACTAGGGCATCTATGAATTTTTTCCTATCAATACTCAATTTTTCAGAATCTATCCTTATTGGGTATAAATGATAAACACAGTGATTTCCTTCCTTAACTTTTAAAGTTTTTATCTCGGGTATTTTTAAAAACACTTCATCATAAATCTTAGCTAATTTTATTCTATTTTCATTAAAAGAGTCTAAATTATTCAATTGACCTAAACCAATTGCGGATTGAACATCTGTTAAATTACATTTTTGTCCTGCAGTTTTAACATCATAGTACCACTTTCCTCCTTTGTCATATCTTTTCCAAGCGTCTTTATCCATTCCATGGAGTCTTAGTGATCTTATTTTGCTAGCCATTTCTTTATTATTTACTGATACACAACCTCCTTCTCCTGTTGCTAGGTTTTTAGTGGCATAAAATGAAAAGCTAGCTGTATCTCCAATAGTCCCAATCATTTTTTCGTTGTATTTAGCACCGATAGCATGGGCAGCGTCTTCAAAGACATATAAATTATATTTTTTGGCCATTTCCATTATTTCATTCATATCACATGATTGACCAGCATAGTGAACAGGAATTATTGCCTTAGTTTTTTTAGTAATGGCATCTTCTATTTTTGAAACATCTATATTGAAAGTATCCTCTTCAACATCAACAAAAATAGGTTTAGCACCAACCCACTCAATAACATTAACTGTAGAACAAAAAGTGTAAGGACTAGTAATTACTTCATCACCAGGACCTATGTTATTCGCAACTAATGAAAGATGTAATGCTGCAGTACAAGAATTAAGTGTGATTACTTCCTTTGCTCCTAAATATTCCTTTAAATTTTCTTCAAATTTTCTTGTTTTTGGTCCAGTTGTTAACCAACCGGATTTTAAAGTATCAACAACAGAATCAATTTCTTCTTGGGAAATGAGTGGTTTTGCAAGAGGAATATACTTTTCACTTGCTGGTTTTCCTCCTTCTATTGCAAGTTTTTCATACATAGATCTATTCCCTCCATTAAGTTTATTTTAGGAAACCAATTCAGTAATTCCTTTGCTTTTTTTGCTTCAACAATAGGTACTTTCGGGACAATTTCATTTGAAGGGTTATGAGTTATTCTTGTTTTTGGAAACTTTTCTTTTATTATCTCAGCAATGTCATTTATTGAATGATTTTTTCCAAAAGCAATATTGAAAACTTCGTTTTTTGTATTGAGTGCCTTTTTGTAGGAATCAATAACATCATCAATATACACAAAATCTTTTTTTTGTTCACCACTTCCATAAATTGCAAGGTCTTGGTTGTTTTTTGCTCTGTTTATATTTATTCCGTAAGTTTTTCCATAGTTTTTTATCAAATTTTCAGCAGCCAATTTAGTGGCCCCATATGGTGTTGAAGGATTTGTTGGAGAACTTTCATCTATTCTTTTGAGTCCATCTTCATAAACCATCATTGTTGAGGCAAAAACAAGGTTTTTTATGTTATTTAATCTACAAGCTTCCAAAATATTGAATGTTCCTTCGGTATTGACCTTAAAATATTTTGATGGTATCTCAATTGATTCTTTAGGATAAATAAGAGCTGCGAGATGAATTACAGTATCAAAATCCTTTAAAGAAGATTTTAAACTTTCTAAGTTAGTAATGTCTGCTATGGAACAATTAACTCCTTCTATTGATGATTCAAAAATATCCATAGAAGTTATTTGATTATCTTTAGAAAGCGATTTACAAAGAAGCTTTCCTACAAAACCAGACCCCCCAGTTATGGCGATTTTCATGAGAAAACCTTCTATTTACTGTTTTTTAAGTTTTGAGGATGATGAATGTATAATAAATTAGTTAAATATGAGTTTGATATTGATTTTTATGAAAGTTTTGTTTGTTTGTAGACATTTTCCTCCAGAAGTTAGTGGAATGGCTACTCAGATGTATGAGATATCTAGACATTTAAGAGATAAAGTGGATATTTTTACAGTAAGAGCAAGATACATGGGTTTGGGCGTTAGTGAAGCAGGAGATAGAAAAGCAAATCAAGAGATAAATTTTCCAATATCAACAAAGGATGCTCTATTATTCTCAAGAAAATTCAAAAGAATAATATCTGAAACTGCAAAAAAGATCAATGCAAATATAATTCAAACAGATTCTACTTGGCCTGTTGGCTATGCTTTAGTATTTCCAAGAAAGATTAAGTCAAAATTAATTTCTAATGTAGGTGGTCACGTGTTTTTTGAAATAAAGAAAAACACATTTGAATCAAAAAAACCATTCAAAACACCAATTCATTGGCTTATTCATTATTTGAGATATCGTTTCATGAGATATATTGGAAAAAAAGTTCTTTCTAATAGTGATATTATTGTTGTTGATGGACATGATATCAAAATAGGACTCATCCAAAATGGAATAGATGGCAATAAAATAGAAGTTATTACAAATGGGATTGATGTAGAATTATTTAAGAAATTTAAAATAAGTAAGAAAAAGTTAAAATTACCCTCTAAAAAAATAGTTCTTTTTGTAGGAAGATTAAGTGAAGAAAATGGACCTCATATTTTTGTTGATATTGTTAAGGATATGAATTGTGTTGGTGTTTTAATAGGAGAAGGAACAATGAGAGCGGATTTGGAGAAGAAAATTAAGGAAGAAAAAATAAAGAATATAATACTTCTTGGAGCTAAACCTCATACAGATCTCCCTAAATACATCAATGCTTCCGATATCTGTTTCTATCCTTTACAAAAAATAGGTGGGGTTTCTCAGGTTGTTCCAGAATCTATGGCATGTGAAAAACCAGTTATTACTACAAAAACAGGAGACTTACATTATGTGGTAGATCATGGAAAGGAGGGTTACCTAATTGACCCTCAAAATTTTGGAGTCATGAGAGACACATTGAATAAACTTCTAAAGAGCAGCACTTTACAAAAGAAGATTGGTAAGAATGCAAGAAAAAAAATAGAAACACAATGGTCTTGGGATATTATTATAGAGAAATATGTAGCTCTTTACAATTCTTTAACTAATTAATTTTTCAATGGTTTTTGCTAGAAATTCAATATTGTATTCTTTTTCACAAGATTCCCTTGCATTTTTAGACATTTTTGATAGATCTTTCTTCAATAGATTATTAATTGATTTTTTTAGATTCGAATGATTATTTTGTTTGAATATTAATCCATTTTTTTTATTAATTATTTCATTTCTTCCTATCACATTGCTAGATATAACTGGAAGACCACTTGCAAGAGCTTCATAGATAGCATTAGGAGTTGGATCATATCCAATGGAAGGCATGACAAATACATCTCCTTTTTTGAGAAATTTGTCTTTTTGAGTTTCAGGAAAATCTGTTATTATTTCAACTCTTTTGGACAATCCTAAATTATCAATCATTTTTTTGATTTGTTTAAAGTATCCTTTTTTATCAACACATCCAGCAATGATTAACTTTGGGACATCTGTTTCTGAAAAAGATCTGATTAAAAGATGAATTCCTTTTTCAGGAGAAATTCTCCCCATAAAGATCAAAGAATCTAACTTTTTTCTTTTTTTGAACATTATATCTGAAAAATTAGCTCCAGAGTTTTGTTGGATTATTTTTTTATTTGGAATTTTATAAGCTCCATATTCTTTTATCATGTACTTGTTAATTGCAATTACACTATCACAATAATTCCATGTTCTTCTCTCAAGTCTTTGTGAAACCAATTTATCTAAAAACTTTCTTATTCTTGCTTTAACTCCCTTTCCAAGATTTTTAGGATTGAACCCTATAGTTCCTCCATGACTGATTCCTATTTTCTTAGCCTTGATTTTTTTCATGAAAAAAGGACTCATTGCATTAATAATTATAACATCAAAATCTTGTTTTTTGATGGATTTGTAAGCTTTATACTCATTCCATAAAATCCTGAAAGGACCCAAAGGAAGTCTGAGTTTGTTGTATTTTTTGACGGTCATTCCTTTGAATGAATAACTAAAGTCCTTTCTACATGGAGAAACAACAGTGACTTTATTTCCTCTTTTTACAAGAGTTCTTGATAAATGAAAGGGAATGTAAATTTCGCCACAACAAATACTTTCTTTTTCAGATCCTGGAAATTCTCTGTTTTCCCCCATAATTATTGCTATCTTCATTTTAGACACTCTTTGTAAATTCTTAAATATTCATCAGTAATTTTTTTCCAGTCAAGATTTTTTTCAACATATTTCCTTGAATTTCCTTCAATAGAATCTCTAAATTTTTTATTAGATATTATTTTGTTTATGCCGTTGGATATTTGACTTTCGTTTCGAGGTTCAACTAAAATTCCTGTTTTTGAATCCATTATTTCTGAAATTCCACCTACATTTGTGGTGATTATTGCTTTTCCAAAAGACATTGCTTCCAAAAGAGTTAAGGGTAAACCTTCATTAAGACTTGGAAGAACAAAGATATCACAAAGAGCTAATAATTCTCTTATCTCTCTATTAGTGACTTTTCCAAGAAAGTAGGTTTTACTTCCTGTTTCTTTATCAATTTCTTTAGCTATTTTTTTTAGATATTTTGTTCTTGGGCCTTCACTTGGAATGACTAAATTGACTTTTTCATTCAAATGTTTTAAAGATTTAATTAAATATTCTGTTCCTTTTTGTTTTACATGTTTTCCAATTGTGAGTATTGTTGTTCTGTCTTCAAAACCAAATTTTTTTCTGTAGAATTTTTTACTTTTGAATTTTTTTTGATTGAATTCAGAAGAATCTACACCATTTCTGACTATTCTAAATTTTCTCATTGTTTTGAAATATCTCATATGATAACTTGTTATCGAAGTCAAAAAGTTAGGAATATTTATTGAAAATTGTTCAATAAACCACATGGGAATAACTTTATGCCATTTTTTTAGATCTGAAAAAACCTGAGTACTAGTTCCATGCAAAGTCAATACTTTTTTTATTTTTGAGAAGGACAAAGGAATAATTGTGGACCAATTGTGAAAATGGAATATATCAATATCTTTCATTTCTAAAAATTGTTTTCTTGAATTAAGTAAATAATCTTTGAAAGAACAGGATTTTTTTAGAATTATTACATCATCAAAGAATCTTCCAAATATTTTTGTATTTTGAGGTCTTTGTCTTGTAATCAAAATAACCTTGTGGCCCTTTTCCTTAAGCCTTTTAGAAACATCTCTAACAACATTTTCAACACCACCTATTTCCATAAATTGTGTTGTAACCATTCCTATTTTCATTTTTTAATCCACCTTACGGTGTCACGTATGGCCTGTTCAATAGTTTTAGAAGGAGTCCATCCTAAACTTTTCAGTTTTTCAATTTCCAATTGGAATATAGGAACATCTCCTTTCCATCCACCTCTCCCTCCTGTAAAATTATATTTCACATTTGAGAGACTCATTTCTTCACAAATTATATTTGCAATATCTATAACAGAAATAATTCCTTCTGATCCTATATTGAAAATATCATATGGTTTTTTCCCTTTTCCTTCACATAAAACGCTCGATTCCACACAATCTTTTATATGAAGATATGATTTCTTTTGTTTTCCATCACCCAATATTTCCAACTTATTAGGATTCTTTTTTAACTTGTTGTAAAAATCATAAATAACTCCATGCGTTAGTTTTGGACCTATAATGTTAGCATATCTGAATATTGTTCCCTTGATTCCATATAAATGAGAGTAACTCATAATGTGGTTTTCTGATGCAGCTTTTGAAGCAGCGTAATTGCTAATTGGATTTATTGGTTCACTTTCAGGAGTAGGAATGTTTTGAGTGTCTCCATAAACAGTTGAAGATGATGTGAATGCAAAAGATTTTACATCATTTAGTCTACAAGCTTCCAAAACATTGAAAGTTCCTACAACATTAGTTTCAAAATCTTGTTTTGGCTTTGAAAAACTTGCTTTTACATCTGGATTTGCTGCTAAATGATAAACAGTATCGATTTCTTCTAATGAGGATTTTACTTTTTCAAAGTCTAAAATACTCCCTTTTATTATTTTAGCATCACTGTTTTTTAGAAATTCTTCATTACCTGAAGAAAAATTATCATAAATAATCACTTCATTATCTTTACTAAGAAAATCTACAAAGTTGGAGCCTATAAATCCTGCACCACCAGTAACCATTATCTTTTTCATATCAAGTCCATAAATGGTAATATTAAAAAACTTATCCAAAAGTTGCACCAAAAATATATCCTATCCTTTTTATCATAAGTGCAAAAGCCCCATGAAAGAACATTTTTAGTCTTTTTGTTTTAGAAAACACCTTCAACCCGCCATATGTGAAGTAAAGGGGAAGTATTGAAAAGATTAATAGACTTTGTAGAGGATTATACAAAAGAGAGATTCCAGACCCAATAAGTATCCCCCAAAAACCAACAACCATCCCTAAGTTTAATAAACCATTTAACCTAAAATTAATCAAATTCTTTGCTTCTTTGTCCCCTTTTCCATAAAGATAGAATTGTTTCCAGAATTTTTTGTAGTTTTCTCTCATTTTCCAATAAACCATTGCTTTTTTTTGAATAAAGAATTTACAATCCGCTTCTTTTAGATCTAAAACAAAGAGAGTGTCTTCTCCAGTGTATAGATTTTCCCTATAACCTTTGATTTTTTTCCAACATGATTTTTTGAATGCGATATTTCTTGATGAAGGGATAAAACGTTTTTCATCGAAACTAGTGTTTAAATTTAGGTTTAAAACTCTGGCCATTGCTTCTTGCCTGTCACTATGATGGGTTGCGCTCCAATTTCCACTTACAATATCATATCCTTTTTTGAATGGTTCAACCATATGTTTGAAATTATTTTTGTCCATTTTACAACCAGCATCAACAGCAATAATAACCTCGTTTTTTGCTTTTTTTATTGCAATATTCCTTCCTTCTGAAATATTACACCCTTTTTTAGAAAATCCTTTTATCCATTTGTGTTTTTTTGCAAAATCTCTTATGATGTTTATTGTTTTATCTAATCCGCCATCAACTATTACAAACTCATCTGGCAATAAGGTTTGTTTTGTTATAGATTCAAGGAAAGCTCTAATATTGTTTTCTTCATTATAAGTAGTACATATTGCTGAAAATTTCATAGAATAAAAGAAATAAAAACGAAATAAAAAACTTTCTAGTTTTGAGAAAGATTATAAATCTGACATTACATTTTTTCTTCATGATTGTGATAATTTTAGGGACTAGAGCAGAGTTAATAAAAACGTTCCCCGTAATGCTTGAATTGAAAAGGAGAAAAGTAGATTATACCTTTATTCACTCTGGTCAGCATAATTTAGAAGAGTGGTGTAAAGTATTTGGAGTTAAAGAACCAGATATAACTCTTTCAAAACCACCAGAAGGAACAACTAAATTTTGGGTTAGAACTCCTAAAGCAATATCTTGGTTGACAATGTTAATACCAAAGATATGGGTCACTATAAGAAGATTGAAACCAGATTTTGTGGTTTATCATGGAGATACTATGACTACCACTGGAGCATCAGTAGGAACTAGCAAATTCTTTAATCCAAGAAAGAAATGGAAAAATGTTCATTTGGAAGCAGGATTAAGGAGTGGATCATTATTTGAACCATATCCTGAAGAAATTTCAAGAAGAATAACAACTCTTTTTTCAGATATTCTCTTTGCTCCTTCAGAAATTTCAATGAAAAATTTAGGATCAAGAAAGAATAAATTCAATGTTGGTAACACAATAATTGACTCTGTTCTTTTTGCACTTAAAAAATCCAAGACCAAAACACCAAAAGGATATGTGCTTGTAACTGTACATAGACACGAAAATATTAAATCAAAAGAACGAATGGAGAAGATTGTTGAAATTCTCATATCTGTTAAAAAAAATGTTTATTGGCCACTCCACGATAATACTAAAAAGATGATGCAGAAATTTGGACTCTTATCAAAGGTAGAAAAGAAAAAGAATATTCATATTATTCCAGTAAAAAAATACATAGAATTCTCAAAATGGTTAAAGAATTGTGATTATATAATAACTGATGGAGGTTCTATTCAAGAAGAATCTATCGCACTCAAAAAGCCATGCATACTATTGAGAAAGAAGACAGAGAGAGTTGCTGGTTTAGATACAGGAATTAATTTTTTGACAGGATTGGATGTTGAAAAGACAAAGACAATAATCAAAAAGTTAGAGAATTTCAAAGTTCCAAAATTCAAAAACCCCTATGGAGATGGGACTTCTTCCAAACAAATTGTAGATATTCTTCAAAAATTTAAGAAATTAAAATAATTTATTTTTTTGATCTTTTTATTGCTGTTTCTGTAACAATTTTTTTCTGTCGCTCTTCTAATTTTCTTAAATGAGTGTGGATGTAAAATAAAATAGAAAATGTAACCAAGAACCCAACTATTACAAATAAGTCTAAGGCTCTTAATATTCCAAATACCTCAAAAAAGGAGCCAAGATAGAGTACTTCTGGGAAGAGACTTGCGAATATTGCTGAACTCCATATTAACAACCATAATACAAAATCATTTCTACCTATTTTTTTCTTTTTGAAATTGATAAAAGCATTATATAACATAAATACACAAAAAATAGCAGCCAATATTTGAATTGGAGTTATCATATCATTAACCTCAAGATAAACATTTTTAAACTTATTTCAATCCCATCAAATGCAGTTATGCCTTTGTATGTTTCATTGTAAATAGTTTTAATTGGAACCTCATGAATCTTTATTTTTTTTGCAGCAGCTCTAACCAACATTTCTGTCTCAACAAAATATCCATCTGCAGACCATTTAATTTTGTCATAAATATCTAAACTCATTGCTTTGTATCCAGATTGAGTATCATTTACTTTTACTCCAAATAAGATCTTGAATAGATTACTTATTGTTGAATTTCCAAACCTTTTGATAAAAGGCATTTTTTTGTCAAACTTTCTTGTACCTTGAATTATCTTTGCACCTTGTTTTATTTTATTTTTAAATAAAGGAATTTCAGAAGGATCATGTTGATTGTCTGCATCAACAAAAATAACACTTTTTGCATTCATTTGTTTGGCTTTTTCAATACCTGTTCTCATTGCGGCGCCTTTACCGAGGTTAACAATATGTTTTAAAACAATAGCTCCATTTTTCTCAGCAATTTTTGATGTTTTATCTTTAGATCCATCATCCACAACAATTATTTTTTTAACAAAATTTTTTAGACTTTTAATTACATTTTCTATATCCTTTTCTTCATTATGTGCTGGAACTATTGCAATTAACATAGATCTAGGGAAACAAACTTTTCTTTTATTTTTATCTGGACAATCGAAAGTTATAATAAACTGCATCAACAAGTCTAAAAAATTGGGAAATGGAAAGAAATGGAGTCGATTTACCAGGATTGAAGGAAATTCTTATTCAACATAAGTTTTTGATAATAATAATTCTTTTATCTGTTTTTGTTAGCACATTTTATTTTCAATTAACAAGTTTTTGGCCAGATGAGAGCCTATATATCTGGTTTGCAGAACACACAGTCCAAGAATTTGATAGAATTGCATACTTTGATACTTACTTACCAATATTTTTGATGTCAACTATTTCTTGGATAGTTGGCCCTCAACTTGCTGGAAAATTAATTATTAGTCTTTTTTCTCTTTTAGGTCCTATTTTTCTTTATTTAATTGCTAAAGAAATGGGATGGAAGGAAATCTATGGTTTTTTTGCAGCTATATTGATGATATTAAATCCATATTATTTGTTTTTGAGCACCAAAATTCTCCTTGATGTTCCTTTAACAGCTGCAATCGTAATGGCCATTTACTTCTTTATTAGATTTGAAAAGAACAGAAATCAAAAAAATGCAATAATTGCAGGAATTTTCTCAATAATGCCCTTATTCATTAAAATTGCTGGAATGTTAGTACCAATTATTTTTGCTGTTTATCTATTATTAGAACATAATAAAAAAGTGCTAGATCTGTTTAAAGACAAAAATTTCTTGATTTTTGGAGGCATTCATATTTTGTTTGTTGTACTCTTCTTCTCAATAAATCTAACTATCTTTGGAAGTCTTCTTCCAGGGACTCAAGGATTTTATTCTGAGGGACATATATTTACAGGAGAATGGAATTACTATTTATTGAATCTTCCAAATTATTTTATGGTTATCCCTGTAGTCCTATTGTTTTTTGGGTTGGGTATGTTATTTGTTAATTTTAAAAAATCAGAAAACAAGTTGATATTGATCTCGGGAATTTTTTATTTTATATTCTTTAGTTTCTTTGTAGGAGAAAAAGTCCCAAGATATATTCTTCCTGCGTTCCCCTTCTTTTTCCTTGCAATTGTTTATGGTATCTCTTTAATCAAATACAAAAAATTTAAGGCAGAGTATTTGTTTTTATTGTTAATTCTCCTGTTTTGTTATGATTATCTCTCTGCTGCTAATGCATTAATTGATCAAAATAGCCGCTCATATACTGGTTTTCCTGAAGCAGGATCCTGGCTGTTTAATTATGCAACTTCAGATGATGTGATTTATGCAGGATCTTGGAGATCTATAAGAACATTTAGTGGCTTTGATAGGGATAATAATGGAGGGAACATACATATTATTCCAAAAAACTTCACCGAATTTTTAGAAACAGTAACAACTTCAGATAAGAGTATAATATTAGTGATAGATGTTTGGGAATATACTCAGCCCGATTGGACATATCCACTTAATGAAGAAAAATTTGGAAATCTTATTTCATTAGGTTTTGAATTAGCCTATATTGTTGATGAAAAAGTTTATGCAGGCGATTTAGAAGAATCACCAGTTGTTTTTATTTTAGTAAAACATCCTTCCTAAATTTTTTTCAGTTCTCTTAGAGAAATAATATCTACAAACACATTATCAATTCTATCAAGGAAACTCAGTAAGAGAGCGTTTTCTGGTGGAATTCCAAACAATGAAAAACCAATAATAACCATTCCTTCAAACAAACCCAAACCCGCTGGAGTTATTGGGATAACTCTTATTGCTGTCAATAAGGGATGCATTAGGAAAAATACTAAGAATGGAAGTTGGATATTACAAGCATAGCCTATTAAAGTCCATTCAACCCCCCTTATGATCCACAATCCTACTGCAAATAATATTAATTGAGGTATTTTGTTCTTCATTTTTCTGAATGGAGCTTTCATATCACTTATCATTTTATGGAGTTTTTCCCCAAAAAAAGGAATCATTAGCATTATTCTATCAAAAATAGGAAAATCTTTCCAAAGAACAATGAAAAATGCGAGTGGTAAACTTGCTACAAACACAATACTTAAACTTCCCCAAAAAATCAATTCTCCTCCACCCAAATAAGCTATTATGAAGATAATTGCAAGAACAGCACCCATTGCCTTAACTATGAAATCTGTTGATGTTACTAAACCAACAAGACTTAATCCATCAGATACAGGAAGTTTAATTTTCTTTTTCAAACTGTAAACTACACTCAAGTATCCTGCTCTCCCTGGTGTTATATTACTCCACAACATTCCAAAAACATGGGTCCAAAAAGATTCTTTCATACTTAATTTATACCCAATCCATTTGATTGAAAGATAAAGTCTAATAGAAGCAAGACTATCAAGAAGAAAATATGCAAAGATAGCAAGACCAAGATAGAAAATATTTATTTTAACAGCTTCCGAAACTAGTTTTCCAGGGTCAACAACCCCAAAAACCAGATAGGTTATTAAAACAATTCCAAATACAAGTTTTAGAATATCCCATTTATCCATAGAAAAACTTCAATCTTATTACATCTATAAACATTTTCCCTACTTCAAGAACCCCAAAACTTCTTTTTTTTCTTTGATTCCATTTTCCTTTAACCTCTTTGATTTTGTAACCTTCTTTTTTAGCTTTGAAAACAATTTCTGTGTCAAATGACATACTTGAAGTCTCAAAATTAATATTTTTTAGAACCCGTTTATTTATTTTTTTGAATCCGCTTTGCACATAATCTAAGTTTAATCCAAAAAAGAGAAGAATAACAGATTTATATAGAAGGCTTAGTGACCCCCTAATATTAAAACCTCTTTCATAACCTGAGAGAATCACAATGTCTCCCTCAGAATTTAATAATTGTTTGATAAATCCTTTTCCTGCTGCAAGATCAGCATCCATCATTATAATATCTCCCTTCGCCTTTTCAAAACAGAATCTAAGACCATATCCCTTACCTCTTCTTTTTTCAAAAGAAAAAGATCTGAGCTTTTTGTCTTTTTTAGATAAATTTTCGATGATTTTATCTGTTCCATCTGTGGATCCATCTTGTTCTATAATTATTTCATAATTTACTTTTAGTTTTTCTAATTCTGATTTGACCTGCTTGTAGGTTTTTTCAATCCAATCAGCTTCATTATAACAGGGAATAACTATTGAAATCATAGACCAAGACCCAATAATACAAAACCAAGGGAAATAAATCCAACTTCAAGAAGAATTATTGAAAGACTAATCTGCCATTCATTCATATTAAATCTCATAAATAAATGATTTAATGAGTAAATCTTTTTTCCATAAGGTGATTTTAAAATTCCATCTTTCGATATTTTTCCTAGACTCCTTGCACTGAATTTTTTTCTTGCCTTTAAAATCCATTCGATTATATATGGTGCAAATAAAATTACTCCAAATTTTTCCATATTTCCTGCAATTATAATTCCAGCAAATAAAGCACCCAATAAATAAGTCAGACTGTCCCCAGGTAAGATTTTAGCAGGATACCAATTAAATATCAAAAATCCTAAGCAAGAGATACTTGTGATTATTGCAATTACTGCCACCTCTATTTGATTATTTATCAATGAAAATATTCCCAACGCCATAAAAGAAACAAAACCTAATCCTGATTCTAAACCATTGGTTCCTGCAAGCATGTTTTGGGCATTTGTTACAAAAATAACTGCTAATGGGATTATGATAAGCGGGTATAGGATTCCAAAATCAATTGTACCCATAATAGGAAAAGACATTTGGTAACTTCCAAGACCTAAGGCAACAAAAGGAATTGAGATAAGAAGCGTAAGAACAGGTTTTTGCCATTGTTTTAAACCCTTTCTTATTTGAATTTCTCCCTTTTGTTCATGTTTTCTATCTGTATGAATATCATCTAATAGTCCTATGAACACTCCAATAAATGCAGATACTAGTAAAACAAGAACTATCGAAATATCAATAACATCACCAACCAAAAATTTATTGAAGAATAAGTAGGATAAAACACCAATTAATATTCCAAACATCAAACAAACTCCTCCGCTTGTTGGGAGAACTGGCTTTTTTCTTTTTTGTTGATCAATACCAACTATCCCAGAACTTTTGAAAATATCTTTCATCCATAAAGTAATAATAATTGTAGACACAAATCCAACAAGGATTGATAATATTAGTATCATTGAGTTTCAATCTCCGTGTAGTTTATTTTCCATATTTGAACATGAGTTTGTCCTTGACTTAATATCCCTTGAATATCAAAAGGAACTCCATTTTCATAAATCTTCTCAAATCCAGGAATAGTTTGGTTAAGTACATACAACTTTGTAAATAACATATCCTTTGTTTGGTAAGGAACGAATATAATTCCTTGTTCAATTGGCACTACACAGGCGGGGAATCCTTCTTCTCTAATAACTGTACAATTCCCATTTCTTTCACAAACACACCCAATTTTAATATTATAATTTCCAAATCTCTGATTAACAAGATAAACATAACTTTCATTTAAGAAGACTTGATCTCCTACAGTTGGTGTTATCAGATTAACAACAAATGTTTCTCCTGAGGACCATAATCTATTATCAATTCTCAGGTCAGTAAAAGCTGGAGCACTTCCTGTTGTTGCAGTCAATACATAAGCAAATTCATACTCCGTATCAAATGGATTTTTTGTTTTTTGATTAAAGTAAAAGGGAGTAAACCAAACATTTCTCTCTGCGATTCTTTGGATTTGGTAGAATTTTGGAATATCATCATCAATAATTAACAGATAATTTGGATTTCCATAATGATCAAGGATGTTCTTTATTTCAGTCATATTATCTGAAGTAAAGAAGTGTCTAGCAATTTTAAATGGACTCTCATAATTACCTCCATCTAATACAGTTGCCCTTTCTCCCAAAGTCTGAACCCAATACCCATAATCCCACCAATGTAAGAAAACAGAATCTGTTTCTGTTTGAGTGCTTATCCAGTCAAATGCAGGGATCCAACCATCAACTATGTTAGTCCAGAAACCAGTTGAAACAGTAGAATAGGCTTGAGACATTGTTGATAAGATTATTAATGCAGCAACAATAAATATTGGAATTCCATATATTTTGTCTTTTGTTGCTTTTTTGATCTCATCATATCCCTTTATCACAAACAATCCAGCCATAGCACATATCATTGGTGCTGCAGAGAAGAGATTTCTTACTGCTCCTCTCGCTGAGAATACAGTGAATATTGTATAGATGAATATAATGAAAAGACCAGGGCTGATTTTTTTGAATTGCTCAGGTTTTCTGAAATAAAATATACCTAATAATATTATGAAACCAAATAAAGCATAAACATATGCTGATGAAAATAAACCATTCCAAAAAGTAAATGCAGGATCTGGACTAAATCTACTAAATACAACAAATATGAAAAATATGGCTGTGCTTAAGGATAGGAGATATCTTTCTTTGAAATTCTTGAATATAAAGAAACCAAGTAGATAAGTTCCACCAAAAAACAAGAATATTGTGAATCCAATACTATCCCACCAATTAACTGTCCCTCCATAGAAATAAGGTGGTTGGTTTTCAGCAACAGATTGAGCTACCTTGGAACTACTCAATCCTATTGGTTGTAAAAGAGTTGATTGGAACCAATTTGTAACAGTTTGAATATAATCAAATCCTACTATTAATGTTGCAATCAAAGCACCAATAAGACCCCAAATAAGTATAGAGAAAACTCCATGTGGAATCATTTTAGAAGGTTTGTACTTCTTTATATGAGGATAAAAGAATACGTGACAAAATGAGATAAATAAGGCAAAAATAGGAGGCATTAACATTGCATTTTTGTAAAAATTAATTCCACCATATCTATGACTTATTATAGAAATGAAAGGCACTAAGAAAATGAACCAAACAAGGAAAGTTGAGAACTTTTTTTTATCAATTCTATCAATTAATACTTCAAATATCATGTAAACTGCGATTGATTCAAAAGCAAAGATAACTGCTCCCCAACTTAATCCACACAAACCTGTTGAAATTCCTGCTAAGGCTGCATAAATCAATTTTTTTTTCTGATCCTTTTCTCTTAACGACCTGATAAAAAAGAGTAGTGTTGAAAAAATTAACAAGACCGCTATAGCTTCTTTATCTGCAAATCCTGCACTTGTTCTAAATAAAAATGAAGGTATGAATGAAAGAAATGCTGTGGCAATTAGAGCTACTTTCTTATCATCAAATATTTCATCAATTAGGAAAAAGAAGGCAATAAAAGATAAGGCTCCGAAAATAGCTGGATAGAGTTGGAATATTTGCATTAATGTTGTTCCAAATAATGCATTAGCAACATAATATATCCCTACATTCACATAAGAATGTAAAATTCCTTCATGAAAAACATCAAAACCAGTTGGCCAATACCTCATAGTATCATTAGCGGGAAGATATCCATTGTCAATTATTTGTTGACTATATCTATAGAAAACATAAGGATCCAAACCCATCAATTGATCATAAAGATGAGGTAAGTTTGATATTCTTATGAAAAAACCAACAGCAATTAATGCAAAAAGAGCCAGATAAACAGATTTATCTGGATTCTTCTTAATCCAATTAAATACTTTGGTTAACTCAATTTCTTCAATCATATCACAACTTCCACTATACCTGCTATTATTAAGATTATGCTCGCTAAAATTACCATATCTACTGAATCTAGGACTACTTCCATAAATTTCTGGGATTTGTAATCATGTCTTACTACTGCAGCAGAGATTATACCTCCAGCTATTGCTCCGAAAAAATAAGCTACCATTTCCAAAGTTCCATGAACCATATATGCTCCTAAAGCTAGAGGGACTGCTTGGAAATATGATGAAAAATTACCACCTAGAACAGCTATTTGTTGTCTTATTGTGTTCCCTATCGCTGTTCCAAGAACACTAGCATTCCATGTAAGAATGAATATTGCTCCTGCCCCATAAATAAATGAAAAAACCATTACAAAGAATAAAACCTTGAAATTATTGATAAGGATTATTTCAAGAAGATCCGAGGAAACTGCAGAACCAGTTACGCTAGAGATTGATCTTATTGTGTCTATTTGTTTGTCAAAGAATAAATTAAAACTTGTTTCAGGAAGTACTGTGGAAAGTATTATGAAAAAAGTAAGCATTCCCATAAACATAAAGAATAAAATTGCCAAAACATCTATGTGAGTTTTAATAAATGGTTTACCAAAAACTATTTGCTCTCTTTCTTCTACTTTGAGAAGTTTAACTAAAGAAGGAATTGCTGCCATTGTAGTGAATAAAACCATTACTAATGAAACGTCTGAAGGAAAAACAAGATATGCTAAAAAAGTTCCTACTGCAGCATAAAATATTGCTAGGAAAAATACATTCCATGGCCTACTTTTCATGACCTTCAGATTCAAAATTGACTCTAAAACCATTTTTTATACTCCGTATTTTTTATTTAAAAAAATTCGTCTAGACCTTCCTCTGAACCCTTTTCCTGTTTCTTCAACATCCAAGACGCTTTTTTCTGATAATTTCTTAATATACATTCTAAATGCTCTTTGAGTTAAACTTCCTTTTTTTGAATAAATATCATATAATTCCCCTGTTGTTTTTCCTTGGTTACTTTTGATAACACCAACAATTATCTCTTCATTTTCAGTTAAAACAGGCTTTAATTTGAAATCTCCTTGTATTTTTTCGAAAATATTTATTTCAACTCTGTCTAAACCATCATTCTCCGCCCGTCTTGCAATTTTTTTTAATAAAAATAATCCATTCCTAACATCTCTTTTTAGAAATGCTCTTCTTGAAACCTCTGTGATTAATTCAGGACTTAATGCGCTTGGCTTGAAGGCCATCTTAATTCTCCATTTGATTATGTCTTCCATCTGTTCAAAACTATATGATTTGAATTCTATGTTTGTTAGGAATAATCTGGAACTAACTCGTGGTTCTAGTCTTAATATCCACTCTCTATTGTTTGTTATGAAGATAAATATGGATTTTGTTTTTTCAATTAAAGGGTAAATATCATCAATTCTTTCTGCTTTATCTACTTCATCAAAGACAATTATCATGTTTCCTTTTTTTAGAATGTTATTGATGATTTCATCAGTTCCCCTTCCTTTTCTTGGAACAGGAATTCCTACTTGTCTAGCAATTTCACCTAAAAAAGAGTGAGGTGTTTTGTAGAGCCAACAATTCAAATAAACTGTTTTTATCCCATCAATTTGTGACAGAACATGTTTTAGTGTTGTGGTTTTTCCAACACCAGGAAGACCATGAATGAATAAATTATCTCCCTTTCTTTTTTGAAATATTGGTTTTATTGATGATTTTATCTGGTTGATCTCGTTTTCCCTATGAAAAATCTCAGAAGGGAGGAATTCAGAATCCAGAAATTCTTCTTTTCTTAACACAATCATTTATGTTAAGGCGTCATTAAAAGATTTTCCAATATCCGATATTCTTTTTAAAACCAATATTTAACTCTTTTTTATGGGAGTTGATTTAAGAGATTTGGTAAGTCCAGAAGAAATTGATATGGGTATTCTTTCTGGGAAAAAGATAGCTATTGATGCATTTAATACGATTTACCAGTTTTTATCAATGATAAGACAAAGAGATGGAACTCCTTTGATGAATTCAAAGGGGGAGGTAACATCTCATCTATCAGGAATATTTTATAGAAACATCAAACTTCTTGAGAGAGGAATCCAACCAATTTATGTTTTTGATGGAAAACCCCCAACCTTTAAGGCAGTTTCAGATGAGAGAAAAAAAAGAAAGGAACAGGCACAAGAAAAGTATGAACAAGCATTGAAGAAAGGTGACTTGGTTTCTGCAAGAAAATATGCACAACAAACCAGTAAACTAACAAAAGAAATGATTGAAACATCAAAAAAGTTGTTAGATACTATGGGAATTCCATATGTTCAAGCGCCTAGTGAAGGGGAAGCACAAACAGCACATATGTGTAAGAGAGGAGAGGTTTGGACAACAGGAAGTCAAGATTACGATGCTCTATTATTTGGTTCTCCTAAAGTTGTTAGAAACCTAAACATATCTGGAAGAAGAAAGGTTCCTGGAAGGGAAGCTTTCAAGATAGTTAACCCAGAAATCATTGATTTGAATAAAGTTCTATTAAATCTTGGATTAGATCAAGAAAAATTGATTATTTTGGGAATATTGGTTGGAACAGATTACAATCCTGGAGGAGTTAAGGGCATAGGACCTAAGAAAGGTCTTGAACTGGTAAGATCTAAGAAAATAAGTGAAATTTTTAAGGAATTTGAGTGGAATTTTAAAATGGAACCAGAAAGCATCCTTAATTGGTTCAAAAATCCCGATGTGACAGACGAGTATAATATCTCTCGAAAAAAACCAGATGAGGAACAAGTTATTAAGTTTCTTTGTGATGAAAATGCTTTTTCAGTTGAGAGAGTTAAATCAGGTTTATCTAAATTAGAAAAACCACCCCAATCTAATCTTCAAAGCTTCTTCAATTAATGTTTTAAACGATGTTTTTCACTTTGAACTAATGGAAATATTGATTCAAGGTAAAAAAAGAAAGGTAAAGAATAGTGTTCTTTCTGAAATAATGAATGAAATAAATGTTAATCCTGAAGAATTTTTGGTTGTTAGAGATAATGAATTAATTACATCTGATACTAAAATAAATAATGGAGATTCTTTAGAATTACTTTCTATTGTTTCTGGTGGTTAAATGAAATGCTCTATATGTAAAGAAAAAGCAGTAATTGAATTGAATTATTTGAAAAAGGCATTTTGTAAGGAACATTTTATTGATTCTTTTGAGGAAAGAGTAAAAAAGCATGTAGAAAAAAACAAATTAGTTGATAAGAACGATAAAATAGTTGTAGGGGTTTCTGGAGGAAAAGATTCTTTGACAATGCTTTATCTTCTGAATAAATGGTATCCTGGTCAAGTCTCTGCATTGACTGTAGATGAAGGAATAAAAAATTATAGGGAACACACAATCAAAATTGTTGAGAAATTTGTAAAAGAATGGGGAATTAATTATAAAAAATTAAGTTTCAAAGAAGGAATTGGTTTTTCTTTGGATGAAATATGCAAAAAATTAGAAGGAATTCCTTGTTCATATTGTGGTGTTTTTAGAAGATATTTGTTGAATAAAGGAGCTAGAGAGATGAAAGCTACAAAAATAGCAATAGGACACAATCTTGATGATGAAGCACAATCAATAATGATGAATCTTTTTCAACATGGTCTTCAAAGATTTGTTAGGATGGGTCCCCTTTCAGGAGTCGTAGACAATGAGAAATTTATTAGAAGAATAAAACCATTGAGAGAGATCACAGAAAAGGAAACCAGGGCATATTTTTTCATTAAAAAATTTCCACATGATATTTGGGAGTGTCCATATATGCAATTTGCTTTTAGACACAATATTAGAAAGATGTTGAATGATTATGAAAAGGACAATTCAGGAACAAAGGCAAATATTGTAAAATCATATGATAGTTTTATTAAAAAATTCAAAAAAACAAAATATAATATTGTTTTTTGTGAAAAATGTAAAGAACCAACATCCTCAAATATTTGTAGAGCATGTATAATAAAGGAGGAATTTTATGAAAGAACTCGCAACAAAGGAAAAACAAAGAACTGATTTTGCATTTGATGAATTAAGACTTTTGGATAAGAAAGGAGAGGAATTATTAGATTTGGCCAAATCTTATAAGATAGATGGAGATTTTTTCTTTGAAAAAGAAAAATGGTTGGAATCATTTGAACTTTATGTCTATATTTTTGGGATATTAGATTCTTTAGCCAACTTAAAATTGGTTGATCCCGGAGAAGCTAGAAAGCACTATAAAATAGACCCATTATAATTTTTCATAAACAAGGAACATAAAAAATGCTGACCATGTTTGGGTAAAAAGCCCAATAAGAAAAGTTCCAATCACAGAGTAAAATAATGACACTAAAAATATAGGGGTGTTAACAATCATAAGAACAGCCGCAACCTTTAACGTTGTTCCCGGTTTTTTAATGAATAATTTTATACTTCTTTTTATTGAGTAGATAGGGCTTTTATCAGTTGAGATAAGGATATATTTAGAATAAAACAACAACAGACTCATAAAAACAATAGAGAATCCAAGATAATACACTCCTGTTATCGAAATAGGGAATAGAGAGAATAAAATAAGGGAAGGAATCGAAATCAAAATATAAAGAACAATGCTGATTATTGTTGTTTCAAAGATTTTCCACCAAAATTTTCTTCCATAATGCCATCCTGGTTTTTTGTTTTTGATTATTGCATTAATAGAACCCAAACCAACTGCTTCCATATACGATGAAAAAAGTATCAATAGTAAAAAAGAGGATATGATGAATGGAGAGGAAGATAAAACAAGATTTACCATCTCCATATCTATTGTTTGAGTAAATCCTATTGAAACTAATACTGTTGTAAACCCCAATATTGCAAGAGATTGGATAATAAATGGAACAGTATAACTTAGATTTTTTATCCATTTTTCAAAAGAAGTCTCAATTAATTGGTCTATTTTCACTTAATAACTATCTAATCTGGTAAATAAAAAATTTCTTATCAAAATCTATTTATCTATTTGGAGATAAAACACAAGTATGTTACTGGAAATCTTTTTTATGATATGTTCATTTATTGTACTTTACAAATCCAGTAGTTATTTGGTTGATTCAGCAACAAAACTTGCAGCATATTTTAATTTGCCAGAGTTTGTGATTGGTTTTGTAATAATTGCAATTGGAACTTCTTTACCCGAATTGTCAGTTTCGTCGGTGTCTTCCCTTTTAGGAGATCCAAACATTTCAATAGGAAACATTTTAGGATCTAACATTGTCAATATTGCTCTTGTTTTGGCAATAGCAGTTTTGATTTACAAAAAAATTAAGGTTGAATCTGAATTTTTACTCAAGGATATGTTCATCAGTATGGGCTTGTCGATCATTCCTTTAATTTTAATCTTAGTTATTCAACCTAACATGTTCCTCGGTTTGATTTTTTTGATAATGTTCGTATATTATATTTCTAGAATGATGACCCAAAAACAATTTAGAAAAGGAGTTGAAGTAAAACCAAGAGAAGCAGTGATAGCAGGGGCAATAATTATCCCTGCAATTGCTTTGGTAATCTTTTCTTCCTATTTAATTACAATATTTGGGCAAACAATTGCTTCTTTATTTTCAGTATCTTCATTTTTGGTAGGGATGAGTATAGTTGCTTTGGGAACTTCTTTGCCAGAACTAGCTACAATAATTGTTTCTTTGAAAAAGGGATATAATTATCTTGCATGGGGAAATATAATGGGATCTTTGGTGGCAAACTCCACTCTTGTTTTAGGAACTACGCTTTTCTTGTCAAATAAACAATTTACTGGAATAAATATAATCCCCGCAGTAGGTTTGCTTTTTATGTTACAGATAATCCTCCTTATAATAACTAAAATGGACAAAAAATTGAAAAGAGTTGATGGTATCTCATTCATTTTAATATATTGTTTCTATGTGATTTTAGAATTCTTAATAAATGCTTAGAACTATGCTAAGAAAATGGACTTCAATACACTTATTTCTTTTATTGGAGCAACAATAGGTGCTGGCTTTTTTCTTTTGTATGGATATGCTTTTCAAATTGCTGGATCTTCCATTATTTATTCAATTATAATAGCCTTTTTGGTATTTCTTGTATCAGCAATTGTCTTTTTGAGAATTTTTTTCAAAGAAGGTAAGAGAAATCTTTCGTTTCTTGAAAAAAGAATTAAATTTCCATATCAATGGATAATACTTTTTGCAGAGGCTTCTTGGCTTTCATTGTGTGTTTTAGCAGTAGGATATATTGGTAATCATTTTTTAGGATTTTCAGTTATGAACATGGCTATTTTTGCTTTGTTTTTGATAATTCTTGTTAATTTCTTGAAAAAAGCAATTAGTTTGGAGAGATTAATGGTTACTTTGATTATTTTGAGTTCTTTTTTAGTATTACTCTATTATATCCCCACTCCAGAATTAATAGTTCCAGAATTCAGTTATGCTATCTTCCCCACAATTCCTCTTCTCTTTATTTTATTTGTAGGATTTGAAAGATTGATATTTTTAATACCCTTTTCTGGAAAGAAAGAAATGCAAAGAGGAACATTATCTACAATTTTTATCGCATTTATCTTTTACATCGTCATGCTCTTTGTTTTCCCTAACCCTCAACCAAATGTGTATTTTATCAGCGATTATTTCCCTTACCCTTTCAATATTTTCATTATTATTCCAGTTACTATGATTTTCCTTGCATCTGCTAATTCTTCTATTGAAATAAGTGTAGATATGATAAAGGAGTTAGCAAAGAAAAAGAACCTACCAGAATTTTTCAATACAAGAAAAGAATATTCAGAAGTTTTGTTAATATTTGTGGCCTTTATCGTTTTAATTTTGAATAAAGGATTATTAATAATGGCTTATTTGACAAATATAGCATACATTTGTTTTTTCCTTCTTGTTTCTCTTTATGCATTTTTAGAAAAAGATTTTGATAAAAAATTACCTCTTCTGTCTATCTTGCTTTTATCAATTACACTGTTCTTTATTCCTTCTGATGTGATTTTATTATTTGTATTAATACTCCCTTTAATGATATTTTCCGGAGATATAATAAAAGCATTAGTATAGTCAGAAGCTACCCTGCTCATCATTTGTCAGCCGGGATTCACATCATCATCCTATTCAAATACAACTAATATTCTATCATTGTCTTTTAAATAATACGAAAATGGACTAATTTCATTACCATTGGCATAAAATGTCCAATTTCCTTGATCTAAACAAAGATTTCTCAAACAATAGATTTTATTGTCATATATTACAGGAGAATAAGGATTTATGATACTTATTAATGAAGCATTTTCATTAACACTTATTGTTTCTTCAGGAAGTAAGTTTCCCATCTGAAACTGAAGAGTAACTGAAGCTTTGGTTTCTACAGTTCCAAAGAAGATGAATGCAGGAGCAATCATTAATAGAACTAAGATTAATGGTGTCCATTTTTTCCACGAGTCGTTCTTTTTCTTCTTAATTACTGATTTTCTCATCTATTCTTCTTTGTTATTCACCCTTTAAAAATTTTAAATAGGAACATCTACTTTGAGAATTGAAAATATGTTTTAAGAAACTTTTAATAAATCACATTTTATTAGTCAAGTGATGAAAAAGATTCTTTTTATAGTATCAATTTTATTATTTACAATAGGTACTGCTAGGGCAGATATCTTCACTCCATGGATTCAAGGGATATCATCATTTTTTTCAGATTACACCAATATTGCGATTGCATTGGCTTTATCTGTTGTGACAATGGCAGTTGCAAAAAAAGCATTTGGATCTAGATATGGGGGTGGAGATAATAAGATACCAATAGCAATTGGAATTGCTGTTTTCATATTTTCAATGATTTATTTTCCCCAAACACCTGTTTCCGGTTATGTTAATGGGATCCTTTATACCCCAGGAACTGGTGGAATTGGAGTTCTTGGTGGACTTAATCTTGGAACTCTACCAGGATTGATTATATCCATTATCTTTGTTATTGCAGTTTTTTGGGCTTGGAAAAATGGAAAATTTGAGAACAAAACTCATTGGCTTGTTTTTGTGGGGATGCTTGCAGCAACACTTATGGCATTTATATTTTCATATTTTAGAATCTATGTACTTTCAGGGGCTGCAGGTTTAGCGGCTGTTTTACTCTTCATTGCTTTCTTAATCCTTTTCATAAGGAATATTGCAATGTCTGGTGTTAATTGGAGTAAGGCAGGTATTGGAAGATCTAAAGGAGGAGAAGATTCAATTGAAAAAGGAGATGGAAAAAGGGTGATGAGAAGGAATTTGAGGAACATGAGCAAATTGGATAAAAACATAGTAAAGATCATAAACATAAAAGACCAAAAACTCATACCTACTCTCAAAAGTTTAGCAAGTTTAATGGAATTTGCTAAGAAAGGAGTTCTTCCTGTAAAAGTAACAGGCGATGTTATGAGTGATTTAAAAAAACTAAATCTACTTTATTTAGGAACAACTAGGATATTTAAGATATTTTCTGAAGAAAAAAGATCTCGATATGCTGCTACTTCTGTAGTGTTAAAGAGAATAGCATTCAAAAGAGGAAATACAAGAAAACAAATGAAAGAAGGATTTTCAGCGTTGGAAAGATTACTCGATTCTAAAAATGTTGACTCAAAAACTAAAGAATATTTGAGAGCAATAAGAAATATTATGATAGGTGGAGGAATTAAGTTAAATGTTACCTTTAGTGTTGAAGGGGGAAGTCCAAGAGTAGAAGAGAAATCTATTATTAACTTTTTGAATGATAAGAGAATAAAGAAGAAGGTAGCTATATTCCCTATTGATGAGGGAGGTCTATCCAATCTTAGAGCGATATGGCATAACGTTGCAAATATGGTAGGTTTTAAACAACATGAAGAAGAATTGAGATTCCATTTAGATGCAGTTCAATCCAAAGTAGATCTTTCAAAGTTCGGTGTAACAAGTGAAGGACTGAAAAAAATTGCGGCAAAAAGACCTACAGGTAAACCAGAAAGTGATTTGATGAGATCTGTTGTTGCTTTGTTCGCTTTGAAAACAAATTATTATGGAATGATAGCATATCCTTTTCACAGTTCACTTTACAAATATAGAAACAATCTTGTTACTTTAATCAAATTAATCAATGAAACTAAGAAAGCAAGAAAAATAGCTAAGAAATACAATAAGGAAATACCTGATTCAACTCAAATGGAACAGGCAATTGTTAAAATGGTTGTTCAAGAAGGACTTTACTTAGCTGATATATTCTCAATATTTTCAACTTTGTTTAATGATGGAGAACTCAATGGTCTTTCAGTCCAAATGAGACAAGGGATGAATAGACTATATCAACGTTCTTTTAGTGGAGAACCGTTAGGTAGGGATGAGTTATTCACTTCACTTAAAGGATTTGGATTATTTAGAAGAAAGTTTAGGGAAATGAGTTTTAAAGAAGTAAGAAAAATGGGATCTCCTAGGAGATATAGAGACACAGCATATTACACTCTTTTCAAAAAAATAGAAGAGGGTTCAAAAAGAAAATTAGAAAGTCAAGCTCAAATTTTAGATCAAATTGCTGAAGAATTGAAAGCAAATCCTGGAGTAAAATCTACTCCAAATGTTCAAGGTAAATGGGATAATTTGATAGGACAAATAAATAGGGAAGAGCAACTCATGCTAAAGTTAAATGAAGTTTTAAAACACTTTAAAGAGACTGACAAGAAAGAAGAATACCTTCTCAGAAAAATGTTAGGAGCTATCGAAAAAATTGAAGAACCTATTAAAGAATATTTTGAAGAGGAGGAAAAAACGGAAGAGGAAGAGAAAAAAATTGAGGAAAAAGAAGAAAAGATTGTTCATAAGATAGATGAATCATTTGCAATTCTAAACAAGAGTATGCCGGATGTTAAAAATTTAACATCCCTAACATCATATTATTTATGGCAAGCAGAGAATTATCGTAAAGGATATTCTAATTTTTTGAAAAATGCTCGTGAGATTGGTAAATTAGTGGGAAAAACATTCATGAAAGGAAATAAGGTAAAGCCAGGAATTAGTGAAGAACTCAAGAAAGCAATTAATGAAGCATTTAATGCATTTAATAATTATTTGGAAACACAGAAGACAGTATCAAAGAAAAAGTCAGAATTTGGAAATGGATTAAGACAACTAGTTGAGACTGGTTTGGATCCTGATGAACTTAAAGAAATCTCTAAGATTGTTAAGAGAAAAGAAAAGGATGGAAGTAAAACTACAAAAATAATAATTAGTATCCAGAAACTAGCTGAAAGGACTAGGAAAGAAGATGCTTTAGGTAAGAAAATTAAAAGTATAGTTGATAGGCAATTTCATTCATTACCTCATGCAAAACTCATGGAAAATGTTAAAGAAGCTAATTGGACTAATATCATGAAGATGAGAGATTTGAGAAAAGCATTGAAGGAAGAATTGAAATCTAAATAATTGATTAGTAATCTTTTTAATCTTCATTCTTTTATATTAAAGTGATAAAAAATGTCAGATAGTATGTTTGGGGGCGTTGTACAGACACTTCAAAATATGGGGTTTTTTGATGTGATTCTACCTTTTTTACTTATATTTGCAGTGATTTATGGAGTTCTAGCAAGAGCTCAAATATTTGAAGATAGAAACGATATCAATGCAGTTATTGCATTTGTTATGGGAATGCTTGTTATAGGGTCTTCTTGGGTTGTTGGAGTTTTAACCGGATTCTTACCTATAGTTGGTTTATTGTCTGTTGTTTTTTTAGGTGGGTTTATTCTATTTGCAATGTTTGCTGGAAATGCTGAAAATATTTATGATGGAAAAGCAAAATATGTTGCAGCTGCAGTTATTCTGGTTGTTTTTCCTTTAATTTTAGTTAATATGATTGCACCAACTTTTTGGGGGGATATGACCAATGATTGGGCATTACCTTTTAGTATGGTTGATATGGGTGTGATGGTTGCAATGGTTTTAGTTATTGGAATTATGATATGGATTACTAAACCAAGTGGAGGCGATGGAGGAGGTAGTTCAAGTGATTGAAGGAATTTTCACTGCGATATGGCAAGGTTTTGCTTCTTTAACTCCCGCAGGAGTTTCTCCTGAATATTTTTGGCCAACATTCATACTTGTTTTTGCAATGGTTTACACTATCCTAGAAAAGGTCAAAGTTTTTGGAGATATTCAACATGGAAATAAAAGAGGAATTTATCTCATAGTTGCATTGGTTTTTGCATATTTTACAGCGAGCTCTGCATTTGCAACATTAATTATTGCAAAGATGACACCACAGTTAGGAATGGTGCTTGTTGCAATATTAGTATTTTTGATCATATTTACTTTCCTTTCCGGAGGAGATGATATGACTGGAGAAAAATATCCAAAATGGTTGTTGTGGGTGATGGTATTAATTGGTGTCGCTTGGGTATTTGGCTCAACATTTTTTGAAGTTACAGGAACATCATTCAGTACGGGATCGTTTGCTCTTTCACAAGCTGATATGGGAATAATATTTGCATTGGGAATCTTTGGATTTGTCCTATGGTTCCTTTTTAAAGATAAGAATTGATGAAAAATGGCTGAACAAACATTTTTAGAAGCAATTGGAATTTTCCAGTACTTTGGATTACAATATTTGCTAGTTCCCCTGTTAATTTTTGTTATGACTCTTGGAATTCTTCAAAAAACCAAGATGATAAGTGATAAACCAGATATTAATGCAGCCATAGGATTCTCATTTGCTTTTGTTATTGCTATGGTACCACAATTTGTTGATTTTCTTGCTTTTTTGATGCCATTAATGATAGGATTCATTATGATATTGTTTGGAATAGGAATGATTTTTATGTTATTTGGAGCAAAATCAGACAATTTTTTTAATTTTTTCAAGAGCCCCGGAATAATCATTCTCACTATTGTTATTTTCATGATAATAGTATTCTATTCTATTTCGGATGTTTTTGGAGATCAAATTTCTTCATGGACTTCAGATAATAGAACAACAGGAGGAATGGGTTCTGGAGTAGAGAGAATATTTAGTCCAGAAGTATTTGGAACAGTAATCTTCATTTCAGTTGCAGCTGTGGGAGTATATATGATTAGTGCGCAGAAATCTTAATTATTCTTTTTTAGTCTTAGTTACTTCTTTTAATTCTTTGATACTATCTGTTAAAGTAGGAACCAATTTACTCATAACCTTATCAAGAGCTTGCATTTCAATACTTACTTCTTGCATACTCTTTCCATATTCATCTACCTTAGCTGCCATAGTAGCTTCAATAGCATCAACTCTTTTTTTGAAGTCTTCAACTTTAGAATCTATTTTATCAATCTGTTTTTCAACCTTAGCTTTCCACTCTTCCATTATCACTAATTTTTCTTCAACATCAATCCATTTTTCTTGAATTATTTGTTCAAGAATTCTTTCAATTTCCTCAACACTTCTATCTTTTACTTCCATGCCTGGAGCTGGTGCAAAATCTGGAGAAGCTCCAAAATCCATTGTTGGCATTGCTTGTTGAGGTTGTTGTGGTAAAGGTGGTAAAGCTGTTTCGGGATTTGGGTTAGAATTTGCAGCAGATTTTAATTCAGCTTGACTCATTGCATCTTTTATTTGTTGGAATTCATATCCTTCTGCTCTTAATTGATTAATAATTTGATCATTATTCATTCCTTGATTTCTAAGATCTAAAACCTCTTTTACAGGAACTTTTTTATGAGTTCCTTCATCCTTACCTCTTAGTCTATCTAAAATTCCCATCAAACACGACCTATCTCTCTTCTAATCAATTCGACCGCTTCTTCCTTTGTTAAGAATCTTGTAGGGTCAAACAAGTTAATATATCTTTCTAACACTTTTATATCTTGGTTTCTTGCAACGTTTTGCATGTCCTTTATTAGGTTTCTTAGAGCACCTTCCATTTCCTTCATATTTCCTTTGAAAGAATTGGTTTCTTCTTGTAAATCAACAATCATTTCTTTTAGTTCTTTAGTTCTTTTTAATCCACTTTCATCAATTATCTTCATTTTCATAGATAATTGTTCATATCTCTCTTCTACAAGCCTTATCCGGTTAGTTAATTGAGTAACTTGCTGATATAGAACCTGAATATAGTTTTCCTGTTTTTCCATTTATAATCCCCACATTTTTTAAATTGGCAGTAATTTATTCATATTAAAGGAGAATTTAATACTTTTCGTTGATGCGAAATGCCCGAAACCAAAAAACCCTGTTCATATACAGTGGAAATTGAAGGAAACCAAAAGAATTTGGTAGTTAATTGTATTGGTTGTTTTTTATATCCTAGCATAGAGGATAACAAAGCATGTATGGAAAGAGTTGTGGACTATATAATAGCATCAGGTACGCCAACAAATGTTATTCTTTCAAGTAGCAGAAACATAATTTATCCTGTTGAACAAACAAGGATGTTGGTTGAAATTGCAAACCTCCATAAAAAATTTGTCAAAGAACAAAATGTTTTTGATATAAATTTAATATCTCCTCATGATAGAGAAGCTTTGCCAGAAAGATTAGCAACAATGAAGGAAATCGTTCTGAACAATTTGAGGGGAGATCCTATTGGTGCATATGTTCAAACTTTAAGAGAATTAAGAGAACAAAAAGCAAAACTGCCTTCTGCAACTCCAAAAGAAAGATCTAGTTTGGAAGCATTTATCAAAGTCTTGGTGAACATTCTCGAATCTATCGAAGGAACTTCTATCATTAAAAAAGCAATGCCAAAACTTCCTGGACACAAGATAGGAGATAGAGAAGTTTACAGAGATATATTCAAGCCCTTGATAAAACCAAATTTTATGCTCACTCGTTTAATGGCTGAACCTCCAATAAAAGCACAAGAAATAGATTCTTACACTATTGGAGGCAAAAATAAATCAGATGTTCTTATTTTCAAAGTTCCTGGAAAAATTCAATATCTTTACCATCTAAATCCTCCGGAATTCAAGTTAGATGAAGATGCATATGTTCTGTTAGATGAAGCAAGAAATGTTTTAGCAAAACATAAACCAGGAGAAAAAGAATTTGTTGACCCAAAAAGAGTCAGGGGTATATTTACAAACATTAGTAAGGATTTGTTAGAACAATTAGCAAATTCTAGAAGAATGAAGTTGAAGTATGATGAAATAGAAAAATTGGCTGAAATACTTGTTAGATTAACAGTTGGATTCGGTCTTATTGAAGTTCTTTTAGAAGATGAAAAGATTGAAGATATTTACATAAATGCACCCGTAGGAACTGAGAAAGTTTTCATAAAACATGCAGAATATGGAGAATGTTTTACTAATATTATTCCTAGTTTCACAGAGGCAGAAGCTTGGGCTTCAAGATTTCGTATGATTTCAGGAAGACCTTTGGATGAAGCTAATCCTGTTTTAGATGCTGAAATAATTACACCTACTGTTTTTTCAAGAGCCGCGGTTATTCAAAATCCAATAAGTCCAAAAGGACTTTCATTTGCATTTAGAAGACATAGAGCAAAGCCATGGACTCTTCCTTTGTTTATAAAACAAAAATATCTATCTCCCCTTTCTGCAGGATTACTTTCTTTCTTAGTTGATGGATCAAGATCTATCTTAGTTGCAGGAACAAGAGGAGCAGGTAAAACCAGTCTTTTGACAGCACTAATGGTTGAAATCATGAGAAAGTTCAGGGTGATTACAATAGAAGATACAATGGAATTACCAACTGAGTCATTCAAAGAAATAGGATATAATATATTACCACTGAAGGTTAGAAGTGCAATTGTTGGAAGTAAATCTGAAATGAGCGCATCAGATGGGATAAGAACTTCTTTACGTTTAGGAGATTCTTCTTTGATTATAGGTGAGGTCAGAAGTAAAGAAGCTGTTGCTCTGTATGAAGCAATGAGGATAGGAGCGTTGGCTAATGTGGTGGCAGGAACAATTCATGGAGATAGCCCATATGGTGTTTTTGATAGAGTAGTTAATGATTTGGGAGTTCCAAGAACAAGTTTTAAGGCAACAGATATTATAATTGTAGCTAATAAAATCAGAAGTCCAGATTTGCTTTCAGAGATGAGAAGAGTTATGAGTGTAACCGAAGTAAGAAAACATTGGGAAGATGATCCCGTTAGAGAAAAGGGATTTGAAAATTTAATGGAATACAATTCAAAAAAAGATATTTTAGAACCTTCCCGTAATTTGATGGAAGGAGAGAGTGAAGTTCTAAAATCAATTGGTTCTAGGGTAAAAGAGTGGATTGGTGACTGGGATAGGATATGGGATAATATTCAATTAAGAGCAGACATAAAGAGTATGATAGTGAAATATTCAGATGCAGATCCCTCTATTTTGGAGGCAAACTCTGTGGTCAGTTCCAATGATAAATTTCATATGATATTTGAACAACTTTCAAAAGAAACAGGATATCCTGAGAGTGATAGGGTAAAAGCTGATTTTGAAGAATGGTTAAAAGCAAAGATAAAGAAAAAAAATGAAAAAAAGCTATGATGAGATTTTTAATAAATATATAAAAGAAACTCCTACTAAGAAGCAGACAGTTAGTAGGGATTTTAAGTTATTTCTAAAAGATGAAAGAACTGGATTTATGAAAAGATATGAATCTTTATGTAAATCCGCAGGGAAAATATTAATGGTCAGTATACCTGATGAAGAAAAGAAAAGGCTTCAAAATGCAATCAAACTCAATGCCATGTCTGTAACTCCTGAAGAAATTGGTTCGTTGTCTCTTCTTGCTCTTTTAATGACAATAATGTTTACTGGAGTTGTTGCTGTTATCTTCTTCATGTTTAATTTATTAACTGGAGTAATGTCTTTGATTGTTTTGGGCTTAGGTCTAGCGGGTATTTTGATGTATGATAAAATACGTAAATATCCCATTGGTTTGATAGAAACAAGAAGAATAAGGTCTTCAAATGAATTGGTCCTGTCTATATTGTACATTGTTTCTTATATGAGACACACTTCCAACTTAGAGGAAGCAATAAGATTTGCTGCTTCTAATCTTGAAGGACCTCTCTCTAATGATTTTATCAAAATGATATGGGATATTCAAGCTAGAAAATATTCAGATATCCAAGACGCACTAAATAATTATTTAATGAATTGGAAAGAATTCAATCCTGCATTTGTTGATGCAATGTATTTGATAAGAAGCACTCTGTATCAAGGAGATGAAGCAAATAGATTGGCTCTTTTAGATGAATCAGTCAATAGAATATTAGATGGTACATTTAGAAATATGGTAAATTATGCTTCTTCTTTAAGAAATCCTATTAACACAATTTACATGATGGGTATTGTTTTACCTGTTTTAGGAATGGTAATGTTTCCAATGGTTTCTACTTTTATGGCAGAATCAATAAGTACCGAAATTATGATAGTAGGTTATAATATAATCCTCCCTCTCCTTGTTTTCTTGCTTGCAAAAAATATTCTCAAAAATAGACCATCTGGTTTTCCTTATGTTGATATATCTGGACATCCAGAAATTGCAAAGAGGCATTATTTTTACTTGGGAAAGAAACAATATCCTGCAATAATCCCAGCGATTATAGCTTTCTTAGTTATGGCAGGTCCTTTTATATTCCTTTTAATGATAACGACTGAAATATCTGAAATACAGATTTATTTGAGCATTCCAATTACTTTTGCTGCTGCTGCTGCAATTTATGTATACACTCGCTTGACAACAACAAAACCAATGAGTATTCTCAAAAAAGTCTATTCTGTTGAAAATGATTTTTCTCATGCAATTTTTCAATTAGGAACTATTTTAGTTCAAGAAGTTCCTGTCGAGCAGGCATTTATTAAAGTAGCTTCATCAATGAAGGGTTCTGAAACATCTGATTTTTTGAGAAGAGTAGTTAATAATATTAGAAGTGTAGGTTTAAGCGCTTCAGATGCTCTCTTTCACAAAGAATATGGTGCTGTTTTGATGTTCCCTTCTCCAATAATCAAAAGTACAATGAAAGTTTTAGTAGATACATCTAAAAAGAGTTTGAAAGATGCAGGAATAGCTCTTATTTTTGTTTCAAAATATCTCAGAAGCTTGAAAGAAATAGATGATAGGGTTAATGATTCTCTTGATGAGGTATTATCTTCTATGCACTTTCAGGTAGCTTTTCTTAGTCCAATTATAAGTGGTATTGTTGTAGGAATGACTGCATTGATAACAATGGTTCTTGAAATTTTATCAGAGAGAATATCTTCTATATCTGATTTGTTAGGGACTGGAAGTGATGTAGGTGGAGCTCCATCTCTCATGTTTTTAACTGGAATGTTTGGAATGAGTCAGGCAACACCCCTTCATCTTTTTCAATTAATGGTAGGGTTATATACTGTTGAAGTAGTTATAGTAATTTCGTACATGCTTTCAAATATAACAAGACCAGGAGATCCATATTATTTTGAATATACTATCTCAAAAATGATATTGATTCCAGCAATAATTTATGCAATAGTAACTGGACTAATGACTTTAGTTTTAGGAGGTCTTGCAAGATTAGCAGTAGGAGTGACAGACGTATTAGGTTAGGTGTTTAAATGAGAGTAGAATTTCAAGCATTGATATTGGGGATTGGAATAATAGTTATGATGATGTCTTTAATTCCACTTTTATCTGCAGGATCTAGATATAATGGGCTATGTGAAAACAAATTTACAGCAGAAAAGTCAGGATATACTAGCTATAACGAGGGAATGAATTATCCTGCATGGCTAACTGATTGTTGTTATAGTAATCTTACAGCAAGAGAAACATGTGAATCTTACCAAGAACTATTTCCAGAATTGAGTCTAAATTGTGATGATGAAAGCAAGGAAAATCCTGCAAATTTATTCTCATGTATAGAAAGTAAAGATCTGTGTAATGATTATGGTTGTGTTCAATCGTGTAATAATGATCAAATATGTCAAAAAGATCGGGGAGAGGCAAGTTGGTGTGGTGATTGTAATTGATAATTGATGAAACTATAAAGTGGTTAGCATTTGTAGTTGGATTGGTGATTCTTATTGCATTTTTATTCATGTTTTTTCAAGCAATGTATCCAGAAAGTGGAATGATATTTATGGGATGATAAAATGAAATTAAGCTATGCAGTAATTATTGCGGTGGTTCTTGTTGTAATTTCTATTATTTACATATTTGGAGTTACTGGCAATGTTTTTGATTTGTCTTGCTATATGAAATTATGGATGAACTCTAATATTAAAATAGGTTTAAAGAATTTTTTAGGAGGTATTCCTTTATTTGTAGCAAATTCTCTTGGTGGTTTATTTGGAGCTAATACTGCTTCAATCCATGATGGTTGGTCAACTTGTATTTTTTCATATGAGGACACAGAAACATTATCTATTGCAGATGATTGGTCTAAAGATGCTCTTAATTGTTGGAATATGTTTGGAGCAGGAGAAAAAGATTATTTGGAAGGAGAATCTCCCATAATTGATTGTTTTAAGAAAGTTTATGAATTTTCCCTAGGAAAAAATCCTT
>JAFCFZ010000014.1 GCA_017608385.1 Candidatus Parvarchaeota archaeon
TGAATTCTGTACTATTTGAATGGATTATTCTAACTTCTGCATGATAATCTGTGTCATCATCTCCTGTAAGTTTATACCAAACTACTGCAATTGCTTGTTTTGGAACAGAGTTAACATCAAAAGAATAATTAATCCATTGAATTGAAGTAGGATTATCTCCTGAGCTTGTGTCATTATGAATCATTAAATAAACACCATCATCATAATGTCCTCCTGTTTCATTCCTGCTGCCAGAAGCTACACCAAAAGAATCAGTTTCTCCATAGATCCATCCACCAGAATCAGAAGTAAAGTTTGCATTTTGAACAGCTTCTATTTGAGCTATTGAAATATAGAAAAATGATAGGGATACAAATATAATCAAAAATCCAAATAAAATATTCCTAAATCTCATAAAATAGAATAATTGGTGAAAAATAAAAAACCTTGGGATTTACTTAACTGTAACTGATTTTGCAAGATGGATTATAGGATTCATTGAATTGGCTTCTGGAACTTTTATGAACGTATCAAAAATTTCATTATTCTTTGGGCCTATGCCTATTATATAGCCACCTCTACTCTTAATCTCCATTGCATTTGAAAGTATCTCTTTCTCATTGTCTTCAGCAACAAAAACAATACAGGGAGTCCCATTCTCAATCAAAGCGAGGGTTCCGTGTTTTAATTCCCCTCCTGCAAAAGCTTCTGCATGAATGTATGAAACTTCTTTTATTTTCAATGCAGCTTCCATAGCAGTAGGATACTGTAATCCTCTCCCTATTGTAAATAAATGATCAACATATCTCAGTTTTTCAGACAATTCCTTTATCTTATTTCTTGTATTTGCAGAGGTAAGATAATATATTACATTCCATAAAAATTCTAATTTTTTCTTTCCTTCTTCATAATTTTCTGCAAGACTATATGCAATTAAAGTCAATAAACCCAATTGAGCGGTATATGTTTTAGTGGATAAAACACATATTTCTGGTCCTGCATTTAATAGTAAGAATTCATCAGAATGATGTGTCAAAGAAGATCCCATCACATTAACAATTGAAATTATTTTACTTCCTTTCTTTTTTGCTTCCTTAACTGCTTCTAGTACATCAGCTGTTTCTCCACTTTGAGAAACTGCAATGATTAATGAGTCTTTATTGAGGAAATGAGTATAATTAGGGAATTCACTACCTAAAACAACATTAACATGTATTCCAGATATTTTTGAAAACACATAGCTTGAAGAAAGACACGCATGATAAGAACTTCCACAAGCAACAAAAAATATTCCCTTTGCCCTCCTAATTTCATCACAAATATTTTCAACTATTGCTTTCTCTTGTTGAATTGCTTTTTTAACTGTTTCAACTTGTTCTGAAATCTCTTTCAACATAAAATGCTCAAAATCTCCTTTTTTTGCTTGTTCAACATCCCAATCAACTGTATGAGTTTGTCGAAAGACAGGGCCTTCTTTAAGATTATAAAATGACAGAGTCTTTCCCATAACTACAAAGTCTTCATCATAAAGATAGACTATCTGTTTAGTATGATCTAAAAAAGCAGGGATATCACTTGCTGCAAAAAAACCATTTTCTCCAATTCCAATAACAAGTGGGGAACCTTTTCTTGAAGCAATAATAACATCTTCATCTCTATGAATTGCCAATATAGCAAAATTCCCATCTAATTCAGTTAATGCTTTTTTACAGGAATCAACAAAATCCCCTCCTTTGTCCATAAAATATTGAATAAGGTTTGGAATAACCTCTGTATCTGTTTCACTAATGAATTCAAAGTTCTTTTCTTTTAGTTCATCTCTCTTTTCTTGATAATTTTCAATGATTCCATTATGAACAACTGCTATTTTTCCATTGTTTGATATGTGGGGGTGAGAATTTTTTTGAGTAACGCCTCCATGGGTTGCCCATCTTGTATGAGCTATTCCCATTTTTCCATTTATTTCCTCAAAACTAAAAGAATTATTGACCTCATTTATTTTGCCTACTCCTTTCCTAACTTCAATATCTTTATCTAAGCAAGCCATACCACAAGAATCATAACCTCTATATTCTAATTGTCTCAACCCATTCAATAGTATGGGGCTAGCTTTCTCTACACCTATATATCCTATAATTCCACACATTAGGCAAACATCTCCGCCGCAGAAATTAGATTATCTCTTGTTTCAACACCATACCAATATCCTTCAATTGGATGGTGAAACACTTTTCTACCATCCTCTATCATTAACTGAATGGTGTCAGTTATTTCATACTCACCTCTAGAAGAAAGGGTTGTTTTATCAATATAATCAAAAACATTATTGGAAAAAAGATAAATTCCTGCATTACCTATATTGCTTGGAGGATTATCGCTCTTTTCTACAATTTCTAAAACTTTTTCTCCATTAAGTTTCAAAACACCACAGGCTTTGGGATTTTTTACTTTCTTAGAGCAGATAATGCAAGATCCAATTTTGCTTTTTTTAAGAAGGGTGAAAATGAGGGATTCATCAAAAACAAGATCTCCATTTATAGAAATAAATTTGTCATCCACATGATTCCTTGCTTGTAATACTGCATTTGCAGTTCCTAATTGTTGTTTTTGTTCTACATATTTTATGTCCACACCCATTTGACTTCCATCTCTCAAATAATCAATTATAACATCTTTCTCATAACCTACAACAACAATTATTTCCTTGATTCCACTATCTGACAAAGTATCAATTATTCTTCTGATTATTGGCTTTCCAGCAACTGGCATCATTGGTTTCGGAATACTTTGAGTCAAATTACCTAATCTAGTTCCTCTTCCTCCAGCAAGAATAACTGCTTTCATAATTATAATCAAACAAAATATTATATATAAAGACCAAATCACGATTTTGCTTACCATTACAAAAAATTTATTAATGGTCATGAAGCAGGTTTTTCCATGAAAAAGATGTTGGTTTCAAAGAAAGAAGGTAAACATTATTCAAAAGATATCCTAATGTTAAAGCCTTCTGAACTAAAACCATTAACAAATAGTAGGAGTATGAAAATTGTTGAGCTAATTTCAAAAAGCCCAATGTATCCTGCTCAAATTGCTAAGAAATTAGGAATGTACATTCAAAAAGTGTATTATTACATTAATCAATTAGAAAAAGAAGGTATAATTGAAGTTAAGAAAGAAGAAGTAATCAAAGGTGGAAAAGCTAAGTTCTATGGATTAAGTCATGGTGCTTTTGGTATTGATATTGGTGGAGAAGAAAGAGAAATCAGCGAGATCAAACCAATGGATCCTAAATTAACTAAATTCTTTTCTCCAATGATAAAAAACAGTGTTTTTGATGGGAAAATTATTGTGGGGTCTCCTGAACCGCATGGACCATTCAATACAGGTGCAAGAGATGGTCATTATGCAATTCAATTAGGATTCTTTATGGGTCAATATATGGCTACTGACAAATTCTCTGTTAATTTAGATGTAGATGTCAAAAATGAAAATAACTTGAAAGATAATCTCATAATTATTGGGGGGCCTGGAGTTAATATCCTTGGTTATGAATTCAACAAAAAATTTCCTTATTTCTTTAACATCCAATCCTCAAAATATGGTTTTTTGATGGGAGGAGTTGTTTCAAAAAAAACCAATGAAGTATTTACCGATGACAATATAGGAGTTATTCAAAAAATAAAAAATCCCCTTGATAGCTCAAAAAGCATAATTATTCTTGCTGGTAAAAAAGCAATTGGAACAAAAGCATGTATAATTGCTTTAACAAAGGGTTACAAAAAAATAATGAACAAGTACAATGGTGGTGATTTTGGAATATTAATCAGGGGTTTAGACTTAGATGGGGATGGAAAAATAGACTCAATAGAGGTAATTGAAGAATGAAAATCATTTTTAGAGATTTCAAAAACAATATTGTCAAACTAAAAGTTGATAGTTCTGATGATTTGTGGTATTTATCTGAAATAATTGAAGAGGGAGATCATATTTATGGTACTGCTGAAAGATCTGTGAAAAAAGAAGAACATCAAAAAGCCATAAGGAAAAAGATCTCTGTAAAACTTTTGATTGATAAAAAAGATTTCAAAGGAACTGTTTTGAGAGTTTTAGGTAAAATAATTGAGGGTCCTATGGGCATTGGAAAAGGACATCAATCAATAAATATCAAGGAAGGGGATCTAATTAAAATTGAGAAAAAATGGGGAGAGTATTCCAAAAAAATATTGGAAGAGAGTGAAACTAAATCTGAACCTGTTTTTCTTGGTGTCATAGAAGATGGTGTTCTTGATTTTGGTATTCTTAAAAAGAAATTAGAATATTTAGGTTCTGTAAAAAAAAGTCTTCCTCCAAAATCTAAATCAGAATTCGATAGTATTGTTAATTCATTTTATTCGGAAGCAGCAAAAAAAATAGAAGAAAGTGTAAAAAAAGATCAGAAAGCAATTATTGGTGGTCATAGATTTTGTTTGGAAAGATTAAAGAAATATCTGAAAAAGGATCTTGTTTTTGTGGATGTTTCTTCAACTGGAAAAACAGGATTAAATGAAATAATCAAAAGAGGATATGTTGAAAGGGTTATCGGAGAGGATAGGTTAGGAAAGGAAGCAGAAACTGTTGAGAAATTGCTTGAAGAGATTAGTAAAAATAGAAGATATGCTTATGGATTTGATGAAGTAAAAAAAGCAGTTGAAATGAATTCAATTGAAAAATTTATGATAACAGATAAAAAAGTCAAAGATTCTAAAATGTCAGGAAATTTCAAAAAAATTAATGACATGATGAGAAAGATTTCTTCCAAAAAAGGGGATATAATGATAATAAAAAGTTCTGAAGAACCGGGAGAAAAACTAGACGGTTTGGGTGGGATTGGAGCTATTTTAAGATTCAAAATTAACTAATCTCTCCCATCATTCTTGGGGAAACTAATAAAGCAAAGAGATACAATAACATAGAGATTATTCCCCACATTGCCAAAGGTAAAATATCAAATCCAGATTCCATTGCTAAATCGGCAACAATAAATGCAGGAAGGTAAGATGTGGAAGTACTGGTTATAAAAAATAGAGATAATAAAATCACAACAGTATAAATTGTTTGAGAGTTTTTGTTTCTTTTGAAAAAAATAGAGACTAACAAACCTATAGAACAATAAATCAATGAAATAAAGAACAAGAAAAGTATCAATGGAATTATGTTTTGAATTACTATTCCTTGTATCATAAAGATAGTCAGCCAAAAAAATCCAGTTACAATTGTCAATATTGCAGGGAGAAGGGATTTAGAAATAAATATTTCCCTCAAGCTAATTGGTGTTTGAATTAATTTTTGGAATGTTTTTCTTTCCAATTCTTCAGTTATAAGATCTATAACAAGAGATCCTGAAATAATTACTGAAAACAGTAACAGAAGAGGTAATGTAAATGTATACAACATTTCTAATTCCCCAATATTCCCAGGTAAATCAGCATTCATTATATTCAAATAGACATTTTCTCCGGAGGATCTGAGTCCTTGAATTTGTTTTTTAAAATCATTCAAAGAAGATTTCAATAAGAGCATTCCTAGATCTTTTTTACGATTTTCTTTGGAATAATAAACATCAACTACTATTCTTTGAGGAGAATTTATCAAAATTCCAAGATCATCTGGCGTAACTACAAACATGTCTATATCACCATTCTCTACAGCTCTAATCCCATATGATTCATCAATGAATGGAAGCACCTCTATGTTTTTGGATGAAAAACTATCAGTTAGAGTGTTATTGTGTAAAACTCCAAAGGTTAACAAACTCCCCAGATCAAATATGCTTGCTGCTTGGTCTGGATCAGAAATAAGTATAACTCCTGCTGTAAATGACCTTGCGGTTGAGAACAAAATTATCTGTAGGATTAATATGGAAATGTATGTTTTCTCCTTTGATAAACTACCAAAATCTTTCCTTAGCAATCTATTTATTTTAGACATTGGCAACTACCCCCAAAATTGTAAGATTAAAAATAGCATGAATCAAAACAGCAAGAACAAGACTGATTCTTCTTCTTTTTCTAATCCTTGTAAAGAGAATACTCGTTGTAATAATATGCATAATCAATGTTATCCAAATATTTGTAACTAATGTTGAATAAAGGGAAAGGGATTCAACAACAGAGAGAAAAATATAAATATTGACTCCTTTTTCAAAAATAAAGAATAGGGCTCCTGCTAAAGCTCCTTGAATCCAATTGGTTTTTCTTTTGATAAATGGAGCTATTTTGAAACTTTCTTCAACAAATGCAAAACTCAAAATCATTAAAGGCATACCAAAAAAAGGAGGGAAGATAGCAATTATCATTGCCAAAATAATTTCAGCAAAATAAATAAAGGGAATTATCAAAAAAATTGAAACAGTTACAAACAGAACAGTATTATCTAATTTGTCTTCAATTTCCGTAAAGGCTTTTTTAGCCATCCAAAAAAAGTTCTTTTTTGAGAGGAATATTTCTTCTTGGAATATTGCCACGCTCAAAACAATTATTGAAATTGATAACCAAATAAATGGCAAAAATGACATCAAAACATCTCCGATTATTATCGCTTTTCCAAGTGCTGCATCATTTAGTAAAGAAAGAGGGGATAAGTTAGAAACAGAATCTAAACCATACATTAAATTTGGGAAAACTAACAAAAAGAAAAAGGAAAAGTAAGTAAAAGTAGACAAAAAGCTGTATTCTTTGAAACTTCTAGCAACTAAAGGGATGAACATAGCAAGAGCAAAGAAATTTAGATTTATCACAACAAGAATAAAGAAAATAGGTAACCAATTCGAAAAAGAGAAGAAAGCCATTATGCCTGAAAAAGCCAAAGAAAGTAAAATATATGGTATCATCTTTCCTACTAAAATTTCTAATCTAGAAAAAGGAGTCAAAAGAAGAAATGTGATTTTTTTTCTGGCTTTCTCAGACATTAATGAAAGACTGTAAATACTTGCTAACAAGATTATAGGAAGCAAGAGAAAAATGATTTGAGTAACATTAGTAAACGGTTCATATTGGGGTAAGGCAGAAGGTTTCATTGACTCACTTGTTTCTGTGTTTCCTATTATAGAAGTTAATTCATCTACATCTTGAAGATTAACTAGAAGTGGGTCTATTATATAGGAGGGATATGACAAATATTGATCTGAAAGCCTTCCTATTACATTAACAACATGATAAAAAGCAATTAAAGATTTAGGATCTCCTGAAAGAAATGCATTAGTTTTTCCATTTAAATAAGTGAAAACAATATCATTTTCTTCAGAAGTAGTGTATGAAACTTTAAGAACTGGAGAAAGCTCAAGAATAGCTCCAATTTCTCTTAGTTGAGGAACATCCTGTAAACCTATCTCATAAAACTCCTGTAAAACCATGCTTTGAGTAACATTTGGTCTATAGAGAAAGAATATGGCTAAAATTGACACTCCTAAAACAAAAAGAGATATCAAAAACTTAGGGGACATTGATCTTTTTATCTCCCACTTTGAAAATTTTAGCAAACTCATTTGAAGATATAAGTATCGATGATTTTATAATTTTGTTTCTACTTGCGAATATAGTGATAATTACTAAGGATTTATCAAAAAAATATGATAAAATTACTGGAATAAAAGATCTTAACCTAACAATAAAAGATGGAACAATATTTGGACTTATTGGACCCAATGGTTCAGGTAAAACAACTACTCTAAAAATTCTTTCTTGTTTATTAAAACCAACAAGTGGAACTGCAACCATTAACACATTCGATGTTCAAAAGAACAAAAAAGAGATCAAAACAATTGTTTCTTACTTGCCAGAAGAAGTTGGTTTATATGAAGAAATGGAAGTTAGAGAGTATTTAATGTTTTTTGCTGACTTACACAGTATTTCCAAAACAAAGTCTAAAGATATGATAAGAAATATGGCAAAAAAACTTGATATGGATAAGAGACTTGATTCAAAAATAAGTACACTATCTAAGGGTATGAGAAGAAAAGTTGCATTAATGAGAACATTATTACCAGAACCTCAAATCCTTTTCCTAGATGAATTAACCGAAGGTATTGACCCAATCACCAGAAAAATGTTGATTGATTGGGTTAAAGAAATGAACAAGAATGGGAAAACAATAATTTATTCCACGCACAACCTACATGAAGCTGAAATGGTTTGTAGTGAAGTAGGTATTCTAAATAAAGGAAAATTAATCGCTTTTGGAGCTGTTAATCAATTAAAAACAAGCTTTAGATCTGAAACCTTAGAAGATGTTTTTTTCAAAGCAATAAAATACAAAGAAGATTAACGTTTTCTCCAGAAGAATAAGTAAAATACTCCTGCAATAAGTAAGGCAATCCCTCCACCTGAAACAATTGGAATTATTTCAGAAGGTAATGCAGCAAATGCAGTCAAACCTGTCCCGGTTTCTTGACCTATTGGAGACCCATCTCCTGATCCAGTTGGAGTTATTGGAGTTGGATTTTTAGATCCTCCAGAAGTTGTCTGAATTTCTACACAATCATTATCATTTACTGTTCCACAAGCATCTGGACAACATCCATCATTGTCTTGACATGCAACTTGATTATATGAACATTCACCAGTACATTCACCCTCACTTACACAAATGTCTATAGTACAGGCATTATTATCATTACATTCTGAGTCAGATTGACATTCAGAAGGACAACATCCGCAATCTTCTGGACAAGTTGAACAATCTTCATCTGAATAACAAAAACCATCTCCACAGGTTGATTTAGTAACTATAAATCCTCCACCACCAGAGCTTCCTCCATCGTCTCCTCCATCATCTCCACCTGATGAGGTTGAAGTACAAACATTGCTTGAACAAGAATAACCACTAAGACAGCCACAATCAGTGCAACAATTTGAATTATCTTCTCCTGGTTCACATATTGCATTTCCACAAATTGTTTCTAGTGAAATATTAAATCTTGTTGAACTATATGGATAAAAAATATTTTCTCCAACATAATTTCCTTTCAAATAAAATTTGATTTTTGTGTTTTCTTGGGCTGAACATGAAGTTATATAAAAAATATATGGCACAGTATCTGAGAGATTACCATACCAACCTTCAGAAGTAATTGTGTTCCCAACAACAATACCACTTATCTTTCCCTCAACTAACAAACCAACTGGTGCAGGATTTCCATTGATCATAACAGTTCCATAAAATTGCTGTGGTGGACATGGTCCAAGAGCCATAGAAGTACCTAAAATAAAACTGATACCTGCAAGCAAAATTATGAATCTTCTCATTATTATCTCCCTTAAGTAGTTACTTTAAAAGCTTTTTGTTGATCGAATATACATCCCATATTTTCATTGATAATGCAGTTAGTATTTGGAGAATAAAACTCATCTACATCCATCTCAATCCAATATCCTCTTCCTGCATACATCTTATCTCCTGGATAACACGTATTAATTCCTACCCATTCTCTATCATTTTCACATCTTATGTAAGACCAAAGAGTGCTCCACCTTGGAGTTCCTTCTTGCGTGTCGATCAAAGAACTTAATGAACAATATGAGTCGCTTCCGTATATGCTTCCAGGATATTCAATTCCTTCACAAATATATTCAAAGTCTTCCATATTCTCATACATCTGCCAATTTACCCCATAGTATCCTATAAGATTCCATCCTTCGGTAATGTCTTTTCCAGGAAGAGTAACAATAGGACTCATTAAAGGTCCTCCCAAAACTAATAATTCTTCTCTTCTTTCCAAAACCCAATATCCCCAACCAGGAAGAATTTCATAGATGCTATCGGGTGCTTCATCTGGTGTCCATACATACCAAACTCCATTATCATATGTCCAAACAGATTCCACCCCAGGAGTATCATTGAAAACTACTTCAGGACTATTTTCTAAAAGCATGAAAGGAACTGAAATCAAATTCCATTTTGGATATAAAGGTATTTTAAATGTATTTCCATCTACTTTGAATTTCTCATCATCTGGTTCTCCTTTATTTCCTAACAAATCCACACAGAAATATTCTAAATTGTGTTCTGATTCTTCAAGGAAATAGAAGTAATCTATTTGATTCAAACAACAATATCCTTCATCTATTTCTCCCCCATAAACTGAACAATAGTTTTCTGTGTAAATTGTTCCATCTAATTCTAATTTGAAACAAACTTGATCTTCTCCAACAGGATGTGGATCTAAATCAATACAATCGAGTGCTAAAGGAGTAGATGTTGTAACTCTCCAACAATTTCCTTCTTCTGTACAAAACTCTTCTAAGTCATAAAAAAATGCATCCATTCCATCCCAAACCAATTTAGGATCTCCAACTTTCTTGTCTGTTTCAGGCCCTTGATTGTCAATATATACACATTGCCAATGCAATTCCTCTTGATTTCCAACTGAATCAATACTATAAAATTCAATTAAGTGACAAGAATCTTCAGGAATTGTAAATGGACTAGTATAAACATTAAACTCTCCTTCTCCACCCTCACCAGGACAAGTTTCACAATAACTAGTCTCTTTTAGTGTTACTCTATAATATGTTTTATCAAGTTGTGAACACATTCCAATATCTTCAGCAATAAGTGTTATTTCTGTTTCAGATGTAGCCCAATCAAAAAATCCATCAGTATAAAATGGATTTCCATAGATCTTTATTGTTTCTGTTGATAAATCATCTTTGTAATCTTTCCAGAAAGTACATGTTCCTAAGCCATCACAATGATCTATAGTACATACATCATCATCTGTCTCACAGGGAGTACTCAAAGGAAAATCAGTAAAGTCAACATAACAATTTCCATCCATTGAATCACAAATTCCATCTTGACAAACATCATCCAAATATGAACAATCAACATTATCATAAGAAACACAAATACCAGGATTAATTCCTCCTGCATTTGAATCATCACAGTGATCTATTGTACACAAATCTCCATCTGATTCGCAAGGTGTGCTTGTCACAAATGGATTATATTCACACTGGTCATTATCTTCACTACAAAATCCTGTATTACATTGGTCTCCTAAATATGTACAACTTATTGGTTCTCCTGAAATACAATTTCCTGGACCCTCACACATCTCTTCTCCATTACACCATAAATCATCTCTACAATCTCCTGTTGATGATGCTGGAGCACAAACAGTATCAGGGAATTCTTCAAAACATGTTGCTGATTCATGTACCCAATAGTAATCATCACTACAATAATCTGCATAATAATTGTCACAATCTTCTATAGGTCCTTCATCATAATCACAGGATCCAATAGTACAGAATTCATCATGATACCATCTTTGATTGCTTGTACAGAATTCATAGTCTCCGTCACAAGAGTATTCATAATAATCATCATCTTGACAATTACCTAAATCACAATAACCATATTCATACCAAATATCATCACCTGAACAGTAATTATTTTCATAATAACAGTCTTCTACAAAGTCATAATAATTGTCACATGTTCCTGCAAAACAATAGCCTTCTTCATTCCATACTTCTGTGCCTTCACAGAATTGGTCATAATAGTAACATTCTTGGATAAAATCTTCATAAGAATTACATTCTAAAAGGGAAGAGTCACAATATCCTTCTTCATACCAAATCGCTGTGCTTTCACAGAATTGGTCATAATAGTAACAATCTTCTGTATCATCGGTTGTGTCACAATATCCTTGAGTACAATAACCCTCTATTTCTGTCAATACACTTCCATCACAATATGTTTGATCATAGCTATTACAGTCTTCATATAAGTAAGAATCATCTTCACAAGAGTCAACATTACAATATCCATAGTCGTACCATACTTCATCTCCTAAACAGTTGTATTCTTCATAGTAGCAATTCTCAATAAAATATTCATCAGAGTAACATTGACCAGATCCACAATACCCTTCTTCGTACCAAACATCATCTCCGGAACAATATTGATCATAGGAATAACATTCCTCAACAAAGTCCTCTTGAGATGTACAAGATCCAAAGGAACAGTAGCCTTCTTCATTCCATACCTCTGTGCCTTCACAGAATTGGTCATAATAGTAACATTCATCCACGAAGTTCTCTTGAGATGTACAAGATCCAAAGGAACAGTAGCCTTCTTCATTCCATACTTCTGTGCATTCACAGAATTGGTCATAATAGTAACATTCTTGGATAAAATCTTCTGTAA
>JAFCFZ010000005.1 GCA_017608385.1 Candidatus Parvarchaeota archaeon
CTCACCTTTTCTCATAAAAAATCTATTATTATCTCCTGCTTCTGGTCTAAATTCGTAACCTAACTCTTCTAAAACTGCTATTATCCCTTTAGCTTCTTCTTTATCTAAAGTTAAAAGAAGAATGTCAATAAATCCCTTGCCTCCAAGTCCAGGAACAGCAGTACTCCCAATATGATAAACTTCATAATTATTTCCGAGTTTTTTCAAAAGAAACTCCCTTTCTTTTTCAAAATAGAGAAGATAATTTACATCATAGTCTTTCAGAACAACTTTGTCCATAATTTTATTTAACAAATAATCCATATAAATAATATGAAAACACCAGTCGCAGGTTCAAATCCTGCTCCTGGCGTCTATTTTGTCAATTTATTTGAGAAAATATTTATCCAATAATACATCAAAAATTTCTAATTTCCCTTCACCAAATCTTGGTAATCCTCTTCTAATCTCTTCAATACTTTTCTCTTTTGTTAGAAAACGTTCATTTTTTGAAAAGAACTTGTCAGCAAGACATATAATTTCCTCTTCAATTGTAACAGGAACCATTTCTCTTTTAGGTAACGGCAATTTTTGGGTTAATATGTCTTGAATAGTTATCCCTACTCCAACATGTCTTTCACAGACTAAAGCATGTTTTGGAAATCCTTCTTTTTCCAAAATTTCTCTACCAAGATATCCATGACAAACATAAGGATATTCTCCATAACAACCTATCTTTGGTTCATTTGTTTTGAGAATTCCTATATCATGCAACATTGCAGCTTCTCCTATAAATTTTAAATCAGGATTGAACTGAGGAACTCCTTTTGCAATTTCTAAAGCCTTTCTTTTTACAGATTTACTGTGTTCTACTAAAAAATAGTAGGATTTAGAGTCTTTCTTATAATATTTTTGAAGTATTTCAATAGTATCTATCATAAAAGATACCTAAAAATAGATATTTTAAGCATTATCGTCCATTAATTATACATGAGAAGCCAGTTCGCAGTTAATCTAAAAGGTTCGAGTCCTGCTCCTGGCGTATTATTTTATTTTAGCATCGAATATTTTATACAAAGTAATCGCAAAATAAGGCATAATCAAAAAGAAAAGAAATTCCTCAATAGGTAAACCAAACAAATGGATACCTATTAAACCACTTCCAGGGAATACCCAATGCTGTCTCCAAGTTGCAAAGTAATCCCAAACCATTCCTATTAAAAAAATAGTGAGGGTTGTAACAATTCTTTCTTTTCGTGAATGATATATATGGATACGAAATTTCCATTCTAAAAAAATACCTAAACTCAAAAACCCAATTAATATTAAAAAATATTCCATAAATGATTTATAAAATTATTCAGATAAAAATATTAGGTTCCATACAAATTATTTAATAATTCAAAGATTTTTAGGAAAAATCCATGAAGAAGTCTTAAAGTATTTTAATTAGGAGTTCCTTAAGAATTTATGAAAAACCAGTTCGCAGTTAATCTAAAAGGTTCAAATCCTGCTCCTGGCGTACACAAAAATCCTTTTCAATAAAACATAAAAAAATATTAAAGATTTACTGTCTGATTCAGGTTTTGTTGGAATAAATCATATATTCTATTGCTAACAAAAATGTCGGAAACAATATACTCAATAATATTTGAGTATCTACTCCAATAGAACCCAGTGCTTGGAATATGAAGAATATTATCAATCCAAGAGAAATTGACTGTAATCCTCCAAACAACCAAAAAAGTTTATCATTATTTTCCATGAATTCATCAATCTATTAAAGAAATAAATATGTTATCATTCAATGAAGCAGAGAGAGAATCCTGCTCCTGGCGTATTGTTTCCTAATCTATTTATCTATTAGTAGAGTAAATACTTACATGAAAGAACATGTTCTCAGAGGAATTGTAATAATCTTGGTATTCTTCTCTTACTTTGCGTGGAGGATTAATATGATTGGGTTAAATCCTATCATATATCTCTTTGTGTTAGGCGCTTCCGTCGCTCTTGTATTGGTCATTAAGAAATTTTGTATGGAGCCAGAGAATGATGAAAAAAAGAACCAGGACAGGGCAGTTTTCATTATGATTCTGGTATTGTTTCTGATAGCAGTTTTAATAAGGATATTATTCTTGAGTTGAGTTTCACAAACTGAAAACAGTGAGAATCCTGCTCCTGGCGTTTTATTAAATTGTTTATTATTTCTTTTCTTTACCATAAAGGAACCAACCATAAACAATAGATGCAGCTCCAAAAAATCCTATAGAATTTGTTATGAGAATGGGGAAATTGTTCATCTCAATTCCATATAATATCCAAATTATATTCCCGATTGTGAGAACCAAAAAAGTAACAATTGATATGTCTCTGGCGCTTTTTCTTTTGAAGATTTTATAAGATTGAAATAAGGCTGACATTGACATTGAGATTCCTGCAACAGTAGCCAATATTGATAACGATGTTACTACCATTTTTTATTGTATTGGAAGGAGACATATAAAGAGTGTGTTTAAATGAATAATATGAAATATTCGGGTTCAAATCCTGCTCCTGGAGTTAATTTCTCCTTAATTCATACATTAAAACACTAGCAGCACAACTTACATTGAGACTATCTATTTTTCCTGATGTTGGAATTGAGAGGAGTATATCACATTTTTTCTTAATAAGTTCTTTAATTCCTTTGTTTTCACTCCCTAAAACCAATGCTATTTTTCCTGTTAATTTTTGTTTAGAACAGTCTTGTCCTCCCTTTTCTACTCCTACAATCCAAAAATCATGTTTTTTTAGAATTTCGATGCTTTGAACAAGATTAGTTACTTGAATTACGGACATATAAGTCACTGTTCCTGCACTTGTTTTAAAAACAGTTTCAGTAACTCCTGCTGCTTCTTTACTTGGTATTATTATTGCATCTGCTCCAAAAAGATGGGCTGATCTGATAATAGCACCAAGATTATGTGGGTCTTTTATTCTATCTAGGATAAGGATTAATGCTTCTTCTTTTTGTTTGGTAAGTGATAATATCTTGTCTAATCTGGCATATTTTATAGCAGATAATTTTCCTAAAACTCCTTGATGGTTCTCATTTGAAACCATTTTATCAAGTTCAGATGAATTAATCATTCTAACTGGAATTTTTGCTCTCCTTGCTAGCTTTTTTATTGTTTCAATGGGTTCTCCTCTAGCTTCTCTTGAAATGAAAATTTTAACTATGTTTTCCTTATTCTTAAGAGATTCAATCAAAGGGTATCTTCCATAAATAATTTGATCCATAATTGGAGAATATATGATTAGCTTAAATTATTAATGGAAATAAGGAAGTCTCTTTGAAAAGTTAAAATACCAGCAATTCAACTAATGTCCATGGAGTGGACAAAACACAATTATGACATATGTGCTGACATTCGACTTATCTCATCTAATCTCAACCTTCCAAAATATGTTGAAAATGAATTAATCACCAAATATTTCCATATTGTTAGGAAAATCAATTATTCAGGAGATGGGGAGAGACTAATAGCTTCTTTGATATATCATATTTCAAAAAGGGATGAGCTTTTTACAAATATTGAAGAAATATCTAAAGAGATAGGTGTTGAAAAATTCTCTTTGTTAAGATCTTACAAAAACATCATGAGGAAAGTAGGACTGAATATCAAACCAAAAGCATATTATGTTAAAATAAAGGGACAATTTTTTAAGTAACATCTTAATTTCATTTTTATGAAGTTAGGAATAAGTACTAAAGCATTTTCTATGCGTTATTGGGATAGAGAAATTCGAGATAAAGAGTTCAAAGCAATTGAGGTAGATATGACTTCATTAAAATTTCCTAAAACTGACGCAAGCAGAGAAAGAATTTCAGATAATTTAAAGAAATTTGATAAAAGTCTTCATTCATCTACTGGAATCTTCCATAAAAATAAATTGGCTTCAGATATGGAATTTTCAAAATTCAAATATGATATTTGGATTGCAAAAGAATTAGGAATAAAACAAATAGTATTCCACATAGCAAGGGCAATGGATCCCTCTTTATTAAAAGAAAATTTAGAAGAATTAAAGCAAATAATCGACGAAAACAAAGAAATATCTTTTTTTGTTGAAAATAATAACTTCGGTGACTTTTCTTGTGAAGATGAATTATTGTGGTTATGTGAAAAAATTCCTGGTTTAAACATTTGTTTGGATGTAGGTCATTTAAACATGACTTTTTTCAAAGGAGGAATCAAAGATAGGATAGATAGTATCAAAATAATGAAACATAAGATTAAACATGTTCACCTCCACGACAATAATGGGATCCATGATGAACATCTAATTCCAGGTCAAGGAAACCTGAATTGGGAAGAAATAATTCCATTAATCAATGAAATTAACCCTGAAAAGGTTATTTTAGAATTACTTAACGAAGAAGATATTGAAGAATCAGTTGAGTTTCTCAGAGAACGTGGCCTAAATTTTGATTAAATTTAAATATTAGTCAATATTTAGATTATTAAATGCGAAAAATAATTCCTATTTTGATTGTTCTATCTGTTTTAGGTTGTACATTAAATTTAGAGCAAGCATTTAAAATGATTCCAATGGTTCAAGAATTTCTAAATGATCATCCTAATTCTGAGATGTTAATAACATACTGGACTTCGGAAGAAGTAAATTCAAGTATGTCTGAAATAACTGATTTATGTAATAAATCTTTACCAATTGAGCCAATGTATCTAGCAAGGGTTTCAGAGGGAAATTTTGAGGTTATTGCTTGGTTTACTGATACTTATCAATTAATGTGTGCTGTTAAACCAAGTGTTGAGACTTCAGAAGGAGTTCATGATCAAGAAGATGTAGTTAAAGAAGAGATTGTGTCTGACCCAAATAAAGACTCTAAAATTGTTATTTCTTCAGGAAAGGACATACTCCTTGAGGGAGAGAGTACTGGTGAAAAAGTTGTTTTAAGGTGGACTATTTATGAGGGAACAGATTTCAAGTATTACAAGATAGTTAGATCTCAAACAAATACAGAACCTAAATATCCTGAGGATGGACACATTGGCGTTGTGACTAATAGATTAAAGAACCATTTTTATGATACTGCTCCCAATAATGGAGACAATTTTTATGGAATTACTGTTGTTAAAACAAATGGGTCAATGATTTATAGTAATCCAAAAACAATAAGACATGAATATCAATATGAAGAAGGAGGAGTAATTACAGAAATTACTTTGGAAGCAATTGTAACAGAAGAAGGTGTTGTTCTTGAATGGACTGAAATAGATAATTTACAATATTACAAAGTTGTAAGATCTCAAACAGAAACAGATCCAAAATATCCTGAAGATAGTTATATCGCTGTTGAAGATGATTTAAGATATGTTGATGATCTATTGAATGGGACTTCTTATTACAGGATCACTGGTGTGAAAAAGGATGGTTCTAAAATTCATAGTAATGTTGAAATTATTGAGAATTGATAATCTTTATAAATAGTCACTAGTGAGTAGTTATAATGTCTTATAGAGAACTTAGTGATAGAGAAGCTATTGATGTTTGTAATGATATTATCATTCCTTTTGATGATTTAGCTCTTATATTGAATAAGGAAGTAGAGATGATTGAATTATTGAAGGAAACTGGAATGGAACATAAAGAAGTTATCCAACATTTTGGGACAAAAATAGATGAACTTAATGAAATCTTTCAAAAATATCAAAAAATTGATCCTAATCCAAAAACCCCTTCAGAATTGTTAGAAATAGTTAGTTCTGTTAAGAGTGAAATCAGGTCTTTTGGGAAAAATTGGAAAATTTACAAAGATTCATTTTGTGACAAATGTGATTATTTCAAACAAGCTTCAGAAGAAATTAAGAGAGTTTCAAAAAGCCTTATTGACTTAACACACAAAGTTGGAGAAAATGAACTTTATAAGTATTTTAGGAGAATTCTCAATGGAGATATAAGACACGAAAATAGTGATGATTTGATGAGATCAATAGATATGTTTGAAGTTAATAAAGAATTCAGAAAAAAATATTCTTAGCAATAAGCTTTATAAACCCTTGAAAGTTTGTTCTCGTTAAATGACAGAATTCAGAGAAATATTAAGAATAGCGGGAACAGATGTAATGGGTCATAAAAAGACTTATTTAGCCCTTAGAAGAGTTAAAGGTATTGATTTTATGTTTTCAAACGCTATAATTAAAATTCTTAATATGGATCCTAACAAAAAAGTTGGAGATCTTTCAGAAAAAGAAGTAGAAAAAATGGAAGATGTTATGGAAAATCCAAAAAAATACAATGTTCCTACCTTCTTATTAAACAGAAGAAAAGATTATGATACTGGAGAAGATAAACACGTTGTTTCTTCTGAATTTCAATTAACAAAAGATATGGATCTTAGAAGATTAAAGAAAATAAAAACATACAGGGGAATGAGACACCAATGGGGCTTGCCTGTAAGAGGACAGAGAACAAAAGCAGGATATACACATCCTCCAGTAAAAAAACACAGAAGACAAGCAGTAGTTGGAGTTAAGAGAAGAAAAGGAAGGAAGTAAAATGGGGGATCCAAAAAAACACAGCAAAACGTATCAAAGTCCTAAATTGAGATGGGATAGAGATAGGCTTGCTGAAGAAAGAGAATTGAAAGAAGCTTATGGTTACAAAAACAAAAAAGAATTATGGAAAATGACTTCTATCTTAAGAAAATATAGAAATCAAGCAAGAAGATTGATTACAGATAGAACCGAACAAGGAGAAAAGGAAAGAAAAGAATTATTAGAATCCTTATTTAACAAGGGTTTACTTGAAAAGGGGGCCAAGTTAGATGATGTTTTGGGTCTAAAAATCAATAATATCATGGATAGACGACTACAGACATTGGTAAAAAAGAGAAAAATGGCAAATACTGTAAAACATGCCAGACAACTGATTACTCATGGTTTTGTGATGGTTGGAGATAAAGTTATAAAATCTCCTAGTCACCTCGTAAAAAGAGAGGAAGAATCTAAGATGAGAACAATAGGTGTTAAAATTGGAAAGAGTGCAAAGTAGAAGAGAGAGATGGGGAATAGCGCATATTTATTCTAGTTATAATAATACTTTAATCCATATAACTGATGTTACTGGTTCAGAAACAATTGCTATTGGTAGTGGTGGACATGTTGTTAAAGCAGATAGACTCGAATCTAGTCCATCAACTGCTATGAATGTTGCAAAAAGAGTAGCAGAAAATGCCAAAACAAAAGGAATTACAGGAGTTCACATAAGAATAAGAGCTCCTGGAGGACACAATGGTCCAAAAAATCCAGGTCCTGGTTCTCAAGCAGCAATAAGAGCTCTTGCAAGAAGTGGATTAAGAATTGGTTTTATTGAAGATGTTACCCCAGTTCCACACGATGGTTGTAGGAAAAAGGGCGGAAGAAGAGGTAGAAGAGTATGAAAATAAAAATGATTAGTAAGTGCAATAAGGAAGCAAAATTCATTTTTGAAGGTCATGCCTCTTATGCAAATGCATTAAGAAGAGTTTGTATGTCTGAAGTTCCAACTATTGCAATCGATATTGTTGAAATTTTAAAAAATGATTCAGCAATGTATGATGAAATTCTCGCTCATAGATTGGGTTTGATTCCTTTAAGAACTGACATTAAAATGTATTCATCAAAAGGAAAGGGACCAAAAGAAGTTACTTTAACATTAAAGGCAGTAGGTCCAGGTTATGTTTATTCTGAAGACTTAAAATCAAGGGATCCTTTTGTTGTCCCTTATTTTGGAAAAATGCCAATAACTTATTTAGATCAAGGAAAAGAATTAGAATTTTCTTGTAAAGCTATTTTAGGTGATGCAAAAGAACATGCCAAATTTAGTCCATGTCATGTTACATACAAATCATATCCAAAAGTAGAGATGTTAAGTCAACCAAAAAATGCTTTAGAATTTATGAATGTATGTCCAAAAAAGGTATTTTCTGTTGAAAATGATACTATTGTTCCAAAAAACATTGAGGCTTGCGATATGTGTAGCTTATGTTCTGAAAGATATCCTGAATTAGTTAAAGTTGGGAGAAAACAGGACAAATATATTTTTGAACTTGAAAGCTTTGGACAATTAGAACCCATGGAAATCCTTGAAAAAGCAAGAGAAATACTTATTGAAAAAACAAAGGAAATGGCTTCTAAAGTCAAATGATTAGAAATCTTTAAATCTTAGTCTTTTCTCCAATTATTTAAGATGATTTATTCAGATTTGAAAAAGATGATGCCATTGATTCTTGCAATGGTTGTTCTTGGTTGTACTCAACCTGTTACTACAACCCCTTCTGGAAATGGGGTTGTTTTGGAAAATTTTACAACTGATTTCAATTCTGTTTTCCCGGGAGACATTTTTACTCTTTCTTTGAAATATAGAAACAATGGTGGTTATCCTGCTACAAATGTTTTTGCTAAGATAGATGCTGTTAGTTCTTTAATAGGAGGAGTAATCAAAACAGACAATGTTCTTGAGAAAACTGATTATGAGATTTTTGATTGGAGAATGAATGTTCCAGAAACAGCTATTTCAGGAGAAAGATACAATCCAAAAGCAACATTGTGTTATAGCTATAAAACAGAGGGATACAAAGATCTTCTTTTGATTGAGAGAACTTGGACTGGTGAAGCACCAACTCTTAATACTTTCTCAAGCACAGGACCAATATTATTAACTTATGAGGCAACTGAAAGTGGAATTATAAGGGGAGATAGAACTGTTTCATTTAGAACTATCATAACACTAAGTGCTCCAGGTTTTGTTGGAGATGACACTACAAGTGAAGAAAGTTATGGAAACAGAGACTATTTAACATCCTTAAAATTGACAATTCCAGGAACTCTACAAGAAGGAAATAATTGGTTGATTGATATCGAAGATGACAACTCCGAAGTGTCTGGAATTCAATCTTCTGACTTTGATTGTGAATCAATATCAGATGGTAATTATGTATGTACAGCAGATGTTTCAGCACTAAAAATGGATGACAACAATAGAGCAGAAGCGAGAATTTACTTAGATGTAAGTCCTACAAGAATTGGAGAAGAAGCAAGCTACCAACACATACCAAGAGTTTACCTAGAGGCAACATATAAGCATTGTCAAGACACAGAGACATCTTTCCCACTTTCTATAGTGGTTAAGTAAACTTTTAATTATTACTTTTTTTAATATTTCCTTAGGCGGGGGTGCCGGAGCGGTCAAACGGGCTGGGCTTAGGACCCAGTGGCTTAGTGCCTACCAGGGTTCAAATCCCTGCTCCCGCATCATAAGGTTTAAAAGGAGTCATCAAGTTCTTGCTTTTCATGAAAACAAAACCAGAAACTGTAGAATTAATATCTGAGATAGAAAAAAACATAGAAAAAACAGGCTCAAACTTCTGGAAAAGAGTATTAAAAGAGTTGAAAAAAACAAAGCAAGCTAGTAGGGAAATTAATATTAATAGAATCAATAGATACACAAAAAAGAATGAAATTATTATTGTTCCTGGAAAGATATTGGGGAATGGTGAATTGAACCATGAGATAACTCTTACTTATTTTGATATAAGTGATTCAGCTAAAAATAAATTAAAAAAGGCTAAAATAGTTGGATTAAAGGAACTATTAAATAAAAATCCTAAAGGCAAAGGGGTGAAGATAATTGGTTGAAGTGATTGATGCTACTAACTTAATTGCAGGAAGATTGAGTTCAACAGTTGCTAAAAAAGCCTTAGAAGGTGAAAAGATACATATTGTAAATGCTGGAAAAGCAGTTATATCTGGGGATAAAATAAACACTTTCAAAAAGTATAAACAAAAGAGAGATAGGGGAGATCCTGGTTTTGGACCTAAATTCCCAAAAAGAGCTGATTTAATATTAAGAAGAATCATAAGAGGTATGCTTCCATATAAAAAAGAAAGAGGAAGGAATGCAATGAGAAACATCAAAATATTCATTGATTATCCTGAGGAACTAAAGCAAAAAGCTAAAACAATAGAATCACTTGATTTTAGAAAAATGAAGGTCCAAAAAAGAATAACTTTGAAAGATCTTTCACAAAGATTAGGTACAAAATATGAGTAAGAAAAAAACAGCAACAATAATTGCTACAGGAAAGAGAAAGACATCTATAGCAAGAGCAACCTTAAAACCTGGAAAAGGAGTTATCAGAATCAATAGTATGTTACTAGATGTTTATCAACCAGAATTTGCTAAAATGAAAATATTTGAACCTTTGATCTTATCAGAGGGAGAATACAAAAATGTTGACATCAAAGTAAATGTTAGAGGGGGCGGATTCCTTTCTCAAGCAGAAGCTACAAGAGTAGCTATCTCAAAGGCTTTAGTTGAATGGAAAAAAGAATTAAAACAAAAATTCCTAGATCATGATAGAACTTTACTAGTTTCAGATATACGAAGAACAGAACCTCAAAAACCATATAGATCAGCTGCAAGAGGTAAAAGACAAAAGAGTAAGAGGTAAAAATATGATAATACCAATAAGATGCTTTTCATGCGGAAAACCTATTGCCCAGTTATGGGAAGAATACAAAGAAAGAGTGGAAAAAGGAGAAAAAGCAAAAAATGTGCTTGATGATCTTAAAGTAGATAGATATTGTTGCAGGGGCGTATTTTTAGGAAATATAGACATGATAGAAGAACTTTCTGACTTCAAAAAGGTTTAACGCTAGCTTTTTAAGAGATCATTATTATTTCATTTTCAAGGGGCCATAGTCTAGCTTGGTCCAGGACCCGAGGCTTGGGTCCTCGTAACCCCGGTTCAAATCCGGGTGGCCCCATTAAAAACACTTAAATAAATCTATCAAGTTTCTCAAAAAATGTATGAAAGGATTAATTCTAAGAAAATCCCAAAAGGAGAACACATGCTCTTTATGATGTATAATCTCTATTCAAAATCAAAAAAACCAGATAAAGAATTCAAAAAAATGATTGATAAGGAAATGCAAATTGCTAAAAAAATTGGTATAAAAACCATGACAGTTGAATCAAACTTTTCTGATTTTAGAGTAGGAGATTATATGGATGTTTGGAATAGTAAAAATTACAAATATCTTGTTGATTCAGCTCATAAAAATGGGATAAAAGTCTTTTTATATACTATAATAGGAGAAGTAGCTAAACATAGTAAGGTTTACCAGAAATACCATAAGAAATGGGCCATAAGGGGGCCATTGAATCTAAGATATAGTGGATTTAATTCAATAATGCTTCAAGGAATCGCCTATGAAAAGGATGATGAATTTGCTACCTTTGTTTTTTGTCCAGGAAGTAATTGGAAAAAATACTTTTTAAAACAAATTTTTGAGGTTGTGGATAAATATGATCTTGATGGGATTTATATTGACAGATTGAGTTATAGAATAAATTGTAGAGATAAAAGACATGGGGATAAAAATCACTTTAAAGAAGGAGTTCTAAAAATTGTTGAGGAAGTTTCAAAAGGACTAAAGAAAAGAAAAAAGGAATTTATGGCTGTGGACCTTTTTGGGAAACCTTCTGTAAGATTTCCAGATAAAATTGTTGAGAAATATCTAGATTTAGCAGATTATATTTTAATAGAAATAGTTCCTGGACCTGGAATTGATATGGAGAACAATCCTCTACAAAAGTTTTATGCATATTTTGCAGCAAAAGCAATATGGAAATCTAGAAAACTCATAAAAATCATTACAAAAAGATTGGTACCTAATTTGTATAATTCTCTCTCTATTTCAAAAGATCCAAAAAGAGTTGAGAACATCATAAATTGTTTGAAAAGCTATGGTCAGACAAAAATAGTTACCTTTTCAGTGGATTTTACTAATAAAGAAATTTTTGATAGTGTTTCTAAGGTTGCAAAAAAAACAAAGACAGGTCTTTGTTTTGTTTCAGGAAGAAAAAAACTGTCTGAAATGATTATGGATAAATAATAATATAAGTAAGTTTGAATTTTATGAAATAATGGAAAGGATCAAGAAAAAATTTACAAGAGAGGTCTTTGATGGATTTGTAGGCATTGTTTTGGTTCTTTATGCTATGGTTTTACTATTAATTGTTATTTCCATCGAGATTCAAGATCCCACCTATATATTCAGTTATGTTAGCTGGCTCCAAATTATTTTGGCTCTTTTGATAATTTATGTGTCTAAAGAAAGAGTAAGGAATATTAGATGGTAATCTTGTAATTATTTTCATTTTATTATATTGATATCTTTATTGGGGAAACTTTTTTAAAAGAGGTTGAAGTCATAATTGAACATGGGCAGAACGAAAAAAGTAGGAAGTACAGGGAGATATGGAGTTAGATATGGTCTTAAATTAAGAAAGAAGACTTTAGAAGTAGAATCTAAACAAAAGAAAAAACATATCTGTCCATTTTGTAAAAAAACAGGAGTAAAAAGAATTGCTGCTGGGATTTGGGAATGTAATAAATGCATGAACAAATTTACAGGTAAAGCGTATTTTCCAGGTGATTAAATGGGTTTTAAATGCTTAAAATGTGGAAAAATAATAAAAGAAGAAGAATTAGGTAAAAGGACTAGGTGTCCCTATTGTGGAGGAAAGTTGTTATTCAAGGAAAGACCTAAAATAGCAAAGAAGATAAAAGCAATTTGATTTCCTAAAAAAATGAGAATAACTATTGCTTCAGATTTCAAAAATCCAAAAAAAGCAAAGAAAATTTTGGATCCAGAATTAAAGTCAGACAATAGGATGAGAAGTAAAGTAAAACTTGCTTTGAGTGAAAAAAAACTTAAAATCATAATTGACTCAAAAGATGTCAATGCTGCAAGAGCAGCAACAAATACATACCTTAAATTAATAGGACTAATAAAAGAAATTGGGGATATTTAATGAAAACAACAAAAAAAATGGAGCCTCTTGTTAAGAAGTTACAAAAGCTTCAGCAACAATTAGATGTTCTTACAATTCAAAAACAAAACATCCAAATCGAATTAAATGATGTGGAAAACGCTCTCAAAGAAATAGAAACAAGCCCAGAATCAGAAGTTTATGAGATAATTGGGACAATTATGTTAAAAAAAGAGAGAGTACGGGCTGTTAGCACCTTAACTGATAAAAAAAACAATTTAAAAATGAGATCTGATTTTCTTGAGAAACAGTTAAGAAAGACCTCGACAGAAGCAATGGAACTTCAAAAGGATATTTTGAAACTATCTAAAGAAAAAGGTGGAGAGGATGAAACATCTTGATGAAACAATCGAAATCATTGATGAGATTGTGAAAGACAGAACTGTTCCTAGAAACATCAGGGAGACACTTAAAGAAATAAAAGATTGTTTTAATTCAGAAGAAGATATAGCAATCAAAAAAGACAAGGCAATCCATATGTTAGATATGATTACCTCTGACTCAAACATGCCTGTTTATACAAGGACTCAAATATGGAATTTGGTCAGTTTGTTGGAGGAATAATCGTAAAGTATATAAAAATCATTGTTAGAAATTAATATTAAGTGGTTCAAATGAAGAAAAAACTAATTGAAGTAAAAAATTCAATTTTTGGAAAGAAAAAAGAGGAAGGCTTTGTAGAATCATCCGATTATATTGAATTGGCCCCAGAAAAATCCGAAAGGAGTGCCAAAATAAAAATGGAATACTTTATTCTGACTGATTTCGCAGATGTAAAATCCGTAATTGATTCATTAAGAGGAGGATACACTATTACTCTCGTTAAAATTAAACCTCTTAGAGATAAGGATATCACTGAATTAAAAAGAGCAATTGATAAAATTAAGAAAACCGCTGATGCTGTTGGTGGAGAAGTAGTTGGAATAGAAGAAGATTACATTGTGGCAACACCTAGCTTTGTTTCTGTTTACAGGGGCGAAAGTAATACCGAAATGTAATCAGAAAAGCTTTTATCTTAAATACATATTTCATTAGCTATGGAAGACTATGCACTATATTTGCTTTCTGGAGCTATTTTTGGAGCGCTTGTCGCAGTAGTTTATCAATTGAAGATATTGATGAAACTAGACAAAAAAATTCTAAGAATAGAACAAAGAATTGAAACTATATTAAAACAGGGAAAGAGCAAATCCAAAAAGTAAGCCCAAAAACAAAAATGGCATTGCTGGGTAAAACTTCTTTTCTTTTCCATAGTATATAAGGAATATTAGTCCCAGTGTTAATCCTGTTAAAGCAAAAACACATGAATAAAGTCCATAAGAATTAAGAATTGCTATTAACATTATCATAGGAAATGCAATATCTCCTCCACCTAACATTGCAACTCCTTTTTTAGATGGGACAACCAAACCAGAAAAGATTCCCAAATCGGTTTGGAACTTAGCAAGATTAACCATATGTTTAGTATAAATAACTGAGATTATGTCATAAATAGAAATTAAAGCTAATAGTACTCCTGCTGTAAAAACATTAAATGCAGGTGCAATCAATGAAGCTAATCCACCATAAATTAAGATCTCAGTCATATTATGGAAGTAAACATCTTTCTCTCTAAATTTAATAATAGTCAACACAAGAGCCGTGAATATTGATCCTAATTCTCCAAAGAAAGGACTCAAACTGATGGATAGAATAGTCCATGTTGCCAAAAAGAACCAATATTTAAAAAATCTTCTCAACCCAAATCTTCTCAAAAATAAGATCAATCCAGTCATAAACAAAACTGCTGCGATAACAATAAATGCTGATTCAACCCCCATGTTAGGAATAGGTTCTAATCCATAAGGTAATTCTTTTGATAAGTATTGATAATTGATAGATATACCAAATGTTTGAGCTATGACGAATAGTAATACAATAATTAATGCTGTTTTTTTGTTGTATTTCATTTAAACTTCATCTTCTTGTCATACATTGAAGAACATAACAAGAGAATGAGTCTTGGATTTCCATGTGATTTTTCCCAGATAGATTTAATCTCTTCTTCATCAAATGGCTCCAAAGAATCAATTTTTGTTGTCCTTACCTCATTGAGTCTTGATGTTATTAGTTTCTTTGCATCTTTATAACTAATACTAGGAATTTCTATTTTTCTCACCATATTTCCAAATAGTTTGTCAAGTTCAGAAAGATCCTTTAGAGTGTGTTTATTCATTGTAAAGACAAATGTGATTCCCTCCATACTTTTTGCTCTAACAGTATTGAGAAAATTCTTCAGATATTCTTTATCCATTCCTGCTAAAAGATCTACTTGATCTATGATAGCTATTATCTCCTTCCTCTTTTCCTTCAATGAATAAACAATATTTATTATATCTTGACCTATTTTTACTTCAATTAGCTCTATTTTTTTTGATGTAAGATGTTTTTTTAGCTCTTTGATCAATAAAGTTTTTCCAGAACCATAATCTCCAATCAAAGCAACAATCATTCCTTGTTTTAGAACTAGGTTAATTGATTTTCTAAGACTTTCAAGAGTTTCCTGCATATTTACTATTTTTTCATCTTCTCTTGGGACTATATATAAAAATGGGTTTTCCATGTGGAACTATTACTATCCGGGTTTTTTAATAATTTGTCATTCAATGAACAACATTAATAAAATACAATTTTGAGTAAAGAATATGGATAAGAAATTTTTGTTCGCAGGCATTGGTTTTATTTTCACAGCATTTTTAATAAGTTTAATTTGGCCATTTCAATCAGGAAGTCTTTTTGTTTCTTCTAACAAGGATGTTTATTCTTCAGGAGAAATAATAACTGTGAACCTATTATATAACTCCTTAAAAGAAATAGATGAGGTTAGATTAACTATATCTGGAATAAAGAACAAATATGATTCTTATACTTTAAATGTGATAGATAGGTTAAATTTCACTTTGGGAGAAAATAATCTAAAATATACAATGAAAATACCTTCTTGTTCTTCTTGCACTGGAATATCGTCTGGTGAACATGAAGCAATTGTGACATTAGAAAAAGAAGGTGTTACCTTTGCTTCAAAAACAATTTCTTTTAGTATTCAATAATTTTATAAACAAAAGAGGAGAAATTAATTTTATGAGTTTGGCAAGATGCGGTGAGTATCGGACATAGTGTCGCGTTAGTTCTAAAACTTTTTAAAAAACAATTCCCTGGAGATGTTGTATATGGATTATGAAAAATATTGGCACAGCTCAGCACATATTCTTGCTGCAGCAGTGAAAAAATTATGGCCAAAAATTAAATTAGGAATAGGGCCAGCAATAGAAAATGGATTTTATTATGAATTTTATGGAAAAAAATTCACAAAAGATGATTTAAAAAAAATAGAAAAAGAAATGAGAAAAATGATCTCTGAAAAATTGAAATTCGAAAGAAGAGATTTGAAAAGAACAGAGGCAAAAAAAATGTTCAAAAACGAGCCTTTCAAACTTGAATTATTGGAAGAAATGGGGGCTCCCTCAATCTATACTACAGGAGATTTTGTAGATCTTTGTAAAGGACCTCATGTAAATAACACAGGCAACATCAAAGAGGTAAAACTCCTCAAAATATCTGCTTCTTATTGGAAGGGAGATAATAAAAGAGAATCTTTGCAAAGAATTTATGGCATTTCTTTCAATTCAAAGAAGGAGATAAGGCAATTCACACATATGATGGAAGAAGCTATAAAGAGGGATCATAGAAAAATTGGAAAAGAAATGGAATTATTTGGTTTCAATGAACTTGTTAGTCCCGGATTTAGTTTAATGTATCCCAATGGAACAGTGATAATGGAAGAACTTCGGAAATTTATAAACCAAATAAATAAAGAAATGGGTTTCAAGAATGTTTGGACTCCCCATGTAGCAAAAACAGAACTTTGGAAAATATCTGGACATTATGAAGCATATAGGGAGAAAATGTACATGTTTAAGTCTGGAAAAAACCAAATGGCAATAAAACCAATGAATTGTCCATTCCATGTACAAATCTACAAAAGAAAACGGAGAAGTTACAAAGAACTTCCAATAAGATACTCAGAAATTGCAACAGTTTACAGAAATGAGCAATCAGGAGAATTACATGGTTTAATGAGAGTAATAACTATCAATATGGATGATAGGCACTCCTTTGTAAAATCAGATCAAATAGAATCTGAAATAAAAATGTTGATGAACTCTGTGAAAAAAGTAATAGATATTTTTGGGATGAAAGCAGTATTTAACCTCTCAACTAGACCTAAAAAAAGGATTGGTAGTGATGAGGTTTGGGACAAAGCAGAGAAAACTTTGAAGGATGTACTTGAAAAAAACAAAATAAACTATATACTCAAAGAGGGAGAAGGTGCTTTCTATGGTCCAAAAGTCGATGTGGATGCTATGGATGCAATCGGAAGAAAATGGCAACTATCAACAATTCAATTAGATCTTTCAATGCCTGAGCGATTTGATTTAGATTATTTAACTAACAAGGGAAAAGAGAGACCAGCAATGATACATTGTGCAATATTAGGATCAGTAGAAAGACTAATGGGAATTCTTATAGAACATTATGCTGGAAAATTCCCAGTATGGCTATCTCCTATCCAAGCAATGGTTCTCCCAATAACCGACAGAAATGTAAAATATGCTGAAAAAGTGAATGAAGAGTTGAAGAAATCGGGGATTAGAAGTGAAATAAATCGGAGCCAAAACACCTTACAATACAAAATAAGAGATGCTCAAACTAAAATGAAAATTCCTTATTTGATTATTGTAGGTGACAAAGAGTTGGAAAAAAAGAAACTAGCAGTGAGAGACAGAAGCAATAAAACCAAATACAATGTTTCAACAAAACAATTGATTAAAGAAATCAGAGAAAAAATAGACAAGAGATCAGAATAAATCTATCTTTACTTTTTTTCTTTTACTTGTTTTTCCAGATATTATTTCTATTCTGCTTTTGTAAACACCAAAAAACTTGCTAAGAACTTCTAATAATTCATTATTGGCCTTTCCCTTTTGAGGAAGACAGGTTAAGCTAACCTTAAATTTATCATCTGCAAGCTTTTCTATGCCTTGATGTTTTGAGTTTGTTTTGACAAGTATGTCGACAAGTTTTTCCATGATTTAACACTTCCATAGATTTTCTCCAAACCTATTCCTAATAAAATATATGCAGCCATTGTTAAAAAACTATTTGGGATGTAAAATGTTAGAAAATAAGACAAAAGAAGAAGATATTCATATGGTCTTTTTTTAATTAAAGATCCTTCTAATAATTTAACAGGGATCAACAAAAAAGCATAAGTTACAGATAACAAACCTTGACAGAACTGATCAATATACCTGTTATATTTTTCACTTGAAATCAAATAACCAAAAATAACAAATATAATGCTTTCGATTCCTATTCCATTTATGTATATTATATAGGGGCATATAACTAAAAAAATCAAGTATTTGGAATCAAGAAGAATATGCTCTCTTCCATTAGCTTCCTTTTTAGCAAAACTGTAGACTAAAAACCCGAAAAAAATTGAAACAAGAAGAATAATTAAAGACATCATATCAAGCTTTTACCTCGAGTTTTCCGTTTCTTCCAACATTAACGAAAAGCTCTCCATTAAACTCCCTGACATAACCACCTTCTATAACTATTTCATCGCCTTTTTTCACCTTGTCTATTTGGTCTCCCCACAAAGTGAGCTTTACTTGGCCTGTTTCGTCTTCCATAACTGCATTCAAAACAGTTGTTTTTCCAAACTTGGTTTTTACTTCCCTAAGATCTCCCATCTCAACAATCTTTGCAGAGACACTAATATCTCTTGTTCCGTATTTTATATCTGACATTTTCATGGAAAGAAGGAGGACAAGGTATTTTAAAAACTTATCTGAGTTATTTCCTCAAGTCTTGTTCTTAATAAAATAAGAAAATCCCCGCATATCCTTTAATAAGGCCTCTAAATCAACTTCTTCTACACTAATTCTAGAAACCTTTCCAAAGATAGACAAGGAAGTTAGTAAGGAATAGTATTCTTCTTGTTTCAACAAATCTTTTGAAAAGAAAATAAAGACTCCTCCGTTTTGTTTAAATCCAAGTAAATGGTCTCCATACTTTTTTTTCACGGAAGTTAGAATTTTGTTTATTGAAAAACCATTAGTGTTTATTTTACAAACAAGCATTTCTTTTTTCATGGTTAAACTCTTAACTAGAATCTCATTTATAACCATTACTATGAAAAAATTCATATATCCTGCTTCAGAAGACACATTTTTGTTGATAAATACATTAGAAAAAGAAGCGTTAAAGGGAAAAGTAATAGAGATAGGAACAGGTTCTGGGATTGTTGGTAAATCAATAATGGAAAGGGGATTGGATATCATTGTTACTGACATCAATCCTCATGCAATCAAGAATGCTAAGGAACTTGGATTAAAAACAATAAAGTCAGATTTATTTGAAAACATCGATGGGAAGTTTGATATTATAATTTTCAATGCCCCTTATCTCCCTAAAGACGTTAAAACAGATAAATGGATGGATAAAGCAACCATTGGAGGAAAAAAAGGAAGTGAAGTTATTGAAAAATTTTTAAAACAGGCGAAAGAACATTTGAAAAGAGAAGGGAAGATTTATCTTGTTTTTAGTTCTCGAACCTTGAAAGTCAGAGAAATTGCTAAAGAATTAGGATATTCTCTAAAAGTTTTATCTTCAAAATCCTTCTTTTTTGAGAAGATATTTATTGCAAAACTTATTTTGTAGAGTGAATCTTTATCACATTTCCATTATTTAGTTCATAGTCTTTTCCAACACTTCTTTTTGTTTTACAGTCAACTGCTCTAACAAAGCCATTTCCTATGTCTGTGTGAATTGCATAAGCTAAATCAATTGCTTTGGATTTTTTAGGAAGAATAAATGCATCTGGAAGAATGTGTCCCTTATTATTTGTTAATTTGTTCTCATCTTCAACAGGAAAAATAACTATTGATTGCAATAAATCAAAAACCGCGTTGTTTATTGCTTTTTGGGCTCCAGATCCTTGATTTTTTTTCAAGAAACTCTCCATAAATTCAAGTGCTTTTTTTTGATTGTCTGTAACTTCTTTTTTTATCTCAAATTTATCTTCTCCAGGAATATAATCAATTATTTCTTTGTTATTTGCTTCTCTTAATGCTAGTTCCACATCCGATGAACAAACAATTACTTCATAATTTTCAAGAAACTTCAGATTGTCTTCACTTCCTGGAATGTCTGCTTTATTAGCTAAAATCAACATAGGTTTTGAGACTTTTCTTAATTCAGAAGATAGTTCAAGTAATTTTTCTTCTTTAACATCTTTTAATTCGTCTTGTTTCATTCCTAAATTAGATAATGCTTGCATAATGTGTTCATATTTGATTCCTAAACCACTCAAAGAAGTAACCATTTCTTTTGTAAAATCTCCTTTGGTTATAGAAACTCTTCTTACAAAATTAGACCAATTTTTATCAATTATTCCAAAAAACCATTTATCTAATTCATTCTCCAAAAATTTTATATCATTTAATGGATTATATCCTAATATTTCATTTCCTTCTGCATCTGTTTTTCCAGATAAATCAATAACATGGATAAAAACATCTGCTTGTCTTAAATCATCTAAGAATTTATTACCTAGTCCTTTTCCTTTGTGTGCATCTGGAACTAATCCCGCTACATCAAGAATCTCAACAGGAACAAATCTATTTCCCTTAATGCAAGAAGAGTTTTGAGGATCACATTTCTTATTAAAATATGTCTCAGGACAAGGAATTTTCACATAAGCAATTCCTCGGTTTGGTTTAATCGTTGTAAATGGACGTGAAGCTATTTCTACATCTGCCATTGTAAGTGCTTTAAAAAAAGTACTTTTCCCTACATTTGGTTTTCCAACAATTCCAACAAGCATAAATATTGTTTTAATAAGCTAGCTTATTAATTTTTTTAGAGACCTTTGAGCAAGATTTTTTAGAGACCTTTGAGCAAGAAAACCAAGACTTTATGGAAAAATTTATAACAAAGGGATAATGAGAAAATTTATGACTTTTGAAACCAGCAAAAAACTGGAGAAATTGGGCGAAACAACAGGATATTTGTTTTCATACTTTTTATTCACAACAATATTATACCTTGTGATCACGTGGTTGAACAAAATGCCCGAATTTTGGGGTTATGCTCATATAATGGCTATCACAATTACAATAACACTCATGGGGACCTGGTTAAAGAGGTATCTGAATTGACTGGATTTTTTAAAGGTTTCAAAAAAGGAATGAGTAACTTTGGTGAGAATATTGCTTCAATAGTGAATTCTATTCTTCTCTCTATAGTTTATATAATAGGTGTGGGTCTCACATCTTTATTGGCAAGAGTATTTAGGAAAAAGTTTCTTGATATAAAAATATCAGAAAAAACAGAAACATATTGGACAAATTTTGATATGGGGAAAGAACAAATAGAGGAGTATTACAAGCAGTTTTGAGGTAATAAGATGGATCATTTATTAGATTTAGGGAACTGGAATGAAGAAGAAATCAAAGATTTGGTAGAAAAAGCTATTGATATCAAAAAAAATCCAGAAAAATACCAGAATTCGTTGAAAAATAAGACCCTTTTAATGATATTTGAAAAGCCATCTCTAAGAACAAGAGTTAGTTTCGAGGTAGGCATGACTCAATTAGGTGGACATGCAATTTATTATAATCTTATGACTTCTCCAATGGGGAAAAAAGAGTCAGTTTCTGACACTGCAAAAACAGCAAGTAGATATGTTGACATAATAATAGCGAGGCTTTATTCTCATGATATTATTATTGATTTTGCTAAAAATTCTGAGGTTCCTGTTATAAATGCTTTAACAGATTTTTCTCATCCATGCCAGATTCTTTCTGATTTGCAAACAATTTATGAGAAAAAGGGTAAACTAAAGGGATTAAAGCTTGCATATCTTGGAGATTCCAACAACAATGTCACACATTCTTTATTGTATGGCTGTTCAATATGTGGAATTGATATCGTTGTGGGTTGCCCAGAAGGAGAGAAGTATGAACCCAAAAAAGATGTGATTGAAAAAGCAAAGAAACTTGCTGAAGCATCAGGTTCAAAGATTATTATCACCCATGATGCAGAAAAAGCGGTTTCAGAAGCAGATATTATTTACACAGATTCATGGATGTCTTATCACATACCAGAAGAGGAAAAAGAACAGAGAAAGAGTATATTCATGCCATATCAAGTGAATACAGAATTGATGAATCAAGCTAAAAAAGACTCTATATTTATGAATTGTCTGCCTGCAATAAGGGGTATGGAACAAACAGAAGATGTTATTGATGGTCCTCAAAGTATTGTGTTTGACCAAGCAGAAAATAGACTGCATATGCAAAAAGCAATTATGTTAAAACTTATGGGAGTTGATATCTGATGAATATACTTGGAATAAGCTGTTATTATCATGATGCTTCTGCTTCTCTTCTTAAGAATGGAGTTATTGTTGCTGCTGCTGAAGAAGAGAGATTCACAAGAAAAAAACATGATACCTCTTTCCCAAAAAATGCTATAAATTATTGTCTAAAAAGCCAAAAAATGACAATGAAGGCTATAGATCATGTGGTTTTTTATGAAAAACCATTTCTAAAATTTGAAAGAGTATTATCTCAACAAATTGATACCTTTCCAAAAAGCTTCAAAACATTTCTCAAATCAATGCCTTCATGGCTCAATGTCAAACTTAGAGTTATGAGAAAAATAAGAAAGGATCTCAAATTCAAAGGTGATGTCTTTTTTGTACCTCATCATATGACACATGCTGCAAGCGCTTTTTTTCCGAGTCCATTCAAAAAAGCAGCAATAGTCACTATTGATGGTGTTGGAGAATGGACAACCACTTCATATGGGGTGGGTGAAAATGATAGTATAAAACTTTTGAAAGAGATAAAATTCCCAAGCTCTTTGGGATTATTATATTCCACAGTCACTGCTTATCTCGGATTTACTGTTAATAATGCAGAATACAAAGTAATGGGAATGTCACCCTATGGAAAAAAAGACAGAAAAACAAACAAATACTACAAAAAGCTAAGAAAAGTCATTGATGTAAAAGATGACGGAAGTTATAGATTAGATATGGATTATTTCTATTTCCATCATGCTGATAAAATGCCTTCAGATAAGTTTTGCGAGTTAATGGGAAGTCCCATAAGGAAAAGTAAAGAAGAAGTAACCCAAAAACACAAAGATATTTCTACAGCTCTTCAACTTGTATATGAAGATATTTTCTTTAAAATACTTGATAATGTTTATGAGAAGACAAAATGCAAGAATCTCGTTATTGCAGGAGGATGTGGATTGAATAGCGTTGCTAATGGTAAAATACTCAAAAATACAAAATTTGACAAAGTATGGATTCAACCTAACTCATCTGATGGAGGAACCAGTATGGGTGCTGCATTATATGCCTACACTTCTATCCTCAAAAAAAAGAGAAAATATAGATTAGATCATGCATTTTTAGGTCCAGAATTCACAGCAAAGGAAATAAAGAAATTCTTGGATGAGAATAATGTAAAGTATTCCACGTTCAAAAATAAAAAGGACATGATAAAAAAGACTGCAAAACTCATTTATGAAAGCAATGTCATTGGCTGGTTTCAAGGAAGAATGGAATGGGGACCAAGAGCTCTCGGTTCAAGAAGCATACTCGCAAACCCCTGTAATCCTAAAATGAAGGACATATTAAATGCCAAGGTAAAACATAGAGAAGAATTCAGACCCTTTGCACCTGTTGTTTGTGAAGAAGATGCACTTGAATACTTCAAATGTGATGAGCCAATTCCTGAACCAACAGATTTCATGCTCATGGTTTATCCAATAAAGAAAAAATGGCACAAAAAAATACCTTCTGTAACTCATGTTGATGGGAGTGGAAGACTCCAAACAATAAGAAAGCATCAGAATGCCTCATACTATGAATTAATAAAAGAATTTGGAAAACTATCAGGTATATCTATCTTAATTAATACCTCTTTCAACATAAGAGGAGAACCAATTGTTTGTACACCATACGATGGATATAAATGTATGATGGGAACTGAGATAGATTATGTAGTTATGGATAAATTTCTCATAAAAAGGAATGACAATCCCCAACATATGTGGGATGGTGGCAAAACAGCTAAAAACTGATTTCTTTCTGAAAAAAAGTATTTTTGAAGAGTGATATATAATAATTTATTTAAATGTTTAGAAAGAGGGATAAGTGATATGGGAAAAAATAAATCTATGTTGGGAGAAGTATGGGATTTTCTTAAGGTCAGAAAAGCCTGGTGGTTGGCCCCAATAATTGTGATGCTTCTTGTAGTAGGTGTCCTAATAATACTTGCCCAAAGTAGCGCTCTGTCTCCTTTCATATATGCTCTGATATAATTGATTATTATGAAAAAAAAGGTGGATTTAAAGGAATTAAAAGGAGGTGTTTTATTATTAAGTTTTATTTCAATATTGTGTATAGTTGCTCTATGGGCTTTTCTTGTTATTGATACAAAAGAATTGGTTGGGTTTAATTTGTTTATTGATGATGAAACGGGAAGGATTACCTATGTAACTAAAGAAGTAATTCCTGTTGTGAGAATAGAAATGGCTTTGTCAAGACCAATAAACAAGTATCAAGCATATCTTGAGCCCAATTCCCTTCTTGGGTGGAGAATTAAAAACAGCACTCAATATGGAGATTATATATCAAATTCTATAGGTATCAGAAGTCCAAAAGAGTTTTCCTTAGAAAAAGATGAGGAGGTCATAAGAATACAGATTTTTGGTGATTCTTTTGCTCATGGAAATGATGTTCCTTACAATGAAACAATGGCTTATCATTTTGAGGAAATGATGAACAGTACTAATGATGTTGAAGTAATGAATTTTGGAGTTCCAGCATATGGAACAGATCAAGCATATTTAAGATGGAAATTGGAAGGAACAAAATACAATCCAGACATAGTGATAATTGGTATCCAACCAGAAAATTGTGAGAGAAATATGAATATGCTCAGTGGAATTTATTTCTATTTCTTTCCTCATATAACAAAGCCAAGATTTATTCTAGAAAACGATGAAATGATTTTAATTAATTATCCAACTATGGAAACAGAAGAGCTCATCAAAATAGTTAAGGAGTTTGATGAATGGTCTCTGAAAGAATATGAGTGCAAATATATTGAAAATAGAGAGAAAGGCACATGTAACAATGAACACAGAGATACATTATGTTTTAATATTATTAAAAAATGGTTTGAGGAAGCTTCTGAAAATTCAGAAGTGTATTTGGTCTATCTTCCTCACAAAGATTATCTTACTGAAAAAATACAGCAAAATACCTATAAATATGAATCAATTATTGAAAGAATTAATCAAGAAATAAGTATAATTAACCCTGAAAATGAACTAATTGAAGAAGCAGATTACACTTCAATTGACAGTCTTTATGTAGGCCATTTCAGCAACAAATCAAATTTTATTGTGGCAAAAAAGATCTATGAACAAATTGTTCAGAATTTGGAATAGATTACCTTATAATTAATAATTTTTTAATAAAAAAAGGTGGAGAATTTGTCAAAAAATAAGAATATTTTAAGGGAAATTTGGGATTTTCTTAAAATTAGAAAGGTATGGTGGCTTACTCCAATAATCTTAATGTTATTTTTAATAAATTTACTGATTATTCTTTCTCAAAATTCTTCAATATCTCCCTTTATTTATTCGTTAATATAGTGATATAAATGTTGATAATAACTGATGAGTTAAAAATTAATGTATTATTATTTGTATTTATGTTTCTTTTTTGTTTAATGGTTTTTGAAATATTTCTTATTTTTGACTTCTATTCCTCTAAACCAAATCAAATCACTAGTCATTTTTATAAATCTCCTCAAATAAATTCATATTTTAATGGTTTGATATCCAAATCAAAAATGTTTTTGATAGAACGAAAATGGACATACATAATCCCTGACAAATTCTTGGGTTGGAAAATTGGGGATAATCGAACAAGACTTCATACTTTTCTTGTACCAAATGCCCTTTATGAATCAAATTCAATGGGTATTAGAAGCCCAAGAGAATTTGATTTAGAAAAGAAGGAGGGAATTATCAGAATTCACTTATATGGTGATTCTTTTGTACATGGTAATGATGTTCCTTTTGAGGAAACAATGGGTTACTATCTTGAAAAGATATTAAATGAAACTATGGAAATTGAAATAATGAATTTTGGTGTTGAAGCTTATGGGATTGATCAAGCATATTTAAAATGGAAAATAGAAGGAAGAGAATATCAACCAGATTATATTATAATTGGTTATCAACCAGAAAATTGCCAAAGAAATGTTAATATAATAAGTGAACTTTATTTTCGACACAATTTTTTTATTACAAAACCTCGCTTTATTATTGAAAATGAATCCCTTAAACTAATTAATTATCCAACTTTAAATTATACAAAGATTCCTGAAATTCTAAAGAATATCTATAATTGGGATTTACTAGAATATGAATGTTATTATGATAGTTATAGAGGAAAGAATTGTGATGGAACATATAAGAGTAATTTGTGTTACAAAATCATTGAAACATGGGTTGAAGAAATATCAAAAGAATCAGAGGTATATGTTGTATATCTCCCTCCTTCAGGACACTTGCATGGAAAATATTTAACAAATGTATCTTATTCATCAGTCCCAATGAATAGTAATTCAAATATAGATTACTATGATGTTTCGAGAAGGATAGAGAAAGTTTATGGATTAATTAATCCAGAAATAGATCTAGTCAATGAACTTAAAAAAACATCCATGAAAAATATTTATGTTGGGGGAGATCAACATTTTACTGGAAAAGCTAATAAAATTGTCGCTGAGAATATTTATAAGTTTATTTGGGGCAATAATAATACGATAACTCCATTAAATTAATTGTTAATGTCTTTTGTTTTCTATGCGATTAATCAAATAATGAATTAATATTTCAATGTAAAAATTATTAATATTTCAAAAACAAGAATTTTTATGAGAATTGCAGTTGTTGAGAAGAAAAAATGTAATCCTAAAAGATGTAAAGAAGAGTGTAGAACTTTCTGTCCTAAAAATCGGGCAGGAGTTGATACTATTAAGATTAAAAATGTCTCAATAATTGATGAAGAAACTTGTATTGGATGTGGAATTTGTGTTAAAAAATGTCCATTTGATGCAATCCATATAATTAATTTACCTCAACAAAAAGAAAATCCAATTCATCAATATGGTAAGAATGGATTTCGTGTTTTTAACATGGTAAGAATGGATTTCGTGTTTTTAACCTTCCAATTCCTAAAAGAAATTCTATTGTAGGAGTTATTGGACCTAATGGGGCAGGTAAAACAACTGTTCTAAATATTATTTCCGGTGAAATTGTTCCAAATTTGGGAGGAAAAGGAACCAAAGAAGAGGTTATAAAATATTTTGCAGGAACAGAAAATCAAAGATACTTTGATATGCTTTATTCTGGAAAAGTTAAAGTTTCTTTCAAACCACAAAAAGTTGAAAAAATCCCTGAAGTTTTTAAAGAAAGTATTAAACTCCTCTTAGAAAAATCAGATGAAAGAGGAATTATGAATGAAATAATTGAAGAATTGGGGATGGAGGAGAATTTAGGGAAAAAACCTTCTGAATTGTCAGGAGGAGAATTACAACGAGTTGCAATTGCTGCTACTTTGATAAAAGATGCTGATTTGTATGTTTTTGATGAACCTTCATCTTATTTAGATATTAAACAAAGACTCAACACAGCAAGAGTAATAAGAAAATATACTAAAGAAAAAATGGCCTTAGTTGTAGAACATGATTTGATTTTGTTGGATTATCTAACTGATTTTGTGCATGTTGTTTTCGGAACTCCTGCTGTTTATGGTATAGTTTCTCAACCAATGTCAAACAAAGAAGGAATTAACTCTTATATTGGTGGTTTTCTCACAATGGAGAATATGAAATTTAGAAATGAACCTTTAAAATTTGTCAAAAAAACTGCTCAAAAAGAACAAATAAAGGAAAAGATCTTTGAGTGGGAGAATATGGAAAAAAAATTAGGTGATTTTAAACTTAAAATTAATTCTTCAGAAATAATGATTTCGGAGATGGTTGGATGCATAGGTCCAAATGCTATTGGTAAAACTACTTTTGCTAAGATAATGGCAGGAGAATTAAAACCAGACAAAGGAAATCTAAGGAAAAAGATAAAAATAGCTTACAAACCCCAATATGTAAAATCTAATGAACAAAAAGTTAACAAAGTTCTCAAAAGAAAAATGATCAATCAATTAAATCTTAACCGTGTCTCAAATGAAAAATTGGATGGATTATCTGGAGGGGAATTACAAAAGGTCTCAATAGGAATTACTCTTTCTCAGGAAGCAGATATCTATATTTTTGACGAGCCTTCTGCTCATTTAGATGTAGAAGAAAAAATAAATGCTGCAAGAGTTATTAAGAATTTTTTGAAAGAAAATGAAAAAGCAGCTATTGTTATTGACCATGATTTAATGTTATTAGATTTTTTGAGTGATAGAGTTCTTGTTTTTGATGGTGTTCCTGGAAAAAAAGGGTTTACAAAAGGACCAATGGATGTTGGAAAAGCAATGAATGAATTTTTAGAGACTTTAGGAATTACATTCAGAAGAGATGACCAAACACATAGGCCTAGAACAAACAAAGAAGGTTCTGTTAAGGATAAGGAACAGAAAAAGAAAGGAAATTATTACATTTAGATCATTGATGCTAACCTAATTGTATCTCTTAAACCAGGAGCCAAACCAAGGAATATTATCACATATCTTATCATGTCTGCATCTTCAACATCTTTGAGAATGTATAAAGCTACACCTACAAAAATTGTTTTTAGAACAAACATTATTTCTGGTCCAAAAATATTAATCATAAAACTAGGTAAAACATGTTGTTCAAAATAATCAAAGAATCTTATACTAACGGAAGTGGCTGCTGCATCAAAAAAGTGAACTGCCATTACAATAAAATTCAAATCATTTTGAAGGATTTTTATCCTTTTTTTCAAATAAAATAGAGGTATTATTGAAATTACTAAATACAAACTAATTAAGAAAGGACCCAATGGATTTGGATAAGAGAGGAATATTAATTGTGAAAAACACAATAGAGATCCAATTACTAAATTAATTTTAACATATTTTTCCTTGAATTGATGATAAGACCAGAAAACAAAGAAAATTGAGGGCAATAATATCAATAATTCTATACCTGGTGTTACTGTCCAAAACCCTTTCTCATAGATTCCAGCATCTGTTAAAACTCTTGCAAAAGAAATTAATACAACATATGGTGTGGTCGCTATAACTGAATTTAAATCCCATTTAAACTTTATTTTTTCTGAAACTTTATGAAACACATAGAGGATACCCACTAACAAAAAAGCATAAGCAATTGTATTAAAAATATTATATCCTTCTCCTGAATAAATAGGTCTTATAAAATAAGTATAAAAAAAATCATCGTTGACCATAAAGTGCCCTTTCCAGATATGCAAGTCTCTCCTCAATATTTCCCAATTTATCCAAAATCATGTCTAATTTTCTAGAAGTTTCATCTGGAATTCCCTTGCTAGGAAAACTTGGCTGAGGAAAACCTAAAGGAGCTGGTTTACTTTCCATTGGAAAAGGCAATGGAGGAGGTCCTAAAGGAGGTAAACTAGAAGGTGCTGGCAAACCAATAGGAGGTAAATTTGGTAATCCTGGAGTTGTTGCTCCTGGAGTAGTTCCTAATGGTGGTAATCCTGGAGTTGTTGCTCCTGGGGTTCCTGGAGCTCTAGGAGGAGTTCCTGAAAAATCAGCGCCTAAATTTAAATCTCCTGGACCAAATTCAGGGATTTCTTCTTCTGCTTTTTTACCCCTGAGTTTATCAAGAATGCCCATTAAATCACCTAAAATTCTTAATTCCCTAATCTTATTTAAATGCTTCTCAAAAACATTTAAAATCAAGTAGAGAATATCAATATACATGCCTAAATACAAACCTAAAGAAATTGAAGTTGTAAAAGAATCTTTTGAAAATGGAATTATGAAGCTAAAAAGAGAATGGGAAATTGTTTATGATTCTGGAGCTGCTTTGGAACCATTTTATTATTGGATTGTTGATTTTATGACAAAAATGGGTTTAAAGGTAACTAAAATTGTTGATACTTACTCATTTAGTTATAGGAGTGACGAATGGGGGAAAAAACAACAAAAGAGACATCACACTTTACAAGATGCTAATAGTTTAATGGCACAAATAGGTCAAATAATAAAGGGATTAATAGCAATAAAAAAAGACCACCAAAGAATTAAAGAGGCCCTCGAATTCTATGGAAAAGGGGAAAAAACACCTGATGATCTTGTTTTGAAAGGGATTTGGATGGATAATATTGATCCTAAATCGGGTCCAGCAGCAATGGTAAATGCTGCTAAAAATGCTTCTTTTTTTGGAATAAGAGATTTTTTCTTCAAGGTTAATTCAGAAAAAGAAATAGCTGAATTGCCTTCTGGAGACAGAATTAAAAATTATTTGAGGAGAAAATTAAAGGAGTATAATGTTTGGAAAAAGCACTGGAGAAAATCATTAGAAGAAATGGAAAAAACAATTGAGGAAAGAATGAAATCATCCGCCGCAAGTATTGATTTATATAAAAAGTGGGTTGCACCATTAATTAGAGATGTAGAAGCCTTATCTGATAAACATGATCCCTTTGATCCTAATTTATTAAAAATGGGGAGTTCTGTTTATGGAGAAGTAAAATTGGTTGGGCATTCTACTAGTAGTGAATATCCAGGATATGTAGCAGTAGTTCATGTTGATATGAAAATGAGAGGAATGTCTCCTAATGCAATTACAAAAACCGAAGTTAAAGTTCAACCTATGGTTTATACTGAAGATGCTTTTGAAAAGAAACAAGAAGAATGGAAAGAGGATCCAGTTGATAAATGGGTGAAAAATCTCATGTTAGAATACAAATATGTGGAAGATGACTCAACCAAGAAAAAAGATACAAAACCAAAGACCTTTGTTGAAGAAATTTTAGCAAGTATTCAAGAAAATTATGGAAAAAAAGAAAAAGATGGAAAAAAGAAGAAAAAGGGTAAGAAATTTCAATTATTTTCTAACGAAGCAAATCTTGTGAATGAAGCAAAAAAAATTGCACTCAATAAGGGTTGGTTAATTTATGATATTGCTAAAAATGCATTCTTAATGTTAGGATGGCCTACAGATAGAATTTATGATGAAACGGGTAAAACATTCCAGAGACAATAATGCTCATGAAATGGGAAAAAGTTCTTGAAGAAATTGAAAAAAGAAAGACTAAATGGGAGAAGCTGGCTCTCATTCAGATGTTATTGATATCTGAAAAAAATGAGGAAATTCTCAAAAAATTAGCTCAAATAAAGTCAAATATGGAACAAACAAACACTTTCCAAGCACCTATTCATGTTAGTGATGCTCCTAAACTTGAAGTAGTAACTTCTTCTGCAACAGAATTAGAAACTATTGTTCAATCAACTTCTTCTGTTACATCTCCTCCTCAAGAATCAACTGACTATCTTGTAAATATGGAGTCAGAATATAAACCCCTTTTATCTGGAGTTAAATGGGAAGATGAAGATAGTAGAATAAGATTTAGGGATTCGTGGGAAGATCAAGGAATAAAAGAAACAAAAGTGAGACAAAGAGACTTTATTCAGTTCATTGATTTTGATGTTAGAGGGCAAGTATTTAATAGAGATGATGAATTAATTAAAACAGATTTGAGTGGTAATCTAAAAGATTACAAAAAGAGGAGAGAACCTCATGAAATATGAAAGTGAAAGAATTGGTTTTGGGTCATATCCTATGGGAGTAGCTGCAGATTTAAAGCAACCCCCATTTATTGGTTTGGATCAAGGAATCAGTTGGGGTGCTCCTATTGTTGAAGTACAGGGAGAAATGGGAAGAGTTGGTAACACTGGGATTGAGGCAATAAAGAATTTAGCCCATGCAAATAATGTAGAAGTTACTTGGCATGTTCCTCCTAATGAAAATTATGAATTAGCATTACCACGACCTGAAGTAAATGAAAAAGCAAAAAGATCAATTGGAGTAGGAATAGATCATGCTTCTAAAGCAGGAATCAAATTGGTTAATGTTCATCCTACTTTAGTTCTTCCTAGGATAAGGGAGGATGAAATATATGCGTTCGATAATGAAACTAGACAAATATCTAGAGTTCCTGTTCCAACCAACATGGACAAAAAAGCTTATTTAGGATTTTTGAACGAACAAAAAAGAGCTGAGATCAAAGAAAGAGTTGCTTGGGCTGATAAATATGTTGATGGATCTAAGAAAACAATGGAATCTGCCGAACCTATAAAGATGATGATATCTTCCGGAAATATTGGTCAATTGAAAGAAGCCCTATCTAATCCAAATTCACAAACTACAAGAATATACGCTTCTATGGTTGGAGAAACAGCATTATCTTTAGGTATTCCAAAAGGTAAAAAAGAGCAATTGGAACACTTAACTCAAAAAAAATATTTAGATAGATTTAATGAATCTTACAATAATGAAAAAAAATTCTATAATGCTCAAAGGGACAAAAGAAAATTGATTGAATTACAATATGGGGGTTGGGAAAAAAAGGGATTTATTACAGATGGGAGAAAAGTAATTGATAAAAATGCTGCAAAAAATTTAGCACATGTTGCTAAAAAGGCAATTGATAAAGGAATTATATTTAGCATTGAAAACACAGATGAAAGAAATATGTACTCAACTCCACACGAATTAAATCAATTGGTTTCTGAGGTTAAAAAGGAGTTAAAAAGAAAGGGAGTTCCAAAGTCTAAGATTGAAAAATATGTAGGAGTTACTTATGATATGGGTCATGCAGCCACTATGCAAGGAATTGAAGTGACAGACACAGAGGGAAATAAGTTTAAGATAGGTTCTCCTTCTGAGTTTATGAGTAAAATAAAACATGACATCAAAGAGGTTCATGCTCATGAAAACTTTGGTGATGTTGATGCTCATCTTCCAGTAGGGGAGGCTTTTCCAGAAGAAGAAAGACAAAAAATGGTAAAATATTTGAAAAAACACTCTGGAAGAAACAGGATAATATCAGAAGGTGCTGCAATGGGTAGTACTGGTCCTGGTTATCATTTTGGTTTACAACTAAGTACAGATCTTTATTCTGCAGCAGGAACTCCAACAGAATTATTGTGGGGACCAACATATGTGTCCAGCGCATTTGATGAAGGAATTTTCCTTCCTGGAGATAAGAGAGAACATTATTTTTATAGCACATTCACAGGAGGTTTGTTCTAATGGAAAAACATAAACTTGACAGCTTTGCTGAAATTGAAAACAGAATAAGATTAAGGGATTTAAGAAAAGGAACTATTAGAGATGATGATTTAAAACTGCTTTATTCTTTTGCAGAAAAAGCAACAAAAGATTTTGGGGGATTTATTCATGCAATAATCCTTTTTGGTTCAATAGCTAAAGGGAAAAAGGGAGTAGATATGGATGTTCTTGCTTTAGTTGATGATATTTCAATGCCAGTAACACAAGATCTTGTAGGTGCTTACAGATTAGGTATGGGTCAAGTATTAGTTGATATTGGTGCTTCTGAAAGAATTCACCTAACTACAATAGGTTTAGCTGATTTTTGGGATGGTGTAAGACAATCTGATCCAGTAATTGTTAATATTATTAGAGATGGAAAAGCAATAACAGATACTGGTTTTTTTAGACCATTAAAGAGACTATTAGAATTAGGAAGAATAAGGCCTAGTAGAGAAGCAATAGAAGCCCATATAAACAAGGCAAAATACCTTACAAGTTCGGTTGATGCTTTTATGAGAATGTCTTTGGATAATTTGTATTGGGCAACATTTGATGCAGCTCACGCAGTTCTAATGGCTTCTGGTGAGACTCCACCGAGTCCAAAAGAAATTCCAAAATACTTTGCTAAATTGAGAGGGATAACTAAATCAGATGTTACCTTTGTCAAAAAAATGTATTCAGTAATGAAAACATTGTCTAAAACAAAGACATTTGACCCTTTGAAAGTCAAAAAGCTAAGAGTTGAAACAGAAAGATTTGTCAAGAAAATGGAGAAGAAAGTCGATAAGCTTTAAGCTTCACCTAATTTTGCTAAGTATTCAGCTATTTTTTTATCTTCTGAAAATAATTCATTCAAGGATTTATTACTTCCAGCTAATATTTGAGCGCTTCCCAAAATAGGTTCTCCTGTTTCAGAAAATGTTTCATCTATCCCTACTATTTCATCCATAAATGTTTCAACATGACCCAAATATTCTTGGCTTCCTTCTTTTACTAAATCTGGATTTTCTGAATTTATTTTATTCATAAAAGTTTGATAAGCTGTTGAAACTCCCCTTTGTGAAGACTCAATAATATTTGAGTAATTTTCAATAATAGGATTCATTTCTTGAGTTATTCTTTGCTTGACTACCCTTGCTTCTAATGTTGGGTCTTTTCTTGCATCAAATCTAACAATTCCTTCATAAATTTGAGCTAACTTAGGAGCATCTACATAAACAGTTTCAGCAATTTCTGGATTCTCTTCTCCTAATTGTTTTTTAGCTTGTAACTGGGCTACTTGATATCTTTGAGTTATCTCTTCAGATTTTTTTTCAGCAATTTCTGCTGCATTAAATCTAGTTAAAATATTTTGAATATAATCTTCTTTATCTTCATCACTTGAGTCTCTCAAAAGTTGATCTAAACTAGGTCCTTCCAAACCTTTCAATCCTGTTTTATCTACATTTTGAGCTACTTTAACCAATGGTCTAAGACGCATATAATGAATTTGTATTAGGCTTAAATAATCAACACTTCCATCTTTTAATCTTGGAACATCAGAAACATCTATCTCTCCTAATGCTTTTCTTAAATCAATTGCTCTTGATTTATATGAAACAAGACCTGGGCCTTCATCTTTTCTTCCGCCAAATACTGTATTTAAAATATTTTCTATATCTGGTGCATTAAATAAGCCTGGATTGACAATTCCATTGATAAACCTATCAATCTTTTTGGCTTTTTCAATATTTTTTTCGTCGATTTTTCCTGGCATTAAATAAGAATAAAGGAACTTTTTGATCTTGTGTTTTAATTCTTCAGGATTTCTAGGGTTATCTGAACTTATGCTTTTAATTGCTTTGTAAACTCCCACTAAATCATTTGCTATTAATCTATCAAAAGTAGTTTCTAGTTCTTTTAATGAGAAATCTTTTAGAGTATAATCTTTTGATTCTGGTGTTTCTGGTTCACTTGATGGAGTTTCTAAGATATGCTCTATAGTTTTAGTTTTCTTTGTTTTCTTTTTCTTTCCTGATGGTTTTTTGGTTTTCTTAGGTTTTTTAGTTGGTTTTTTAACTGGCTTCTTCTTTGTTCCCGTTCCTCTAGGTTCCTCTTCAATAGAAATATCTGGAACTAGCTTTGAAGTAGGTTCTTCAACAGTTGTTGGTGTGTAAGCTTCTCCAGAATCTTCTTCTGATTTTATTTCTCCTAATCTTCTACCAGTAAATTCACTTCCAATTCTATCCCTACAATATCCTGTATTAGTCCCAAATTCATCAGGCAATTCAGCTTCCTTTATTTTTAATAATGTATCTCCCATTATTGTTCTATATGTTGCTAAATGCTCCTGATCTTTTAACTCCAAAGAAATATCTTCAGTCTCTGAAATTGTTGAAGTTTTCAAAGCAGATTCTTTTTTTGTTTTCAATAAACTAGTCAAATCTTCGACAGAACCTTCTTTTACTGGACTTTCTGAAAGTAAAGTAGTTCCTAAACTATCAAATGCTTGGCCAATATATTTGCTCGCAGTAGAATCACTTACTTCAATGAATTTACCTTCTTTTATTGCTTCTTTAAATGACTCTAAAACTTGTTTTTTACTTGCTTCTGGAGTATCTCTAAGAAAACCCTCTACAAAACCTTTCACTACTTCTTCAGATATTTTTCTTAGCATTTTTATATCTCATGATATTATTATTATTAAATAGTAACAAAAACATATTTAAATATATTATGGTTTCTTAGTTACATGCCTAAAGTCAAGAAATTCAAGAAGAAAAAACAAGTTTCTGAATCAATTAAAAGGGGTTTATACCCTCAAGTATCTGACTTTTTGGCAAGAAAGGATGCTAGAGATGTAGAAACATATGTAGCGCTTGTTGTGGAGAATTTTAAGAAATACATCAAATCTATGGTTGTTTGGGGTTCTATGAAGACAAAACAAGGTAAAAGAAAGACAAGTGATATTGACATTGCAATAATTGTGGATGACACAGATGTTAAAACGATGACTAGATCCGAGGTAAAGGAGAAATTATTCCAAAAGCTTCTTGCTATGGCATATCCTATATCAAAAAAACTTCATCCTCAACCATATCTATTGACTGAATTTTGGGAATATGTTAGAATAGGAAATCCTGTTTTATTTAATGTATTAAGAGACGGAGTCCCTGTATTTGACACTGGATTCTTTTTGCCTGTTCAAATGTTATTTAGAATGGGAAATATAAAACCAAGCAAAGAATCAATTGACAAGCATATTCACTCGTCTGAAGAGTTGTTAAAACTCGCTAAAAGCACAATGAAAGAGAAATTAAGTTATTACTTAGAACAAGCAGTTGTAAGTTCTTCACAAGCAGTTTTAATGGAATTAGGATATAGACCCCCTACCCCTAAAGAAACTCCAAAATTTGTAGAGGAAGTATTATGTGGTAAAGAAAAGTTAGTCTCAAAAAAATATTGTAAAATAGCTCAAACAGCTGTTCAAAATTATAAAGACATTGAACATAAAGTCAAGAAAGAATACACTGGAGTTGAATTTGATAAACAGTTGAAAGAAGTTAATGATTTTGTTGATAAAATGCAAGAAGTCCTTAAAAAGTTAAGAAAGGAGAAAGGAGAAACTTGGAAATTTGAATTAGCTGATAAATTAAAGGATGTTAAGGTCAAGAGAGATGGAATAATCAATGAAAAGAGAGGAATAGAGCACGAAAAAAGAGCAGAAAAGATTATAAAAGAAGAATTAGGACAAAGATAGTTTTTTAAATCATGATAAATAGGTTTTGACAATGGAAGGTAAAGTTATATCATATAGAAGAGGAAGACACACTCAAAATACTAATCAAGTTCTCATCAGAGTAGAAGGTGAAAGAGAGAAATTGATGGGTAAAGAAGTTATATGGACTTCCAAAGCGGGTAAACAAATCAAAGGAACTGTTTCTGCACCACACGGCAATAAGAATGTTATAAGGGCTATATTTGAAAAGGGATTGCCAGGACAAGCTGCAGGAACAAAGGTTGAAATAAAATAATTGTTAATCATTTTCTATGAAGAAAATAACTGAAGGAGAGACCAGAATAAAGACTCATGTAGAGAGTATTGTTTCAAAAAAAATGCCTGTTTTTTATAATCCTGAAAAAGAGTTTGATAGGACCTTATCATTGGACTTTCTCAGAGCTGTTGATCCTAAAGATTTTATTATATGTGATCTACTTGCTGCCTCAGGAATTAGAGGAATTAGGATGGCTAAAGAGATAGGAGTTAAAAAATTAATTCTTAATGATGCAAATCCAAGCGCTTACAAATTAATTAAAGCTAATTTAAGATTAAATAAAATAAAGGCAGAAACATATAATCAAGAAGCTAACAGATTTCTTCTCAATAATGAGGATTATTATGAGTATTTAGATATTGATCCATTTGGTTCTCCTATAAAATTTATTCAAAATGGGATAAAAAAGGTTAGAAAAGATGGGTTTTTAGCAATAACAGCAACAGATAGTGCTACCTTAGTAGGAACATATCCAAAAAAGTGTGAGAGGATATATAGTGCTGTGAATTCTAGAACTGATTTTAAACATGAAGTAGGATTAAGAATCTTAATAAAAAAGGCAATTGAAATAAGTATGTCTCAAGAAATGGCTTTGATTCCTGTGTTTTCCCATAGAACAAGACATTACTTCAGAGCTTATTTCCAAGTCAAAAGAAACAGAAGAAGTATGTGTGACAAACTAAGGGAAGAAATTGGTTATATTTGGTATGATCGAAAAACAATGGACAGAGGTATATATTATATAGGAGAGAAAACTAATAAAAAAATCATTGGGCCTATGTGGTTAGGTAAATTATGTGATGAAAAAATAGTCAAAAACATCAAACATCCCTTTGCTAAAACTCTCTTAGAAGAGTGTAAAATCAATGTTCCTTGGTATTTCCACATTCATAAATTATATTCTAAAATAGGAAAAAGACCCATTAAAACAGAAGATGTTCTTGAAAAAGTCAAAAAAGCGGGTTTCAAAGCTTCAAAAACCCATTTTGAAGATCTAGGGATTAAAACAAATGCAAATTTAAGAGAAATAAAAAAGATTATTCGACGTTAGCTTCCCTTTTATCCTTTATTTCTTTGATATTATCCTCTAAACCTAACTCTTCTAGCAATTCTTTATATCTGTTTCTTATTGTTACTTCTGTGACTCCTGCCACATCTGCAACTTCTCTCTGAGTTCTTTTTTGTCCTGTTAAAAGAGCAGCCACATATAAAGCAGCAGCGGCAATACCCATTGGTCCCTTTCCACTTGTTATTTCTTTTTTCAAGGCACTTTTTAGGATTTCTACTGCTTTTGTAGTTGTTTCTGGGTTAAGATTCAATTCACTAGAGAACCTATATACATAATCCATTGGAGATGTTGGAAGTATTCGCATCCCCAATTGCCTACAAATAAATCTGTAGGTCTTTCCTATTTCCTTCTTATCAAGACCAAAGGCGGCGCTTATTTCTCCTAGTGTTCTAGGAACATTATGAGATCTACAAGAAGCATATATGGCTCCTGCTACAACAGATTCCATACTTCTTCCTCTTACAAGCCCTTTTCTTGCAGCCTTTTCATATATATGAGCAGAGCCTTCTTCCACTATCCTAGATAATTTTAAGATGCTAGAGGTTCTTCTTAAATCACTTAGAGCAAATTTTAGGTTTCTTTCAATAGCTGTACTGATTCTTCCCTGCCATTTGTTCATTCTATAATATTTTCTTCTCTGAGATAAAGGTAAATTTTGAATGTCAGATCTAGTTCCTATAGTTGTACTTAATCCTTTATCATGTCTTGTAGAAGTCAAAGGTGAACCAACCCTTCTTCTAGATTCCATTTGTTCAAAATTGAATTCCCTCCACTCTTGTCTTGGGTCAACAATTCTTTCCTTAACTATGCTTCCGCATTTCTTACAGACAAGCTCTCCTCTTCTGGTATCAGGATATAAATTATTAGATCCACAAGAAGGACATTTTTGTTGTTCTTTCATTTCGAAAATCTTTTAAATTAAAGGTGGAAACCTTTATAAACGTTTTGGTTAAGTTTTCACTTTGCAGTGGATTTTTTGATTAAAACACCGTTTAAAAAGCCCTCTTTAGAAGGTCTGTTAGTAATTCTTACAACACCTAAATCAGTATCAATCATAGCTCCTTTAGTTATAATTCCCATTCTCTTGTAGTGTCGACTTGCTTTGTTTTCAGAAACTTCTTTGATCTCTACTTTCTTTATTTTCTTTCCTACAAAGACATTGACTGTTTTATCCGCAAGAAGTTTTATTTTTTTTGTTCCGCCCATTGTTCTTAATTTCTTGATTTTTCTTTCAGAAACTTTAGCAAGAACCGCTTGGCTTCCTAATTCTCTTTTTCTCTTGTTTCTCTGTTTTTGGTATTTACTACCTGTTACTTTTCTCTTTGATCTTCTTTGCCATACTGACATGAAACAAAAGAATTTGGTCTTGCTTTAAAAACTTTAAGGTATATAATCAAAATCTTTATAAAATAGATATTATGTTTATTAACTACTTAAAAATAATAAAATGGTGATAAAATGAGTACAGATGTCGAAGGAAGTGAAAGAGCAAAATATATGGATAAAATTGAAGTAAGTAATGGTTTAGACTTTCTTGTATCTGAACTAAAAGGAATAAACCCTTCAAACCAAGTTTTTGTTAAAGATTCTAATTTAGAGTCTGCTTTGGACAAGATAGATAATTGGAATGCAGAATCTGCTCATGTTTTATTGGAAAAAGTTCTAAAAACTTATGAGATCTTAGGAGATGAAAAAGTCGTCAAAAAACTAGGAGGAATCATTCCAAAAGTCCAAAAAGTAATAGGGGACTGTCACATAGATAGAGCAGATTATTTTTTATTACAAGACCCACAAATAAGAGAATATGCAGATAGTGCTGCGACAGATATTAGATTTGGTTTGGAATCTTGGGAAAGATCAGGTATTGTTCCACAAGAACAAATTGGTCTTTACAGAAAAACTTTGAGAGAAATCGAGAAGATTGCTGAAACTATGTAATTTAATTTATTTTTATTTTACATCTTCTGAAATACCAATAAGCTTAAAAAAACAAATGAATTTGGTGTTTTTACATTAAATTTGGGGGTGCATTATGGAAGGACAAAATCAATCAAAAGAAGCTATGCCAAGGCCATTGGATGCCTTGAATGAAAGTCGTGGAAAACAAGTAATGGTTGAACTGAAGAACGGAAAGCAATTTGTTGGAAAGCTTATCGCTTTTGACATCCATATCAATACTGTGCTAGAGGATGCACAAGAATTAGAGGCAGGAGAAGTCAAAAGAAACATAGGTAAGGTTTTCATAAGAGGCGACACAATCGTGATCATTTCTCCATCTGCGTGATGAATTATGAAAGGAACTCCATCTAAAGGTAAAAAAGGTAGAAGTAAAACACATGTGAGATGCAGAAGGTGTGGTAGACATTCCTATCACAAAGCTCACAATGAATGTTCTGCCTGTGGTTTTGGGGTAAGTCCAAAACTCCGAAACCATTCCTGGAGTCCTAAAAAAGTCAATAAGCAAAGAAAACCAGCTAAATAATTTAATTGAAAAGTTTTAAAAGTAGATTCTATTTGGTAAAACTAATTGGGCTCGTAGCTCAGTCAGGTGGAGCAACTGGCTCTTAACCAGTAGGTCGCGGGTTCAAATCCCGTCGAGCCCATCTTACATAAAGATTTGAGACAGCGACCGGAACTGTTTTAAAATTCATTTTCTCGATTAAATTTATGGAAGCTTTATTGGAAAGAATAATAGGTCCCAGATTCCATGAATCATTAGTTGAAGATATTAAAAGAGATGTTGAACAGATTAAACCCTTTATATCAATAAATACAGAAGGCGAAATAGTTTTTGTCAACTGGCAAGGAATGAGAAAGGAATTTGGTGTTGAGAAAATTATTGAAAATTTCGATGAAGATCTTCTATATATTTTAATTAAGGGGAATGTTTTGAATCCTAAAGAAAAAGGAAACTATTCAATATGGTGTTCTGAAAGGAGAGGTGCCCCAGTACATAATCCATGGAATTCTAGACCCCCTGCAATGCTTTATTTCACAAAAAAACATTTTGCACAATCTTATTTTACAACATGTTCTGATTTTGAAAAATATGATAAAACAAAATTTAAAAGAAATGAATAAACGAATCCCATCGAGCCCATTTCTTGAGTTTATGAACAGTTTTTTTAATAAAAGAATTCGATTAGTATTATGAAAAATTTAGAGAAATTCATAAAAATTAAGGATGAATTAAATCTATTTTTAGTCTCTGAAGGAATAAAACCTGCAGCAAAGATAAGATTGAATTTAAATTTTCATGGTAGAAGATTTGAAAACTCTGAAGTTTATCAAAGGGAGTTTGAAAAAATATTGAAGAGTTTGGGCATTCCTTACAGATTTAATGAAAAGGACGAAGAAAAAACAATTAGCGTTTATGTTGCTAAAGATGAAAGGAATTTAAAGGTTCTCCTCCATGCAAAGAATGCAAAAAGTGATAATGATTTAGGGAGAGCTTATGGATACCCTGAAGAAGCAATAAGGTTATTTGATAAAATTGAGGATGGTAAAATGGGAAGCGGACAATACTTAGACATAGCTTTAAGTAAAGCAAAAAGAGAAAAAGTTGGGATTCCAACATGGTTAGCTTATATCTCTCATGTTCCTGAAAAGCTAGATATTGTTGAAGGAAAAATCTCTAGATCTAGTAAAGAACTTGGTGAAAGTTATATGAAATTTGTTAGGAAATATAATCCTGGCCTTGCTAAAAGAATTGAACAAAATTTTCATGAAAAAAAGATAATTGCAACAAAATGGGATAAAACTCCAAATGGTAGTTATAAGGTTACTTATGAAAGAAGAAAGTAGGTCGCGGGTTCAAATCCCGTCGGGCCCATTTTAAAAAGATCAGATTTTAATAATTGTGTGTCTTTTAAGGGATATGGATCATATTTTGTTTTTTGTGTTTAATTATGTTATATTTTCAATTTTAATGTATGTAGATAGAAAAGAATGGAAAAATTATTTTTTCATTGCTCTTATTGGTTTTATTCTTGCTTTTATTTTTGAGAATTTAACAACAATGTGGGGTTTTTGGTATTATCATTCACTGCCAAAGGTTCCTTTTGTGTCTCTATTTACTCTTCTTCTTTATGTTCCATACTTGTCATTTGCCCATTTTATTGTTAGGAGGTTGGACAAATGAATTGGTATCTTGTATTTTTTGGATTATTAGCTGGTTTTCTCTTTGTATTAATTAGAACAAGAGACAAAAAATATTTGTTATATTCTATTGTAGGATCCTGTTTGGGTTTTTATGCTGATTATATTTCTTTTACTTTTGGATATTATAGTTATCCTTCATTCTATGTTTTCACAATTTTAGGATTACCCTTCTCAATGACTCTTGCTGAAGGATTTGCAACAGCAATAACAGTTTATACTGCTGAGATTTTTCAAAAGCTTCTAAAAAATATAAGTAAAGCGAGAAAGACAAAAAATGTGAGTTTTAAATCAATATTTTCAGATCTTATCTAGAATGTCTGCGTCTTTTATTTCCCTGCCATGACCTTCTTTGTGAACTTCTATATGGTCTCCTTGGAGCTTCTGTTCTTCTTGGTAATCTTACCCTTTCAAATTCAGGAATGTCTTTTCTATTCAAAAATTCTCTAAATACTTGCATTATTTTATCCATTTTTTGATAATCTATATTAGACAAAAATATCAATGAGGTTCCTTTTTTTCCTTGTCTTGCTGTTCTCCCTATTCTATGTTTATATGTATCTACATCTTCTGGTAAATCAAAATTCACAACTAGGGTAATATCCTCTACATGAATTCCTCTAGAAGCAACATCTGTTGCTACCATAACATCCATCCTTCCTTGCTCAAACTTTTCCAAAACTCTTTCTCTTGCATGTTGACTCATATCTCCGTTAATACAATCTGAATCAATATTATTCAATTTTAAAGAACTTGACACAAGTCTTGTCATTCTCTTAGTATTACAAAAAACTAGGGCTCTTTCCTTTGAATTTTTCAATAAGTGAACTAATAGAGATATTTTATCATTTTTTTGAACCTCATAATAAGATTGTTGGAGTAGTTTTTTATCTATAACATTTTCAAGAAGAATTTTTACTGGGTTCACAAGATATCTGTTAGCTATTCTAATAACCCTCTTGTTTATTGTTGCACTAAACAAAAGTGTTTGTCTATCACGTTGCATATATCTTATTATCTTATCAATATCTTCAATAAAACCCATCTCCATTAATTTATCTGCTTCATCTAAAACTAATTTATTTGCTTTATTCAATTTAAGAGCTCCCCTTGAAAGTAAATCTAATAATCTTCCAGGAGTTCCAACAACTATCTCAGAAAAACCTACTTTTTGGATTTGTGGGCTCATCGCAACTCCACCATAAACTGTTGCAACCATTAATTTCTTTTTCTTTGAGAATTTTCTAAATTCTTTTGCTACTTGTTTTGCCAATTCTCTTGTTGGAGCTATAACCAATATTTGAACTCCTGCTCTTGGTCTTATTTTTTCTATTGTTGGTACAGCAAAACCAATAGTTTTACCACTACCTGTTTCTGATTGAACCATAACATCTCTTCCTTTCAAAATTTCAGGTATTACTTTTTCCTGAACTTCAGTTGGAACATTTATATTGTTTTTTCTCAAATCATCCAATATTGCATTACTTATGTCAAATTTCTTAAATCCCATATTCTATTAGTCCTATGAGCATGTTTTAAAAATGTTAGTATACATTTTTCTGAACTTATTTAAGTCAAAAGAAATATTTATTTCATATGACAAGGAAAAATGTTACAAGAATGAAGAAAAAAACTGTCAAGAAGAAGAAGAAGGGAAGAGGCGGAAGCAAATAACACCATCTTATCTTTATTTATTATCTAATAAAGAAATTGTTAAATTCATGGTTTTTATTTAGGATATTATGTCAGAAATATATGTTTTTTCTAAGAAAACACAAAGACCGATTAGTTTTAGTAGTTTAGAAAAGGATGCAGGAAATAAAATAGCAAATTTATCTTATCTTCAGAAAGCTATTGAAACAATTGAACGAGAAGTGGGAGATGTTGAGGTTATTGGTGTTGACATTTTTGGAGAAGGGAATAGAGAATTAATGGTTAGAATGGGAAACATGGTCTCTGCAATTTATATTGGTGAAAAGGAAGAAGAAATAGACCCAGCATATCTAAGGTCTGTCGTAAAATATATTGAGGATCTAATTTCCCCCAATTGGGAAAAAGTATTCCTGCCATCAAAGTCTACAGTAAGTGTTGGAAAATATAAAGTAATGAGAGAAAAATATGAAGGACTTAGAGAAGGAATCAAAGGAATGATAAAACAAGGGATAGGAATAGAAAATTCGGAAGCCATTGAGTGGGTGAAAAAAACTATAAAAGTTGACCCCATCATGACAAGGAAAAGAAGGGAATATGAAGCGGGATTAAGTAAGGTTTTAATTGATTTAAGTTCTGGAATTGATCTTCCTGAAGAGTGGGATGAAGACAGCAGATATCTGAGACTAAAAACAAAAGGAATGGATGCAGGAATAATGTATTCAGAGATAAAGAGTTTGATAACTGAAGCATATAAGAGATCTATAGATGAAATAATTTCAAAACAAGGAAAAAAATCAACGAATATTTCTGATCCTAAAAAAATAAACATTTATGTGAAAGAAACAAAGGGTAAAAGGAGTACAAGAATTATTGAAATTTCTGGAGAATTAGGTCAAGTTAAAAAAAAGAAAAAATAATCAGTTTGTGAACATTTCTGTTATTATATAACCAACATCAAATGAGAATATCCCTACAAAATAAGAGGGGTCTAATGAAACTAGGGAGAGAGCAAGACAAGTGATTCCCAATAACATTCTGTACTTAGCAAAGGGACTTTTGAAATTATCATTGATGAATTCGTCTGAGAAGGAAGCAATTAAAATTATGAAGAAGAAGAGAATATTCAATTGTCCCATTCCAAAAACAAAAACCCCCATTAAAAAGAAAACAGGAGTGGTTAAATGGATTTTATGATCAAATTTTCCTGCCAGTATTAATGAGATGAGAATAGCAGAGATTAATGTTGCAAAACCTACGGAGCTTGAAAAAAGGTATGCAAAAATTATTCCAGAAGTTATTGAAAATAAATATCCATATTCTTTTCTAAACAAATTCTTATCAACAATATTATCAGATATTTTAGTGTAAATGCCTGTCAAAAAAAAAGAACATAATTCAACATACTTCTCTCTCCTTTAGAGAACATATTGCTAAAGGAAACAAAACAGTTGAATCTCCATAAACCATAACTGTTTCTGCATTTTCCTGTGCTTTTCCCCAAGATTTTCCTTCCTCTAAATTAGCTCCAGAAACACTTCCATCCCAAAAAGGAGATGCTGTAAAATTGACTGCTGCATCTAGCCCTTCTCTTAAAACATTGCATGCAAGTGCAAAATGCTTTGGAACACCTCCACCTAATATTATTGCTCCTACCTTCTCCTTTTTTTCGAGTAAAGGTGGAATTGTTAATAAATCGGAAGTAGAATCCACAATTAGTTTATTTTCTTGGTTGAAAAGGGCTAGTTGCAACCCCAACATAGAATCTTGAAATCCAGGAGAAAATATAGGTATTTTGTTCAAAAATGCTTGTCTTACAAAAGAATTTTCATCTGGGATAGTACTCCCAAGTTGATTTGTGAATTCTCTTATAGATATTTGATTCTTTTCTTGACTTATTTTTTTGAATGATTCTTGACACCATGTTTCAAACATCTCAAAGTTTTTCATAGGAATAATAACATTTCCTGCCCTTCCTAATCCTTTTTTATGCAATTCTTCATCATTTTCAGAAAAACTTGAGTAAAGATGTTCTCCTCCAATCGATTCAATAATATCATGAGTTATGTTAGCTCCATTTGTGATTATCATGTCTACTTTCTTGTTTTTAATCAAATCAGTGAAAATATTCCTCATTCCTGAAGGAACAAGAGGTCCTGAAAATGCCAGGATAACAAAATAGTTTTGTTTCCACATCTTTTCAATTAAATCAGTGGCTCTTGCTAAATTCCCTGCTTGAAGTCCCATATTTCTAAAGTCTCTTATTAATCCATCACAGGTCTTCTTTTCTGGAATAACGTGTTCTATTTTCTTCATAATGCTTAGTGAAAAGAACCCATTAAAAATTTATTCAAAGCAATAATGCAGCAATATATGAACCAAAATAAGCGGTTGCAAGATAAATTATGGTTTTTCCTGTGAAAACAGCTAAAAAGAATTTTTTAATATCATAATTCATTCCTCCCGCTAAAATTCCTGTAACATCATCAGGTAAAGGGGTAGCAGCAAACACCATTATTGCAAAAAAGACTCCAAAAGTTTCTAATTTTTTCTCTATTTTTTCAACCCAAGTATCAAATGTTTTTGAAGCTTTAGAAGCTCCTTTTCCTACACCATAACCAACAAACTCCCCTATTGTTGATCCTAATGCTGAAACAATTCCTATCAAAAAAGGATGATTATATCCAGATAATAAAAAAGTAAATACTTGACCAGGAATTGGGATAAAGAGAGTGGCACTTGTTATTAAAGCTGTTAAAAACGCACCTAAGTATCCATAATTGGATGCTAGGAATACAAGGAATTCTGTATATGCCTCCAACATGATAAAGTTTTAAAACAAATACTATAATTAAAGTTTATCGGGGGCCGGTGGTCTAATGGTATGACGCATCCTTGGCTAGGATGAGGCTGTGGGTTCGATTCCCACTCGGTCCAGAATGAAAGTAATTTATGTTTTTGATATAGATGGAACTTTAATAGATGTAGATGAAGTAAGACAAGGAAATGTCAATAATGTTATCTATGTGCTTGAAAAACATAAGGGAAAAGAATTGGCAGAGACGGTTACTAAATGGATGTATGAAGAAAGACATAATATCTCTCAAATAATTGAAAAATTAAAGCAAGATTTATCTGAAGAAGTTATTCAAGAATTAAGAGACTGTAATGATACTGCATGGTTTAGATATATGAACAATGCAAAAATCTATGAGGGTTTTCATGAATTAATTGAAAAAATCAAAGAAAGAGGACATAATATAGGGATTTTGACAATTGGAAATCCAATAATCCAAGAAGATAAATTAAACTTCTTAAGAGAACAAATTCCTTTGACAAATTCAATAGATAAAGAAGATATTATGTTTGCAGTTCCTCATGGATGTTTCACAAGAGAAAGAAACTTCAAATGTTTCTCAACCAAAGAAGAAGCTTTATTAGAATTCTCAAAAAGATATGATGTTGTTAATTATATAGGGGACAAACCAAGTGATGTATACTCTGTTATGAATGCAAATTCAAAAACTGAAAAATTTATTCAAGCAATAAGGATTCGACAAGGAAGATATGGGAAGATGGAATTACCTCCTGAATACAATCTAATAAAGCAATATGAGCATCTAAAACACTTTCTTAATGATTTTGAATCAGAAATGATTTGATTTTTGAAAAGTTTTTTAATTGTTAGTTATCTGAGTTTTTTAGGAGTCGGGGTAGTTTAGTTTGGTTAGAACGCTGGACTCATATATTCCGATATGTGAGTGCTGACTCCGGGATGAAGAAATCCAGTAATCGCGGGTTCAAATCCCGCCCCCGACACCATTATTCTCATGAATAAATAATTAAATGGTAACATCTCCTAAATTTTATGGCGTCAATGTTTTTTTTAATGTTAGGATTACTGGATGTTTTTGGAGCTTTACTTGCTATAGTTGCAATGAGAATGGATGTTTTAGAAACAGCTGCAATTTTCCTTCTTGCTTTGATAATTTTGAAGGGTTTGTGGACAACTATTACAAGTTGGATGTGAAAGTTTAAATATAATCAGTATTAAGAAATAGCATGAGGAAAGTAAAAATTCGGTTTCCTATTTTAACGAAAATTCTTACTAACCTTGTTTTTGCAACAGCAATTGGAACAACTATTCTGGTTCTAATGATGACTTTTGCAGGATCATTGATTCAGGTTTTATGGAGTGATGCCACAATTATATTGGGTCTTTTTATTATGCTTCCAGTATATATGACCATCTTTGCAATTGTGACTTGGACAATAATTCTCTACAATAAATAGGTGTAGTTATGAGTATTGAAGATAGAGCAAAAAGACTAGATGTAAAAAAAGATTATGAAACCCAAAAAAGAGTGGCTTTTACTGTTAAGGATAAGGAAAGGAAAACTAAACACTCTGTTTTTTATTCAAAAGACAAAAAAGAGTGGTTTTGTGATTGTAAATGGTATGCTACTAGATTTAATTCAACAAAAAGACATTGTGCACATGTAACCGCTGCTAAAAATAGATCATGAATCCAATATTTTCAGAATTTCTCCAAAGGTTTCTACTTTAAATGTACCCTTAACAAGATAATCTCCAAACCAAAATCCCATACCTACACTTTCTAACATTCTTAAATCAGTGATACTATCTCCTATTCCATAAGTGTCCTCTCTTTTTAGCTTATTTTTAGAGATATAATCAGAAATAATAGCAAGTTTGTCTGGATGAGATTTTAAAATGATTCCCTCAAGAAAACCCTTTTTATCAAAACTTAATTCATGAAAAACAACATAATCATCTGCTTCTAGATAATTTGCTGCTTTTGTTACTAGTATTGCTGGAGCATAAGATACTAAAACAGTCTTAAATCCTCTTTTTTTAAGATCTTTAACAAATTCTTTAGCTCCTTGCTTGAATTTCATTTTGTAATCAAAGAATTTGTTGAAAAATGATTCTCTAGGTCTTTTTTCTCTCCATTTTTCTGAGACTAATTTTATCCATTCAGGGTATTTTCCTTCTCCTTCTGCTATCATTTGCCTATAATAATTATATTCTTCTTCCTCTGAAAATCCAAATATTCTATTTAATTCTCTCCAAACAGATTTATGTTTCATTAGGCTTCCTTCTAAATCCAGGAATATAGTCTTCATGAAGAAGAAAGATTAAGATTGACTTAAAAAAGTATCGAATTATAAATCAATTTCCTCTAAATGGAACTCTTCATGGCTTAATTTGTTCTTTATTTTACTTGTTTTCTTGATATAATACCCTAAAATTATGCCCCCAAAGAACCCTCCGAAATGAGCATGATGGCCCACAGTAGAAGGAAAAAATCCTAAAATAAACTCTCCTATTGCTATAAAGGGTCCTGCTATCTTAACTTTAGCGGGTACAGAAATGATTCCAATAGGCATAAGTGCTTTAGCATCTGGAACAAGGATTACAGATGCTCCAATCAATCCAAAAATTACTCCAGAAATACCAACTGAATAAGTAGTAGGTTCAAGAATTCCAAAAAAGAGAGTTCCAATTATTCCAGAGATCAAAGACAGTGTAACAAAGAATTTTGAACCATAATGTATCTCAATAAGATTCCCAAAAATGAATAGACTTACTATATTGTAAAATAAATGAGGAACGCTTGCATGAAGAAACATTGAAGTTATTAACCTCCAAGGTTCTGTAAAAATCAAAGATAAATTAAAAGCACCAACTGAGATATCTATTATTGGAAATATAAATAATAACATAGAAATTAAAATGAATAATATAGTCCATTTACCAATATTGATTTGGATGGGTTCTTCCATATTTTGTCCAATAACACTAAACTTAAAAAAGAAATGGATTTCTTACTCAATTATGCTCCGATAGCTCAGCGGTAGAGCGTCTGCCTTGTAAGCAGAAGGTCGAGGGTTCGATTCCCTCTCGGAGCTTATGAAAAAAACTATTTTCATAATTCTTTGTTTAACATTAGTTTTACCTTCCTTTGCTAAAGATTATTACTTTGCTGAGATAAGCACAAGGGCAAATGTTTTGAATAATTCAGATATATTTGTTCAAGAAAACTATACTTACTCTTTTGAGGGTCAATTTACCTATGTATACAGAAGTTTCTTTTTGAGAAACATTAAGGAAATAAAAGATTTCAAGGTTTGGAACGCTGAAACTGGCGAAGATTATGATTTTTCAATGACTTATGATGGTGGAGATTTGTTATTTAGATGGGATATTGATGCTCTTAACGAGAATCAAACATATGTGATGGAATATGTTATTGTTGGTGCTATCACAAACTTCAATGAAACAAATGATTATTTATGGTATTCTGTTGTTCCTGTTGATAGAGAAAAGAGAATAGATGATGTTATATTCCACATAAATTTCCCACAAGGAGTTGGAAACAGTATTCCTGTTGTTATGAGTAGAGATACTGAAGTATTGTCTATCTCTGACAGAAATTTCGTATTTTTTGTGGAAGATATTGAACCATATGGAACATTTGATCTTGGTTTTTATATCCCAAAAGGAATGGTTGAAACTTATTTAACAATAACCGACATTCTCTTGATTGTTCTTCCAATAATTTTCACTGCAATTAACATTATTTTTCCTCTTATTTTGGTATTTTTAGGTCTTCAGGGATATATGAAACATGGAAGAGATCCTAAATTTAAAGAATTTAAGAAATTACCAAATCTTAGACCCGCAGTAGCAGGTTATGTTGTTGATGAAAAGATCGATATAAAAGAAATAGAAGCAACAATTCTTGATCTATCAATTAGGGGATTTATTTATATCCATGAAAAAGAAGAAGGCACCATATTCAAAAGAAAGGAAATTGTTTTGGTGAAATTAAAGAGCTCAAAAAAACTTTTAGGTTATGAGAGTAAAATAGTTAGTGCTATTTTTGGAAATAAGAAAAAAGTAGAAGTTTCTTCTTTAAAGAATAAATTTTACAAAGAAATCCCAGATATTAAGAAATTTATTCAAAAAGAGGCTGAAAAGCTTGGTCTCTTTGATAAGAAAGAGAAAAAAAAGAGGGAAGAATACAAAAAGAAGTTTGTAGCTGTATTGATAACTTTCTTCATAGCAATCTTTGCCTTAACAGTAATTAGTCTACCTACCTTTGTTCTTGCAGCAATATTCCTTTTCTCAGGGATCTTGAATTTTATGTTTATGATAGCTTTATTTGTAATATTTGATGATATTGTCAAAAGAAAAACAGAATTAGGAGTAGGACACGCAAACAAATATAGTGAATTAAGAGATTGGATGAAAAAATATCCTCTAAAAGAAGGAAGGTTATTTGATGAATATCTTCCTTATGCTACTTCTCTTGGAATTCAACGGGTTTGGATCAAAAAACTCAAAGATTTGGAAGGTGAGTATAAGAGTGGTTGGTATGGTGGAACATATAATCGTGCTAGCTTTTTAGTTCTCCACAATTCACTAAATTCCTCTTTTGCAGCTCCAGGAAGTTCGGGAGGTGGCGGCGGAGGATTTGGAGGTGGCGGTGGAGCAGGTGGCGGTGGAGCTGGCGCAGGATAAATGAATAATCTTAATAAAAGAGTTGTGATTAAAAACAGATATGCTCAAAGAATATATTGATTTATCTTACAAACCAAGAAGGTCTGATTTAATTTGTATGTTTAAAATCAAACCCAATAGGATATCAATGAAAAAAGCTGCAGCACACGTAGCAGCAGAATCTTCAGTAGGAACTTGGACAGAAGTAGGACCTATGAATGACAGAATCAAAAAAATGAGAGCTAGGGTTTTTGATATTGATGGAAACTATGTTAAAATAGCTTATCCTGAAGTTCTTTTTGAGAAAGACAATATGGCTCAAGTGATGTCTTCTATTGCTGGAAATATTTTTGGGATGAAAGTAGTTAATGAATTGAGGTTAGAGGATATTGATTTCCCTGATGATTTTATGAGGATCTACAAAGGACCAGAATTTGGAATCCGTGGAATTAGATCTCATATGAAAATAAAGGAAAGGCCTTTTGTTGGAGCAATAATAAAGCCTAAAATAGGTTTGAAAACAAAACAACATGCCACCCTTGCTTATGAAACATGGATGGGTGGGATTGATATTATCAAAGATGATGAAAATCTTTCAAATCAAAGATTTAATCCTTTCAAAGATAGAGTAGTTGAGACTTATGCTGTTAAAGATAAGGCTTCTTCAGAAACAGGAGAAGTAAAGGAATATATGCCAAATATAACTGCTGAAACAGAAACAATGCTTGAAAGAATGGATTTCATAAGATCACAAGGAGGAAAATATGCAATGGTTGACGTTGTTACAACTGGTTTTTCAACAATTCAAACAATAAGAAAGAACTCAAAAGGAATTATATTACATGCCCATAGGGCAATGCATGGAGCCATAACAAGAGGAAATCAAGGGATTTCCATGTTAGCTTTGGCAAAAATTTACAGATTAATTGGTGTTGACCAACTTCATATTGGAACAATTGTAGGAAAAATGGAAGGGGATAAAACAGAAGTTGTCAATATTTGGGAAAATATTGAGAAAAAAATAGTAAAAAAAGACAAGAAAGAACATATTCTTGCTGAAAATTGGGGAAACATAAAGCCAGTTTTTGCGGTTTGTTCTGGAGGACTTCATCCAAGCCATATACCTGCCTTAGTCAAATCATTTGGAAAAGATATCATTATCCAAGCAGGGGGAGGAGTTCATGGTCACCCAGATGGGAGTAGAGCAGGTGCTAAAGCAATGAGGCAATCAGTTGATGCTGTAATGAAAAATATATCTTTGAAAAGATATTCTAAAAAATATAATGAACTAAAAAGAGCTTTGGATCATTGGAAATAATTTATAATTCAATTACTTCAAAATAAATCAGCCACAATATCAAAACAGGCAATAGGAATGCCATTGTCATGATTATCCAAAAAGCATAATCTCCTCCAACATAAAATGTTGCTTGACTCATCAAAAACCATGTTAGTATGAAAATGAAAGTCATAAAAAGAGCAAGCCACATTGGGAGTTCAAATTCCTTTTTTTTACTGATTTTTTTCTTCTTGGCTTTTGCCATATTTTTTATGGTTTCTAAACAAATATAAATGTTTCACAAATGAGATTAACATGAGTACAATTATTTTTGATCTTGACGGAACATTAGTGAATAGCATGCCCCTTCATATTGAAGCCTTTATTAAGACTCTTCAGAAAAATGGTTATAAAGTCAATAAGAAAAAGATGAAAAAAGATATTGATAAATTCAGAGGAATGACAGGAATGAAGATTTTGCAAGTTCTTACAGGAAAGAAAAACGTTGAAAAGCTCTATAATGAGAAAAAAAAGTATCTTCTTGACAGAATGAATAAAATAAAGGAGATGAGAGGAGCATCTAAAACACTAAAAAAACTAAGAGAAAGGGGATATAATATAGTAGTTGTGACCTCCTCAAAAAAATATTTTGCAGATCTTATATTTACTAAATATAATTGGGATTTTGACATGGTCTTAACAGCGGATAATGTGAAAAATCCAAAACCTCACACAGAACCATATGAAATTGTTATGAAAAAGTTTGGAAAACCAGAGGTGATAGTGGGAGATGGGATCAATGATGAAATTCCTGCTAAAGTAATGGGTTTAAAGTTCTTGAGATTTGGAAGAGATATTAAAAAATTAGATCAAATATTTAAACATCTTGCATAATTTTATAAAACCACTAAAACATGAGTTTTTATGGAAAAAGTATTTTTAATAGAAAAAAAGGAACTCTTTCTAGAGAATGAAATACTAAAGAGAAATGGGTTCGAATTTGAATCTTCAAAAACCTTAGGAAAAGAGGAAAAGGGGTTTTACTTTATTTTCAAAGCTAAAGAAGAATTTTTCAAGGAAAATGAAGTCTTTAAAGAAGCAAAAGAGATCACTGGAAAAGAAAAAGAGGAAATTCTTGAGAAGTTTAAGGATTTGGAAGGCGATGTCATCTCTGGAATGGGTAATATCTTTTAATTCTCGCAAGGTTTAAAAGATAGACATAACAATTTCTTTATCAAGCGACCATAGTCTAGTGGTTAGGATCTTGGCCTTCCAAGCCAATGACCCGGGTTCGAATCCCGGTGGTCGCATTTATTTTTTAGTATGACATATCTTAGATTTAATTTTATCCACTAAACTTTCAGAATGAACAGTATCAGATTTTAATTTACTGTTTTCCAATCTGATTTTCAGTTTTTCTTCAAAGTTCGACTCTAAAGAAACAAAATTAAGATTTTTTTTTCCTAGAATTTTTTTAAGTGCTTTTTCTGATAAGACTTCATCTTCACACACATATCTCAAATAATTATTTCCATTGATTTTTAACTCTCCATGATATATCAATGCATAATTTTCTTTTCCCAAATGATGAATGAATAAATGACTTCCTTTATATGAAATGATAGAACATATTCTTTCTTGTGCCATTGATCCAGGTATCCTTGTTATTTCTAGGCTCATAAAAAAAAATTAAAAATGGTATTATTAAAACTATGTAAAATCTACAATAAACTTTAAATTACATAATATAATGAAGAGTTTATGGATTACACTGTGATCGTTGGAGGTCGAGCAGGAGACGGTGTTGCACAAGCAGCAGAAACATTAGGAAAAACATTAACAAGACTTGGTTTTTATGTTTTCAATTATAGAGATTATCCTTCTTTAATAAGAGGAGGTCACAATTTTAATGTGATTTCATTTTCAAAAGATCCAATAAATAGTCATAGAGAAAAAACAGATGTGATAATTGCTTTGAATCAAGAAACTATAAAACTTCATTCTAAAAAATTAAAAAAAGATGGGATAATTCTCTGTGAAAAAGGAATCAATGCTAAAAAAAGTGTTCAAATAGATTCTGAAAAAATACTAGAGGAAATAAAAGCTCCAAAAATTATTAGGAGTAGCATTTTTCTTGGAGTTTTGATGAAATATTTTGGTCATGATTTAAAACCATTAAATAAAATCTTCTCAGAAAGACATGGAAAGTTCCTTGGACTCAATATGATGGCATCTAAAAGAGGATATGATGAATTAAAAGGGAAGGTCAAAAAAATAGGAAAGGGGAGAAAAGGAAAGAGATATTTTCTTACTGGAAATCAAGGAATTAGTTTAGGATCAATAAAAGCAGGTTTAGATATGTATATAGCTTATCCAATGACTCCCGCAACTCCAGTCCTCCATTTTCTGGCTCAAAAACAGATCAAACATGACATGTTAGTCATGCAAATGGAAAATGAAATAGCTGTTGTAAATGCTGCTTTAGGGGCTTCATTTACAGGAGCAAAAGCAATGGTTGGGACATCTGGAGGGGGTTTTGCACTAATGGGAGAAACATTGAGTATGCAGGGTATTGCTGAAACTCCTTTAACTGTTTATCTTTCACAAAGAACTGCTCCAGGAACAGGAGTTCCTACCTATTCAACCCAAGGGGATCTAAAATTTGCTCTTAATGTGGGTCATGGGGATTTTCCAAGAGTAGTTGTGGCACCAGGAGATGCTGCTGAATCATATAAGAGAACAGCTGAGGCAATTTATCTTGCTGAAAAATATAGACTTCTCTCAATTATAATAAGTGATAAACACATAGGAGAAAGCCATTACACTTTTGATAATATCCCAAAACTAAAAAAAGTAGATATACGAAACATCATCAAACCTAAGAAAGATTTCAAAATATACAAATTAACAAAGAATGGAATGTCTCCCAGAAGTGTTCCTCAAATGGGTGAATTTGTTAGAGCAACTAGTTATGAACATGACGAACATGGTTACACTATAGAAGATCCTGAAATGACTAAAAAAATGAATGATAAGAGATATAGGAAATGGAAATTTGCTGAAAAAGAAATTATGAAAATGGAGCCTTTGACAATATATGGAAAAGGAAGAACAACAATAATTAGTTGGGGTTCTACAAAAGGAGCAATTCTTGATACAATGAGGGATTTAAGAAATGTAAAGTTTGTTCAAATAAATTACATATCTCCTTTCCCATCTAAACAAATCTCAAAAATCCTAAAGAGTTCAAAAAAAGTTATTCTTGTTGAAAATAATGTTACTGGTCAATTAGGGGATGTAATTGCTGAAAAAACAGGATTTATGATAAAAAACAAGGTTTTGAAGTATGATTCAAGACCCTTAACAAAAGATTGGTTATTACCAAAATTGAGGAGGTTAGTAAAATGAATTTTGGGACTAGTGAGGTAAATACATGGTGTCCTGGATGTACTAATTTCGGTATTTTAACTGCTGCTAAAAATGCATTTAGTGATTTAGTAAAGTCAAAAAAACTAAAGGCAAAGGATATTGTAAGTGTTACAGGTATTGGTTGTTCTTCAAAAATTTATGATTATTTGAATACAAATGGAATTTATTGCCTTCATGGAAGAGATATTCCTGTATCTATAGGGGTTAAAATGGGAAATCCTAACCTTGAAGTAATTGCTTTTGGTGGAGATGGAGATGTTTATGCTGAAGGAAGTGCTCATTTTCTACATGCCTGTAGATATAATGTAGATATGACTTTATTGGTTCATAATAATCAAGTTTTTGCATTAACAACAGGACAAGCAACACCAACAAGTGAGGATAATTTCAAAGGAAAATCAACTCCTCTTGGTGTTTTTGGAGAACAAATGAATCCAATTGCTACTGCCTTGGTTAATGGTGCTACTTTTGTTGCTAGAGCTTATGCAATGGATCCTGATCTAAAAAACATCATTAAGAAGGCAGTTATGCACAAGGGATTTGCATTTGTAGATATTATCCAACCCTGTATAACTTTTCACAATAACAGAAAAGATATGGAAAAGAGAATGTATAAAATGAAAAACCATAATCCTAAAGATTTGAGTGCTGCAATTAAAAAATCTGTTGAATGGAATTATGGAGACAAAGGAAAGATTCCAATGGGTATTTTCTATCAAGCTAAGAAGAAAACATTTGAAAATTCATGGCCACAAGAAAGAGTTTGGTTCAAAAAGAAGAGAAATGTTGATCAATTGTCTCTTTTCAAGGAATTTGAATAGAACTAGCCTCATATAAAGAATTTAAAATTATTTTTTCCATTGGAACTGTTTTTTCAATTTCTAATACTCTTTCTAGTTTTGGTTTTGTTGCTGGATGTCTTGCAATTATAGAGCAACAGTCTTTATATTGTGTAATAGAAAGATTATATGTATCAATATATTTTGCAGTACATATTATCTCTTGTTTATCAAAACCAATTAAGGGTCTCATAATGGGTGTTTTTACAGATTCATTAACTGCATAGATGCTTTCCAATGTCTGAGAAGCTACCTGACCTAATGACTCTCCAGTGTATATTGCCTTGGCTCCTTCCTTTTCACATATTTTTTCAGCTAATTTGAATAAATATCTTCTAAACAAAGCAAGTTCAAATTTCTCTGGAACTCCCATAACATTAGATTGGTAGATATAATATGGGATAAAATAACATTTAATTGAAGGACAATATGCTGAAATATTCTTTAAAATGTCCTTAATCTTTGATTTTTCTGCTTTTTTGTTTTCTTTGAATGCATGAACATGAAGACAAATAACTTCACATCCTCTTTTCATAGCATACCAAGTAGAAACTGGTGAATCAATCCCTCCAGAAAGAAGAGAAACTACTTTTCCAGAACTTCCAACTGGCAATCCTCCAGGACCCTTAATCTTCTCAAAGTAAATATATGTTTTTCCTCCGATAAACTCTACAAAGATACTGATGTCTGGATTTTTCATATTTCCCTTATAACCTGCATTGAAAAGAATTTCTCCTATTTCTCTGCTTATTTGAATAGAAGTTTTAGGAATGTCTTTATCTGCTCTTGAAGAAAATACTTTCATAGTCTTTCCTTTCATTTTTTTCATTTCAGAAAGAACTTTTTTACCTATTTTTTCAATATCTTGATCACAAACAATAATTTTTGCATAATGAGATACTCCAAAAACATATTTTAGTTTTTTAGGATTGTTTCCTTCCACTAAAATCCTTCCCATAATCCTTCTTGCTCTCATCCCTGTTTGTTTTTCTATGTTTTCAACTAACTTATTCTCAAAAAAAGGTCTATTCTTACCTTTTAATCCAATTTCATTGTACATAACGAAGTACTTCATAACAAGGACCTACTGAAACTTTTTTAAAAAAGGTTTGTTTTTTATGTTTATGAGATATGATAGGCATATTCTTTTCGATAAAATAGGAGATAAAGGACAAGAAAAATTAAAGAAGTCTAAGGTGACTATTATTGGATTGGGGGGTTTAGGTAGTTCTGTTTCTTTGTATTTGGTAGGAGCGGGTGTTGGAGAAATAAGAATTATAGATAATGATAAAATAGATATTCATAACTTACAAAGACAAATTCTCTACACTGAGGGAGATATAGGTAAATTTAAGGCAGACGTGGCTGAAAAAAGACTTTCTAAAACAAACAAAAAAGTAAAGATAATAAAATTTAGGGAGAAATTTGATGGAAAGAACAATGCTGTTTTAGAAGGAGTTGATCTGGTAATTGATTGTACAGATAATCTAAAATCCAGATTTTTAATGAATAAAATCTGTTTTGAAAAAAATATTCCGATTGTACATGGAGCTGTTGTTGCTGACTATGGTTGGATTAGCTTCATAAAACCAGGAGAAACTGCTTGCCTCAAATGTATTATTCCTGAAAAAGCTAAACCCACGTCTTCTTCAGAAATAGGAATTTTAAATTCTGCTCCAGGAGTTATAGGGACAATTCAAGCTACAGAAGCAATAAAATATCTTGCGGGTTTTGGGGAAAATCTAAAAAATATCCTCTTATTTGTTGAGTTATCTAATAACAGATTCAATAAGATAAAAATCAAACCAAATTGTGAGATATGTTCTAGCCACCTATAGCTAATGGCATAAAGATCACATCGTCTCCATCTCTGATTTTCATATGTTTATTGGTTTCTATGTTTCTTCCACAAACAAGAATAACATAATCTTCTCCAAGATCATTACTTTTTTCTAGATAGTTCTTTAAGTTTTTTCCATATTTTTTGTATAGAATTTTTAAAAAGTCTTCAACAGTTTCTCCTTTGAAAACAAAGGATTCAAATTCTTTACCAATAATTTCACTTATCTTACCAAGATACTTTGTATGAACAATCATTCTGAAACCAAGGATTTGATTTTTTTCTCGAAAATTTCTTCAGAAATCATACCAATAACTCTATCCATCTCTTTTTCATCGTCATAGAAGAGGAGGGTAGGTATGCTCATAATTCCATTTTCTGAGGCTATTTTTTGGTTTTCGTCAACATTACACTTGACAAAATTCACTTTTGGATATTTTTTGGCCATCTTCTCAAAAGTAGGAGCAAATGCAACACATGGCCCACACCAAGCAGCCCAAAAATCAACTATTATATATTTTTTCTCTTTCAAAAGTTTGTCTAAATCATCTTTTATATTTTTCATATTATCACTTAAATTAAATTGTGCATCTTTTTTAAATCTAATGAGAAGTTTCTCAAATCAGAAGGAACTCTCATTTTAATGCTCTCTTTCATCTTTATCCCTTTTTCCTTCTTTTCTTTCCAAACTTTTGAATTGAATTCCATTAATTTTTCAGATTTTTTCATTCTTTCTTCAAAGAAGAATTCTTTATGGTCTCCAAATTCTTTTTGATGAATTCCTCCCTTATTATATAACTGTCTCCATATATAATCAGTAATTCCTGGTATTATTGGTGCCATAACTAAAAGATATTCTTGAAGAACTTTATGAAGAGTCCATATTGCTGCATCATCTCCTTCTCTTGCTCTCCATTTTACCATCTCAATATAATTTGATGCAAATTTATTTCCCATAAAATTCATTGCTTCCCTTCCAATAGATAGAAAATCCATGTTTTCATACCATTTAATACATTTTTTCTTGAAGTCTGCTGTTTCAGAAAGAATCCATTCATCAGCAGGTTTTATTTCTGGCTTTTCTTTTTTAGGAAACATAGAAACAAATCTGGCAATATTCCACAATTTTGTTAAGAATTTGTAAGCTCCTCTAATTCTTTGTTCTGAAGATCTATAATCTTCACCAAAAGAAGACTCAATAACACTCCAAAATCTTATGGAATCTGCTCCATATTTATCTATCATATCCTCTGGCTTTATTATGTTTCCAAGAGATTTACTCATCTTGATTCCTTTATTATCAACACCCATTCCATTGATCATAATTGTATCAAAAGCTGGTTTTTTTAGGATTTGATAAACTCTTAATAAGGAATAATATAACCAAGTTCTTATGATATCATATCCTTGAGGTCTTATCTTTATCCCTTGTTTGAAAGTTTTGTTAAAAAATTCTTTGTCCCTTCCATATTTTGTTAAATGAAGTATTGAAATAGAACTATCCATCCATGTGTCTAATGTTCTCTCCTCTCCTATCCATTCAATAGCTCCACATTTTGGGCAAGAAATATCTGGTTGATCTTTCCATGGTTTGTAATATTTTCCTGGGTCTGGAACATGAACATATCCACATTTACAATACCACAATGGAATTTCAGTAGCATAATATCTTCTTCTTGAAATTGGCCAATCAATTGAAACTGTTTTTATCCAATCAATTAACCTCTGTCTATGTTTTTCAGGATAAAATTTTAGTTCTTTGGCAACCTTCATCATATTTTTTTTGAATTTTATTTGTTTGAGATAGTATTCTTGCATTGCAATGATTTCTATAGCTGTTTTACATTTGTCATGGATTGGGACCTTGTGTTTTATTGGTTTTGACTCAATAATCAGTTCTTTTTTCTTTAAATCTTCAATAATCTTTTTTCTTGCTTCTTTGACTTTTAACCCTTCATAACCTGACTCTTTTGTCATTTTTCCAGATTTATCAATCATCTTCTTAGGTTTCAAACCTAATTCAGTAAATAACATAACATCTGTTTTGTCTCCATAAGAACAGATCATAGCTGCGCCGGTTCCAAATTCCATATCTACCTCTTTTCTTGCAATTATTGGAACTTCAGTCTTGTATTTTGGAATTATT
>JAFCFZ010000015.1 GCA_017608385.1 Candidatus Parvarchaeota archaeon
ACCATTTGTTTATGGAGCAGAAGAAGTTAATGTGGGAATTGTTAGAGTAGATGATATTTCTTTGACATTGGGAACTTCTGAAAGTACTTGGATGACTGACTCAAACTTATGTGAATCCGGTTTGACTTGTGATGATCAGGATGGAAGTGGAGCATTCTGTTGTGGAGATGACTATAGTGAAAATTCAGCTTACTTATTATGTACAGACAATGCTTGTACATCTCAATTAACTGATATTGCTTGTTGTGATGATAGAGGGGATTGTGTATTCAATGGTGTTTGTTATCCAAAGGATACTCCTTTAGACGTTGATTCAGATGGATTAAGAGAATTTTGTGATCCAGGTAATTGGACTAAAATACCTAATGGAGAATCATGTTACAAAGGAGCAGAATGTGAGTCAGATTTATGTATAGCAGGAACTTGTTGGTCCGCTTGTAACTCAACCTTCTCAACAGATTTATGTTCATCAACAGGAGAATATTGGAATACTTCCTTGAGATTGTGTTGGGACCCAGATGATGATTCAACTTATACTTGTTCGCCAGCAATTAATATAACAGATAATACTTATCCAAAAGTTTATCAGAACATTGTTGAAGCCACTGAAGTTTTAGATGCTAATAAGACAATTAATTATGAAAATAAATTGGTTGCTAGACAGGGAAGTGTCTCAACAGTTAACACAACTGTTTTTATGGATGGAACATATATTAATTGGACAATTGAGGATTACTCGAGTACTGAACTAACTCAAGATGGAGACTTTAGTATGACTACAACAGGTTCTTATACCTTTAGAACTGTTTTGATTGCTCCACTATATTATATCAATGAATCTGGAATGAACTCAACCGGAAAGTCAGTAAGTCTTACTGTTGATGATATCCAAATAGATTGGATGAATGTAACAAAATCAGGAAATAACATTGTAACTTATTTCAACACCACTTATCACACAGGCCAGAGTAGAAATGTCAAGACAGAGTGTTTCTTTAACTGTGATCCCCAAGATTCAGAAAACACAGGATCTTGTTCAACTGGATCAGGAGATTATTGTACATCCACAACAACTCCAGGAGTTACATTATGTACAGTAACTAGTCCAAGTATTGAGGAGAGTAACACAATATTTTGTGTAGCTAATGATAACTCTTATAATCAATTAGATACTGGAGAAATTTTGATCAATTACTCCTTCGGTAATTTAACAATGAATCTTTCAGTTTCAGGAAAACAAGAAACAGATAACTTTGATCCAATAATTGTGCAGGTTGGAGATGGATATAATGCAAGTAGTATTGATAATGTGCATGTTAAGGTATGGACAGGAGCATTTGAGATATTTGATGATGATTTAGATGTAGGAACAGATTGTACTCAAGTAGATTCTTACTCACTGAATTGTTCAATTAATCTTACTGGAACAGATTGTGGAAGTTATGATATAAATGCAACTGCAACTAACACAGAAGGATTTTATGTTAGTAAAGCAAGCACATTCATAATTGATGATATAAGTATCTCATTAGGAACATTGAATAATACTTTAATTGGAACAGACCATCAAGTGAGTGTTATTGGTCAGCATTGTTTCACAAGTGATTATTCTGGAATGACTGTTGATACATATTTCAACAATCAACTAATTTCAAGCAATTCAACTCCAACTTCAGGAGCGATAACTACTGCCTATACTGCTCCAACAACAGAAGGAGTATATAATTTAACAGTGTTTGTTTCAAAAGATGGATTCACAGATTATGTGACTCATTGGATTAATGTTTGGGAATCTGAATTAAGTTTGGATGAATCTTCTATGATTTTGGAAGCAGGTGGAACAGATGAAACAGACTTTAAATTTTATCTTACTAATCCTACCTCCTCATCAATAAAATACGGATTAAGAGTTATATTTGCAGATCTTCCAGCCAAGTTCCAACAATCTCAGAAAAATAGAATGAATATCACATTAGGTCCATTTGAGACATATACTGGTTATGTAGATGTGATAGCAAGCACAATAGGAACTTACACCTTCTGGTTGGAAATGACAGATTATCAAAGCACTTATGATAATTGTTCAAGTACAAGTCCTCCTGCTAAATCATGTCCATTAAGTTTCAGTGCAGATTTAAGAGCCGTATTTAATCTAGGATTATTTAGTTATTCAATAGCACCAGAAATGGATTACTTGGCCGTATTATTCCTTGTTGGATTGGTTTCACTGTATCTATTCAGATTCCATCTGTGAATATTCTATTTCAGGGACTTCTTCTTTTCCTCTGATTTTTCTATCTAAGTGATACAATATCCTCAAGGTCCACTCAAGAAGTATTGAAAAGGATAAGAATCCTAGAATATCCAAACCTAAGGAAGGAATACTTTCTATTCTTGTTATTAATGTTTGTCCTGAAAAAAAGTTAGGATCACTCAAGAAAATAGCTAACATCGCAAGAGGAATTAATTTGGCCAAATCTTGGCTTAAATCCTTTTTTAGATAAGCTGTGATTCTAACTGCAGACACTAGTGACATAGCAATAAGAATTATTTCTCTTACTTGGATGTTTTTGGCCATTAAAAATAACAATAAAGAAAATACAACAAACCAAAAAGCAACATAAACAGGGAAGATAATTCCATGTTTTAATACATAGACAAAGACGCTACCTGCTTTTTTGACTCTTTTATGGTCTACATTTGAGAAGTCATACTTACCCAAATCTAATTTGAAAAGATCTCTCTTTGAAAGATTTTTGTAGAAAAACCATGAAAAAAAAGCGTAGAGAACCAAAGATATTGTGAAAATAAGTAATTCAGGATATGTTTGAGTTATAGCAACAAATATTGCTTCTCCATAATTAATAGAATCCAGTGTTTGGAATATATTTGTTAGGCTTAAAGTCATAGTTTTTTTAGGAATGTTTCAAATAAAACCTTTTTCAATTATTACTAAGTTTTTTAAATAAGCATAAAATTTGGCTTTATATTGCCCGGGTCGCATAGTGGTATTGCGGCAGCCTGCTAAGCTAGCAGGCAATAATTAAAGACGCAGTGAGCTGTTGGGCTTACGCCCTCCTGGGTTCGAATCCCAGCCCGGGCGTTCTATGTGGAAAGTAAAAATAGATAGGCCAGAGGAAATCTATGATTCTCCTATATTATATTATACTCTAGAGGAAGTGGAAAAATACTCTAAGTCGAAGAGCATGAAAAGAAAGCAGGAAAAGTTAACTGCAAGGTTAATTGAATTGATGGATATTAGTGAAGGTAAAGTTCTTGATATGGGGTGTGGTCCTGGTTTCTCTTCTTTGTTTTTAGAGGAAATGGGTTTTTCAGTTATTGGGATAGACATTGTTTCTGATATGATTAAAAAAGCTGTTGAGAATGGAATTGAGGCTAAAGAAATTGACATGAAGGAAATTGGAGAGAATTTCGATGAGAATAGCTTTGACTATATAATATCTATATCTGCGTTTCAATGGTTGGATTTGGAAGGGGTTAATAAAGTTGTTAAGGGAGCTAAAAAAATATTGAAGAAAGGAGGAAGGTTAGGGATTCAATTTTATCCTAAGTCCGAACAAGATATGATAGATATTGGGAGACTTTTTTCGAGAAATGGTTTTGAAGGTAATTTTATAGTTGATAATGAAAATTCTCCAAGAAAAAGAACCATTTTTCTTGTTTTGAAATCAAAAAATAGCAGTAATATTTATTAATGATTTGAATGTTGTTTTGCCTATGATAGACTCAGTTGAACCTGGAGAAATAAAAATTGGAAGATGTAAATACACCTTTGATGTATGGATTTTTGGAGATGGAAGAGTAATGCAAAGAGATGAAACTCTTTCAAAAGACAATAAAATAAGTGTTGAAGAGGTTCAGGTTATTTTAGATAATAGTGTTGATATTGTAGCGATTATAATTGGATCAGGACAAAAAACTAAAATACATATATCCTCCGAAGCTAAAAAATTTTTAGAGAAAAAGCATAAAATTGCCATATGGGATTATAATACTAATGATGCGGTAAAGGTTTTTAATGAACAAACTAAAAATGGACAGAAAATAGCCGCAATAATACACCTTAATTAGGTTTTGAAAATGGCAACATATCTGTATACAGGCATAGGAGCTGGAAAAACAACTAATTCACTAGGTCTAGCTTTAAGATCTTTAGGACATGGTCACAGAGTAGTTATAATTCAATTTATGAAGGGAAGAAAAGATATTGGAGAGTGCCTTTTCAAGGAAAAGATTGGAGAATTAGGAGATAAATACGAAATTTATCAATATGGGAGAATTGGTTTTGTTGATTTGGATAATCCTTCGGAAGAGGATAAGGAAAAGGCAGGAGAAGGTCTTGAAAAGGCTAAAAATGTTTTAAATGATCCTCCTCACTTATTAATCCTAGATGAGATTAATCTCGCGGTTTCTGTTGGTTTATTGGATGAAGATGAAGTAGTAGAATTAATTGAAAATGCTCCTGAAAAAACAGATATTGTTTTGACAGGGAGGTATGCTACATATAAAATGTTAAAAGCTTCTGATTATGTTAATACTATTCTTCCTATAAAGATGCCAAAAGACATCACTGCAAAAAAAGGAATCAACTACTGAAATATAACAAATAATAAAAATGAATTCGTTCTTGAAAGAATATGGCATTTAAAATTAATAGATGGAAAACAGCAAGAGGACTTTATTACCTCTCATTTGATGGAAGTAAAAGAACTGTTACAAAGTTTATCAAGGGTTTTCTAAGTAAAATAGATCCTGTGACACTAAAGGCAGAACAAAAGGTAATCAAAAAGAGAAAAGAAGATAGGGCCAGTTTTATAGAGGGACCAACTGTCACAATAATAGTTTTAGGGAGTCATGTTTTAATTAAACCTGAGAATGAGGAAGATTGTTTGGAAGTAATAAGGGAATTGATTGAATTACCCTCTAAGTCTAAGAAATGATTCCGTAACCAACAAGTCTCCACCTTTGATTTATCAGTCTAGAGACAGTTACTTTTTCTCCTTTTAGAATACTAATTGGTATCTTTAGTTTAATAACTGCAGAATCCTTTTGAATCAACATAATATTTCCCACTGTTTTGGCTGTCCAAGCATTTATCATTAAAGGTTCCCCTATCTTAAGTGGCTCATTTTTCAACTCATTTTCAATACCAACAACTCTCTCAAGAAGTTTTATTTTTAATTTAATCTCATGCCAAACAGGAATATTATCGCTTGAAGATATTAAAACTGATCCAGCCAATGAATCTGCCTTACCGATTGATGGGTCTAATCCAGTTTCAATCCCTATGTTTCCTCCGGGAACTGCTTTTTTTATCTTTCCAAAACCAGCATTTATGTTTTTTATCTTAGTTTTTAAGATCTTCCAATTATCTCCGTCTTTTGTTCCAGGTAGAATTGTTACCTCATCACCTATGGAGAGGGTTCCTCTCTTCAAAACACCACCAATAATTGAACCAATGATCTTTCTTGGATCTGAACCAGGTTTGTTAATATCAAAGGATCTTGCCACTAACATCAATGGTTTTTCTTTGGTGTTTTTTTCAGGAACTTTAAATTTTTCAATTATTGTTTCAAGAAGGTAATCTATATTGATTCCATGTTGAGAAGAAATGGGGATTATGGGAGCATTTTCAGCAACAGTGCCTTTAATAAATTTTTGAATCTCTTTGTAGCTCTTTTTAGCCTCTTCATTATTAACAAGATCTATTTTATTCTGAACAATTATTATATTTTTAATTCCAGCAATTTCTAATGCCATCAAGTGTTCTTTTGTTTGTGGTTGTGGACATTTTTCATTTGCAGCTATTACAAATAAAACCCCATCAATCAAAGCAGCACCACTCATCATTATGGCCATTAAAGTCTCGTGTCCTGGGACATCAATGAAAGAAACATTTCTAATATCTTCTGTTTTTACATTATGTTTTAGACATTTTTTTTCAATAGTGTACATTTCAGGAGATTTTTCTTTTGGACATTTTCTGATTACCATGTTAGCATAACCTAATTTTATGGTGATCCCTCTCTTTAATTCTTCAGAATGCTCATCAGCCCACTTTTTAGTAAGTGCATGGATCAAAGAAGTTTTTCCATGATCTACATGTCCTGCTGTACCTATGTTCAAATCAGCTTGCATAATGAAAAAAGAAAGCTTATCCTCTTAAAAAACTATTCCTCTGGCTTTTGTTCTGGTTCTGGTTCTTTTTTGAAGACATCTTCTAGCTTTGCTTTACCCGCTTTAACAACCTTTAGATTAACTTGAGCAACATCCTCTGCAATTATTTTTCCCCTGACACTTTTTCTTCTTCTTTCTCCTTTTCTTTTTGGTTTGAATCCAGGTGTTTTGGAAAGCATTGATTTTACTCTTTTTTGCCCTTCCACATCCTTTCTTAGGGGAAACCCTTGCTTATCGCTCCCTCCAGTAATCAAAAGCTCGTAACCTTCCAGACCAATAAGAGAACCGTCTATTGTTTCTCCTACTTTTTTACCTACTAATTTTTCTGAAAGGTCTGCTTTGTAACTCTTTCCATCCTTACTTCCTATTACTCCTATCATAATTAGAATAAAAAAGAAAAAGTTTATATCTTTTTCTTGACGTTCTTGACGACCTTCTGAGCCTCGTCTTTTATGGCAAAACCAAAGCCTATACCCGCCATAATGGACACTGTTAGAACAACTCCAAATAAACCAATATTAAATGCTTGTACCAGAATTGTGGCGTCTATTCCTGCTGTTTGAAGTCCTATAACAAGACCCATGTATGAAACAACAAATTTTACCACTCCTCCAATAATTTCATAATATGGTATTTGGATATCCATTGCTGCCTTTTTGAGGTATTCACCAATGAAGATTCCTATAATCACAATCACTGCTGCCCCAAATAAGGATGGTAAGTAAAGAAGTGCTTGTTGAAGGAATGTCTGCAGTGCAGTCATATTTATCCATTCAACAATTTGGCTGATGAATATCATCACTATATACCATTTAGTCAGAGTTCCAAGTATTTTTGTTAACTTGGCTTTTCCCATTGCTTTATCCATCTTGTTTTTCTTTAGCCAATCGTCGATTCCAATCTTATCCAATGATTTAACAACAAGCTTCTCTATAATCTTTGCAATTAACCAACCTATAATTAGGACGAAAATTGAAGCGATTATACCTGGAAGCAGATTTATGAAGTCGGTGTAAATCTGTGTGAAAGCAGTCCACAAACTTGTTAGAATACTGTTTGGAAGTTCAACGAGACTTATTGTCGTCATGTTTCCTAATGCCATTTTGAGAAATAATCTTTAGACCTTAATATATTTAATTGATACCCCACAAAGGGTTTTTTGTTCTTTTGATTTTTACTATTTCCTTAATTATTTCTTTGTCTTCTTTATCAAGAATATCCCTATGGGTTTTTAATTTAGAATAGTCTCTTTCTGATAGATTTGAAATTAAAATGTCTCCTTCTTTGAGGTTTTTACCAACAGAACCCCCCTCAATGGAAACAGCAATTCTTTCTCCTTTCTTTGCTTCTTCCACCCTCCTTCCAGAATCCTGAATGTCTTTTATAGTTCCTATTGATTTACCATCAAGCCCCATAACTCCTACACCATTTACTATTTTTCCTGAAATTATTTCAGCTCCAACAACTGCTGGCTTATTTTGTCTGAAAACAAAACCAGGAAGAAAGTTCATTTTGAATGGCATACAAATTCCCTTTAATTCTTCTAGTCTCTTCCTTTTTTCTTCCTCTTCTTTCCATTCTTCATATTCTTCAATAATTTTGTAAATTATGTTAGAAGTGAACAATTTTATATTATGGTCCTCTGCCATTTCTCGTGTTTTTTGTTTGTCTTTGATATTAAATCCAAATATTACTCCTAAGAATGGATTTTTTTCTGAGACGCTTCTTGCTTCAGTAATATCTTCTTTGTTAATATTCCCTATATTTGCTTTTTTTACAGGAATTTCTCTTTTGACTAATATACTCAACATTGCTTCCAATGCTCCGATAGAGTCTGCTTTGACAATGACTCCATCTCTCTCCTTTTCAAAAAGAACTGTTTCAATGTCCTCTTTTAGTTCATCAATTTCATCTGCTTCTCCTCCTTCTATTTTCAAGAGAGGCATTCCAGATATGACTCCATCTAAATCTTGGCAAGCTAGTTTAATTCCAGAAGCAGCATGAACCTCTTTTAATCTCTCAAATTTTCCCTTTTCTCCTAATTCTTTTAAAGGACTTGGTTTTAGAATCGCTTTGATTTTAGTTACAACTGGTTTAGGAAGAGCACCTACTGCAATTTTATCCCCTGTTTTTAAACTCCCATCATATAATATCACATCAATTGTTTTTCCTAAACCTGTCTCTTCTTTAATTTCAATTACGTTTCCCCTTCCTGGACCAGATACATTTATTTTTAAATTATCTTCAAAATATCTTTGAGCTAAACCAGACAAAACAACAAGTAATTCAGCAATACCTTCTCCTGTTAATCCTGAAATAGGAACTATTGTGATTTGTTTTTGAAAATCAACCTTATTATATAATTCAGAATCAAAACCCTCCATAGCTAATTGATTCATCAACTTGTAAATTTTTTCTTCAAGTCTTTTTTTTGCTGTTTCTCCTTGTTTCTTCATACTATCATGCAAACAAAAGCATTTTTCTTTTCTCCAACCAGGAATTAGGTCAATCTTATTTGCAGCAACAATAAATGGAACTTTTTTATTTTTTAATATCTCAATACTTTCCTTTGTTTGTGGCATAATCCCATCATTGATATCTACCACTAAAACTGAAAGATCTGCAATATTTCCTCCTCTTTTTCTTAAACTGGAAAAGGCTTCGTGTCCAGGAGTGTCAATAAACAACAATCCAGGAATTTTAAGTTCTAAATTCATTTTTTTCATTAGTTCTTTACAAATGTTTTTTATAGTCGATGCAGGAACTTCTGTAGCTCCTATATGTTGTGTGATTCCACCTGCTTCTTTTTTTTGTATAAGGCTTCCTCTTATTCTATCAAGTATTGTTGTTTTTCCATGGTCTACATGACCTAATACAGATATTATTGGTTGCCTTATCATAATTTTATATCTGTTCAAATCACTCAAAAATCTTTCGAAACAGTTATATTATATTCAAATTATGTTCTTGTTTATGATTCTAAATGATAAAGAAATAAGAGAAAAAATAGAGAAGGGATTGATAACAGAGTATATTGATCTTGAAAAACAGATAGCACCTCAAGGTTTTGATCTTTCTGTTGAGTCTATTCATAGATTTTTAGGTCCTGGAAGAGTTGATTTTTCAAATAAAGAGAGAATTGTTCCTGAAACTGAAGAAATTAAGTGGAAGGAAGATGAAGTTTTTCTTGAAAAAGGAGTTTATAAGATAAGATCAAAGGAAAGGGTTGAATTACCTTCAGACATTATGGGTATTGCTAGACCAAGAAGCACTGTTTTAAGATGTGGTTCAACTGTACAAACAGGTGTTTGGGATGCAGGATTTAAAGGAAAATCAGAATTTCTCTTGATTGTTGGAGATAATGGACTAAAATTAAAAAAATTTGCTAGAGTAATTCAAATTGTATTTTTTAAGATAAATAAAGTTGAAAAAGAATACGATGGAATTTATAAAAATTAAAGAACATCTCCTTCATCATTTCTTGAATATGTATTTATTTCTGCAATATCAAACCACAAATCTATTTCTATCTCTGCGTCTTCTTTATTTGCAGATGCATGAATTAAGTTTTTACCACCATGAGCAAGAGTGTGAGCAAAATCCCCCCTAATTGTTCCAGGTAATGCTTGTTCTGGATTAGTTGAACCTACTATTTTTCTTACAGCTGTTATAGAGTTTTTTCCTTCAACAACAATTGCTACAATAGGTCCAGATGTGATAAATCCTACAATCTCATCAAAAAATGGCTTTTTCTTATGCTCCTTATAATGCTTTGAGGCCTGATCTTTCCCAACAGTAACCATTTTCATTGCTATTATTTTTAATCCTCTTTTTTCAAATCTTTCTAAAATCTCTCCAGAAATTCCTCTTCTAACTGCGTCAGGCTTTAAGAGTACAAAAGTCTTTTCAGTTGTTGGTATATCTGTCATTTTATTACTTCCATATCATATCCATTTTCTTCAGCTATTTTTTTTAGCCTGTCAATATAGACTTTTTCATTACTCTGAAGAAAAATTTCAATTTCCTCTGATACATTAATCAAAGGGTTTGCAATATTTTTCATTACCAATTTCTGCACTTTTTTAGAATCCCTACTTTCTTTGTGTTTGCTGAAAACTACCATGATTTCCATAATCCTTATCCCGTCATTTCCACTTATAAATAATATTGTATAAAATAATAGAAATTATTTTATCCATTTAACTTTTCGAGGCTTTCTTTTGAGTTTCATCATGCCTTTTTCACACTTTTTTGAACAAAAATGTATTAACTTTCCATCCTTTTTCACAAAGATTGTTCCCGTTCCTTGTTCAATTTCTTTGTTACAGTAGGAGCATTTCATCTCTTTTTCCTCCTTCCTGTTAATGGAGCAGCTTCCATTTCTGTTTCTTTTAGAATTAATATATCACCCAATCTTGTGGGTCCTTTGACATTTCTTCTCAAAACCTTTCCTTGGTCTCTTCCTTGCATTACCTTGCATCGAATCTGTGTTGCTTCTCCTCTTGCTCCTGTTCTTCCTATGAGTTCAACTACTTCTGCTGGAAATCCATCTACATCGACTTGGACATCTCCCTTTTTCAAGTCTTCTGTTTTGACCTCTTTGACATTTCTTTTTTTGCTTCCCATATTCATCCTTTCTTTGCGATTTCAATTTCTTTGTTGACTTGCATAAGTACCTCTTTTCCTTCTCCTGCATCGGATATAGCAATTGAGGCAGTTGGAACTTCTAATCCTGCTGCAGAACCAAGTTCTTTTTTGCTTGGAATATATACATATACTATCTTTCTCTCTTCACATAAAGCAGGTATATGCATTAGAATTTCTGGAGGAGTTACATCTTCAGCCATGATGACTAGTTTAGCATTAGA
>JAFCFZ010000025.1 GCA_017608385.1 Candidatus Parvarchaeota archaeon
CCATGTGGCCGGGTTTTATTATCTTAGTTACTGTATTGGGTTTTATGTTAGTTGGTGACGGTTTAAGAGACGCTTTGGACCCAAAACTAAAGAACTTATAGAATTACTTTAAATAAAATTTTAAATATACAAAATAGAAATAGATTAAATATGAATACTATTGATAATAGTGAAAATTTGGAGACAAATTCTTCTATAAAAGAGAAGGGTTCTAAAAAACTACTTGAAGTTAAAAATTTAACAACATATTTTTTTACTGAAGAAGGTGTTGTTAAAGCAGTTGATGGCGTTTCTTTCGATATATATGAGGATGAAGTACTTGGACTCGTTGGTGAAACTGGTTGTGGAAAATCCGTTACTGCGCTCTCAATTTTACGACTTGTAAGAGCACCAGGGAAAATTATAAGCGGAGAAATTAAATTTAAGGGAACCAACCTTTTAACATTAAATAAAGACGAAATAAGAGCACATCGTGGAAGCAACATTACTATGATCTTTCAGGATCCTTTAAATTCGCTTAATCCCGTTTTTTCAGTTGGTAAACAAATTTCTGAAGTATTCAGTTTACACCAAAAAGATGAAATGAAACAACTTCGTGATGAGCGACTTTTAGAACGTAAGAATAACCTTGAAGAGAAGAAAAAATTAGTAGAAAGATTAAAACAAAGCGGCGACCGTTTTTCGGAAGAGGATATAGAAGAGTTACAGAGCAAAATTAAAAAAATAAAAAAGGAGACTGCTCACATTCCAAATTTAAAAGATGTATTAACTGATGTATCGGCAAATATAATTAAAGAAGTGGGAATAGCAGACTCTAGGGAAATTTTAAAAAGATATCCTCATGAGTTAAGTGGTGGTATGAGGCAGCGTGTAATGATCGCCATGGCTTTATCGTGCAATCCCTCGCTTCTAATTGCTGACGAACCTACAACGGCTTTAGATGTTACCATCCAAGCTCAAATTCTTGATTTAATGAAGGATTTAAAAGTAAGGTTTAAAACGTCAATTCTCCTAATTACTCACGATTTAGGTATTATTGCCGAAATGTGTGATAGAGTGGCTGTTATGTATAGTGGTAATATTGTTGAATATGCTACAGCAATGGATCTTTTCAAAAATCCACGTCATCCCTACACACAAGGTTTAATTGCAGCTATTCCAAGTATCGAAAAGAGAGACCAAAAATTACAAACAATTAGAGGAATGGTTCCAAATTTAATTTATCCTCCATCTGGATGCAGATTTCATCCAAGATGCGATGAGCGATTAGAAATTTGCGATAAAATAAAACCAAAACTTCATGAAATTGGTGATAAATATTTTGTTGCATGCCATCTTTTCGATTCCGAATATAAAAATTCACCTAAATATGAATGGACTACAAAAGAGGACCAGTCCTCTTATGAAGTTTAATTAACAATATACAAAACAATTTAAATACAGGAAAAAAAAATGACTCTTGTTGAAGAAAAGATAGATACAGTAGAGATGGAAGAAGAAGTCATTCTTTCAGTAAGAAATCTTAAAACCTATTTCCCTATATATGGAGGTATATTTAAAAGAAGAATAGGTGTAGTTAAAGCTGTTGATGGTGTAAGTTTTGATCTTCATGCGAAAGAAACCATAGGACTAGTAGGAGAAAGTGGATGCGGAAAAACCACAATTGGAAATACTATTTTAAATTTGGTTGAACCTGAATCCGGAGAAATATTTTTTAAAAATCAAAGACTGACAAAACCTAAAAGTTTTCTTTCTAAAATGCTTAAAAAAGATAAAATTGATTCAGGCGACGATCTTCAATACACTAAAAAATTTCGTAAAAAAATACAAATGGTATTTCAAGACCCCGATTCTTCATTAAATCCTCGTTGGAAGATTGTTGACATAATTGGCGAACCGCTTAAGATATTAGAAGGAGTAAAAAAAAAGAGAGAAATTCGAAGAAGAGTTCTTGAATTGTTAGAAACTGTTTCTATGAAAGCAGAACATTTAGATCGTTATCCTCATGAATTTTCTGGGGGTCAAAAACAAAGGATTGTGATTGCCAGAGCCTTAGCATGTAATCCTGAGATTATTATTCTGGATGAACCTACATCCGCGTTAGATGTTTCCGTTCAAGCACAAATTTTAAATTTATTGAAAGAACTTCAAAAAAGATTCGGGTTATCATATCTTTTTATTACACATGATTTAAGCGTAATTCAACACATAGCTGATACAATTCAAGTAATGTATTTAGGCAAGTTTGTTGAGGGGGGAACTATCGATGAAGTGTTCTACAATCCAACTCATCCATATACGAAAGCATTGCTTTCAGCAAGACCAACCTTCGATCCTGGTTCAACAGCAAATAGAGTTATCTTAGAGGGAGATGTTCCTAGTCCAGTTAATCCTCCAAGCGGATGTACTTTTCATCCAAGATGTTACGAGAAAGATAAACACGAAGGATGTCACTTAAACAACCCCGTAAGGGTGGATCTGGGCGGCGAGCACTATATGTTTTGTAATCCTTTAAGAGATGAAAAAAAGTCGTATAAAGGAATGGAATATATCTCAGACTAATCAACTATTTTTCCTTTTAAAAAATTTTATTTCATTATTATTCTTTTTCTTTTTCAATTTTCAACATTTGCTTTTTATTAAGTAGATTTCATATTAGAAAAGATTAGAAAATTCATAAAAAAAATAAATTATAGAACTTTTCTTATAATAATCATGTCTCACAAATCTCAGATTTTTGTAGTAAAAACGTCCCCAAATACCGTTTTGGAGGATTATAAAAAATTAATGCATTTAGCGGAATATGAAAAGTTTTACGATAAGAATAATAAAACCATCATTAAATTAAATTTAAGTTGGTCAAAATTTTTCCCTTCCTGCTCCAGTCCACCATGGCAAGTGGAAGGAGTTCTAAAAACTATGGTAGAAGATGGTTATAATCCAAAAAAAATCTTCACTGCTGAAAATAGAACTGTCGTAACGAACATCGAAAAGGGGCTAAAAGGAAATAAGTGGGGCCCTATTATCAAGAGATATGGAGCGTGGTTTGTACCGTTAACACGGGTTCCGTTTGTGCCGTATGAATCGTTAAGACATAGATTTATTTCGTTGAAAAATAGGCAGTTGCATGTTCTTGATTCTAAAATATTTCCAGAAGGTTTTAAAATTCCAGAATTTTACGTAGGGAAACCCATAATTCACCTTCCAACAATGAAAACTCACGGTCATACGGGGGCGATCGGAGGCTCATTAAAACAAACCAAGGAAGAAATGAAGCATGGGGGTATAACTTGTGCTATGAAAAATGCCTTCGGTGGTCTTTTG
>JAFCFZ010000026.1 GCA_017608385.1 Candidatus Parvarchaeota archaeon
TGTTGGTTGTGAAATATTCATTTTTTTGGCTGCATACTTTTGATCCATTCCTAATAAATCTTTTAATCTCACAGCCTCAAATTCATCAAAAGCTAAAATAATTTCTTTTAATTCTGTCATTCGAATTCCTGCTGGTTTAAAATAAGTAGAATCTGGACGAAATCTTACTCTCCTAAATCTTTTTGGTCTTGGCATAATAATTCATTATGAATATATATTTATTAACTTTATTAACGTTATTAAAGTTAATAAAAAAATAAAAAATTTATTTTAGCTCTTCAAGTCTTTTCTTTAATTGCTCTATTTCGTTTTCATAGACCTTGAGTATTCTATCTATCTCTTCTTTTTCTTCTTCTTTTGTAAACCCAACAGGATTTCTTCTACCGAAACCTTGTCCTCTACCGAAGCCCCTATTACTTCCTGCTCCACAAGGACCCAATCCTCTTCCACTTCCTGGACCCATTCTGTTTGGACCTGTTCCATCTCTATTTGCCATATTATCACCTCCATAATTATGGATATATATTCATATTTTCTATTTATATATATTTCGAATATATATTCTATCATAAAAAAATTAACAATGTTAATTGGGTTCTTTTTAATGTTGACTCCAGCTTTTGCAGAAGAATTACCTGGTGCAGGAATAACACCAGATAACCCGTTTTACTTCTTCGATACCTTACAAGAGAATGTAATGATGATGTTCACTTTTGGAGAAGCAGGAAAGGCTGAATTGGCTTTCCAATGCGCTCAAGAAAGGCTATCTGAAGCAAAAGTTATGATGCAACAGAACCAATCTAATTTAGCAAATAATTTGATGTATAGATATATGGAGAGAATGAATGAATCTCTTGGATATATGGAAATGGCACAAGTACGAAATGCAAATATGACTCAATTACACCTTAGAGTAATGGAACAAACAAACACACATCTTCAAGCAATGCAAGAAATATATGATCCAGCATCTGAACAGATTAAAGAAACAGTTCAAACAGCGATGCAAACAAGTTTACATGCTTACAATGAAACAAGGAATAGAGTGATGAACCAGGTTAATACACAAAATATGGCCCAAGTGAATATTCCAAATGGAGCTCCAACAGTTATAAGTCAAATTGCCAACCAAATTCAAGGAATGAACAATTAATTTTTTATTAATCCTCTTTTTGTCTAAGGATTTTTTATATTAACATGAGAGAAAGGGTTACTTTTTTGAGAGATTGGTTACCTTTTCTGTATGATAATAAATGAGGAAAAAGTTTGAATCCTGGAAATTAATCTTGTTTAGGGATCGCACCTATTTTTTCAAGGAAAGGTCGATTTTTTAATTCGTACATTATTTTCTCGTTTTTATCTTTGTTTTCAGCTATAGCTATTGCTGTACCAGAACCAATACCTCCTGCTATTAAGAGTGCAATCGATTTTAATGTACCTGTTGGATTTCCGATTATAAATGGAGTATATGCACCGCCCCCAGGAAAAGGAAGCAAGGACATAATACCTCCTACAATCAACCCCGCAACGGCTCCACCTGTTGCTAAAAGTTCAAGTTCAGAGTTCACAAACTGCTCTTTCACAAAATTATCTGTCCATTTGTGATATGATTTATTTATTCCTCTCAAAATATCCTTTACACCATCAACTTTGTAACCAACTTTTTCTTTGAAAGTTGGATCTAATTTGGATTTGTTTGATTTATAGTCTCCTGTAGCTACAGTAGATTTTCCGTCCACTATATCAGCAAAACCAAGATGATCTCCAAAATTCAAGATACTGTCAAGTGATTCTTTAGATAAATCCATATTTTTAACTGCTTCAATACCCTTGATAGGTAATTTATCAAACAATTCAATAGTATCTGACAAAATTTTAACATCTTTTCCAACATAAGTTGTTAAGGATTGGTCTGGATGTCTTTCATAATTATCTACTGGATTTTTTTGAATTGCAGCACTCATATGCATCATCCTCCATCATTATTGTTATTACTATAATGTAGTTAAATAATATATAAACCTTTTGTTTTTATAGTTATTAAAATATAAACCAAAAGATAAGCGCCCCGGCCGGGATTTGAACCCGGGTCCCTGGCTCGACAGGCCAGAATCCTAGACCTGACTAGACTACCGAGGCTTAAAAGAACTAAAAATCAATTCTATTTTAAAACTTTTCCAATTTCCTTTTCAAATTTAATAATGTCTTTTTTAGTATTGAATGGGTTCCATTTTCCTGTGTGTTTTTGAACCTTTAATTTAATTTTAGGAAAAACTTCATATTCAATACTGCCTTTTTTGGGAAGAACTTTTAATAATTCTTCTTTATTCAAAACATACCAACCACAAGAAACCCATTTTTCTTTCAACAATGGTTTTTCAACAAAGATAGCATTTCCATCAGAGTCTTCCTTAACTAATCCAAATGGGAGTCTAGGATTAGCAACAAAGATAGAATTTTCCTTGATTTGTTTAATCATTCCTAAATCTATATCAGTAAGATCGTCGCAATTCAATGCAAGAAAAAATTCAGATTCTACCTTCTCAAGAGCCAATTTCATAGCTCCTCCAGTTCCCATGGGCTCATCCTCAACAACATAAATTATTTTTTCAATATCGCAATTCTTTTCCATATATTCAATTATTGATTCAGATTTGTGACCTATACTAAGAATTATATTTCCTCCTAACTCTTTAAGATAATCTAATTGCCAATTTATCAAAGTTTTTCCAGCTATCTCAACCAAAGGTTTAGGTAATTCACTACCCATTCTAGTTCCCATTCCACCAGCAAGTATGATAACATCCATATTCTTTGTTCTAAATCTGTTTTAAAAAGCTTTTTGGCAAGTCATTTAAATGATTGAAAATATTAAAGAATATGCTCATAAAAAAGGACTCTTTTGAGATAAGCGTTGGGAAAGGGGTGGGTCATGTTCTTGAAGATATTCTCCTCTCAGCTAAAACAAGATTATGGGTGGTTTCTCCTTGGATATCTCCCAAATATGCTAATATTCTTGTAAAAAAGGCTTCAGAAGGAGTAAATGTCAAATTATTAACAAGTAATGATTTTTCTAATAAAACACATAGAAATTCAGTGAGCAATATGATAACTTTCAAAAGAAAAATAAAAAGATCTCCAGCATACTTGTCTATCATCTTCACTTTTCTTTTTCTCGCTTTAGCTTCAATAGAATTATTTTGGTTGGCTTTAACTGTTGTTCCTATTTTCATTTTTCTTAGATATGGAATTACTTTTGTGGCAGAACCTAAACTGCAAATAACTATTTTTGATAAAAGAAAGGAATTTACTCACTCTAAAATATATATTTCAGACCATATTTCTGCAACAGGTTCTGCTAATCTAACTGAATCAGGATTGTGGAGAAATGTAGAAACAATTGTGGTTATGAGAGATCCTGAAGTTACAGAAGATATTTCAAAGGTTTTCCATAACATGGAGGATAACCCATTAATGAAAAATATTGAATTATCTTCAATAAGAAACGATTTGAAATGAATAAAAAGATGTTTTATGATGTTATTGGAATAACCTTTGGAGCAGTAGCTACATTTATTTTAAGTTTTTCAACAAATCCTGTTTTTGCTGCATCCTTGATAGGATTAATTGCAGCAGGATTAATGGCTTGATAGGATTAATTGCAGCAGGATTAATGGCAAAGTATGCTGTTCCAGTTTACATCGGTGCTTTTATTGGGATGTCTTCCTCTTTGATACTTCCTAATCCTTTGTTCGTCATATTTGCTTCGCTTTTTTCTTCACTAATTTGGATATTATTCTCAAAAAGAATTCCTTCTTTGGGAGGAAAAGCAGGATTTACTGCTTTTATGGGTGTTTTAATCTTAAGTCTCTTCCAAATATGGAATTATGATTACTTTAGTCCCACTTATACATCAGAATCACTAATTTCAATCATATTCGTTGCAATGATTGCAACTATTTCCACATTTGCAATAAGAAATAAAATAAAAAAGATCC
>JAFCFZ010000027.1 GCA_017608385.1 Candidatus Parvarchaeota archaeon
CCCCCTTTGTCTTATAGGCGCTCATGAAGCAAGTACTTTATTAACCTCGGAATTCAATAAGTTAGAAGCTTCATTCTTAGAATTACAATACGACCCCAAAACAAAAAAATATGCATCAAAATGGAGACACAAAGTATTAGGGGTATAAAATTTATTTATTTTACATAAAAAAAAGATAAGGACTGCATATGGTAAAAATTGTACATCTATCAGATTCTCATTTAGGTTATCGAACGAGAAGAGGCGTTATAAACAAGTGGGCAATCCAAAACTACTCAAAACCTTACGAACAAGAAATCTACGATTTATTTTTAAAAGTCATGACAGACATCTCCTTACTCAAGAATGTCGATTTTGTTGTTCATTGTGGCGATATGTTTCACCATCCGTCAAAATATAGTTCCTATCCTCCACCAGAACCCGCGAGGAGAGCATTTAAAGAAGGTTTAGATATATTCTTTAATAATACGAGTAACCAAATTCCTTTCATTTATGTTGAAGGGAATCATGGGATTTTCAGAGGATATGAATATACACCATTTGAATCTCACATTCAAGTCGAGAGATATTCTAATCTTCATTATTATAAACAAAGAGACCTACTAACGGCGATTAAAAATAATGAACCTTTAAAGTTGGATTTTCCAGCAAAAAATGTGTGCTTCTATTTATTTCCATATTTCGAATTTCAAGATTACGAAGCGTATGAAGTGGCTTATGATAATTGGATCGAAAATCAACATCCTATTGGAAATGATGGAAACACTAACATTGCAGTTGCTCATGGTTCCGCCGGTGATAACACGTTACATCGGAAAATTAGTTCTAATGATTTTGATTACGATTTTGTAGCTTTGGGCCACGAACATGGATTAAAAAAATTAACGAAAAATCATTATTACTCAGGAAGCTTGCTTCCAATGAATTTCAAAGAAATTAATGAAAACCAAGGTTATTTAATAGTAGACATAAATATAAAAGCTAAAAGCTTAAGTATTGAAGAAATTTCCACAAGTAAGCTACTTAAAAGAACTTTTGAAATTATCCCAATTCATCCTAGCCCTCAACACTCACCCGCAGATTTAGAAGCTCTAATCAACAAAGAATTGAAACGGTTCGTCTCTGACGATGGATTTGAACCCAAAACTGCTGCAAGATTAAAATTCAATTTTGCTGGAGAAGTAACAATGGAAAAAAATTGGCAAATAAATGATATGATGTCAAGAATACGAAGAGAGTGCTTTTCGCAACCAGATAAATTTAATATCTTGCAGATCCTTTGGAAGATTTTTGATTTATCTGAAACTCTTGAGGATGATATAAGTCCGGGGATAATTCAAGACTATATTTTAGAGCATCCGGATGAGGAATTTAAATCTTTTGTTTCAGAAAAGTTAACTGAAGATAAATCCCACTTCAATGTAGATAAACTTAGCCAATTGGGAATGAAAGCTCTTAAAAATGCATTAAGATACATGGAAAAGGAGAAGGAGGTATGAAAAATGCATATTACTAATCTCATTTTTAAAAATTTCATGGGATATAAGCAATTAGTTCTTCCAAAAAACAGGAAAGAATTTCCAAAAGGATTAATATTAATTAGTGGAAAAAACTCTTACGGAAAATCTACTATAATAGAAGGGATTCTGTTCGCTTTTTTCGGGCCAAGAATATTTCGCAGAAGAAATTCAGCCTCTTTTATTACATATGGAGAAAATAAAGCCGAAATAACTATTTACTTTACTGTTGATAACAAAAAATATAACATTTATCGCAAGTGGAGTAGATCTGGTGCTACTTCTCCGAAATTATTTGAATGGGTTAAGACTTCTTACCGAGAAGTTGAGAATTTTAACGTTGAAAAATTTTTTGAGATTTCTACTGAGCAAGCATTAAACACTGTTTTTGTTAGACAGGGAGAGGTCGAGGAATTGGCAAACAAGAAAGGAGCAGATCTCAGAGAAATGATAATCAATTTATTCAGACTTAATATAATAGATGATGCGCTCGCTTTCCTTGATAGGGACTCTAAAGAAGCAAAATTTAAAAAAGAAAAATTGGAAAAGAAAAGAGTTCCAATAGACCGGATCAAAAAGGATGTCACCATCGTAGAGTTCGAAAACACAGAACTGGAAAAAAAACTTGTTGAGAATACAAAATCAAAAAAAGAACATGAACAACAACTTATAGAGTTTCCATCAGATGACTTAATTTTGGAGTTAGGAAACCTATATGACCGGCAAAAAAGACTTGAAGATAATTCCCTCGCTTACAAAAATGATTTTCAAAGAAAAATTAAAAATACAAAGTTAAATATCAAAGATTTTGAACCCTTTTCTAAGATTAATGAAAAAATATCGCTTTTAATTAATGAAGAAAACGATATCAAAACATTAAAAAAAGCAATGGATAAAAGAAGAGAAGCAACCTATAAAGGTTTAGGGAAAACAAAAGGGAGAATTGATGATAGTAAAAAAAAAATAAAGAAAATGAAAGATAGCTTACTTTTTACAACGAACGAGAATAATGCAGAAGTCGCACAATGCCCTACTTGCCAAAATGAGCTTACTAAAGAGCATTATAACGAGATGGTCAATGAATTTAACAAAGAAATTGAGATTGGTCAAGAAAAAGTTAAATCCATTACGAAAATTATTGAAAACCTTGATTTAGATATAAATAAAAAACAGAACAGACTTGATTATGTTAAAAACCAGATTACTGTGATTCAAGGATTAAGGAACGATTATCAGAGTTACCAAGAAAAGGCATTGGACTTTGATAAAGCAAAGGAAGGAACCAATGTTTTTCTAGCAGAACACAAGTCTAAATTTGCTAATGTAAACCCTGCTAACATAAAAATGCTTTCAATTGAGAAGGGAAAGCTCACTACTGAATTAACAGGCATTATCAAAGAATTAAAAGAAAACCAAAAGAAAACCGAAGGAAATATTAGACGAATTGCAAATTTGAATGATGAGATAAAATACATGAACACCCTGGAAAAGAAAATTGGAGACTTTGAAATTGAAATAGACCACATTAATAAGGCAAAAGAATTAGTTAGGAGGTTTGTCACCGAATATATGGTTGTAAAGCGGTTAGTAAAAAATATCGCATTAACAACTAACAAATATATTAAAGATTTTACTTCAGGTCA
>JAFCFZ010000028.1 GCA_017608385.1 Candidatus Parvarchaeota archaeon
TCCCTAGGAAAAAATCCTTCTACAGGAATAATTGCTCAAGCTATTACAGGATCTGCTCAAATAGATTCTGAAGTTTTAGATAATTTTGAATCATCAAAAATAAAAATGATTTTTATAAAGTATAATGAAGGATTAGATGAGGCAGAATTTGTTGATTTAGGTGATTTAGATAATACTCTAAATGATTATGCAGTTGTTTCAATTTCATTCTTTGATTGGCAAACATTTACTAGTTTTGGTTATGAATCTGAGATGAAAACTAGCTGTTATGTCCCTTATAGTGAGAGAGAATCAATTGCTCAGACAAATAGTCAAATAACAGACCCCATAAATGCTTTAACACCTTTGTTAGATTGGGAAAAAACAGGTATTTGTGAAGTGTGTGAGACTAATCAGGGAGTAGAAACATGCACAAATCATTTTGTTGATGGTCCAGCTGATTGTGCTGGTTCCAGCTCTACTTATAATGTTCCAATAGATGGGCTTTGTGATTTAGCATATTCCTCTTGTGGATTTTTGAGAAAATCAATGACTTGTTGTGAAGATAAAATAGTTGTTTGTATCTCTGGTACAGATACTGCAACAATTTAAGGAAGATATTATGAAATTAAATAAAAAAGGAGAAATTGCAGTTGTAGCAATAATTTTAGATGTCCTAAAAATAGTTTTAGTACTTGCTATCGCAGGTCTTATAATCTTTTTCTTCATGAATTCTTCTTCACCAGCAATATGTGGAGTCTCTGCATTTTTGAGAAATGTATATCATTCATTCTGTATGAATATAGGTGTAGTTGAAGCAGTATGTATATCTGATTTTACAACATTTGAAATTCCATTGTTGGGTTGTAACCCTCTTGTTACTCATCATGATTCTCCAAAGTATGCTTCTGATTTTGCTGAAGAGATAGGAATTGCCGTAGCTTCTTGTTGGGTTCAATATGGGGCGGGAGCTTATAATGTCATGTGGGAATCAGGAGAAAATCCAGCAATATGTGCTAAGATATCTGCTAATTTAATTGATAATATCAATGCAGAAGTTATTACAACATCATGGGAAGGGATGGACTATAAAGAAGGATATGATTGTACTTCCTGTGAAAATCCTTGTGGACCTTGGGAAGATTATGGTTTTGTCTGTGATCAATCTGATGTTACAAGATGTATTAGATTTGAGCAAAATTCAGTTTATTGTTTGAGAAACGGAACACTTCCGGAATGTCAAACAGGACAAATTACAGATAATGTTATAGTTTTCGATAAGATAGATCAAGCAAAGTTTGAATCAGCATTTGTTGAGATAGATCAAGTAATGGGTAATTTAAGTTCTTATTTGTGCCCTTCTGGAACATTTTATTCTGAAACAGGATGTTGTGGAGCAAAATATACTCCTCCAGATGGAGAAGCGTGTTCACAAGGGGTGTTGAAAAAACATGTTTGTGTCGAGGATATAGGAACAGATCATGTATGTACAGACACAACTGATTTTCCATATGAAATTCAATTACCGGACGATCTAAATTATCCATTTATTTTTGGTTTACCTAAAGACATTTGTTTTGAGGCTTATGATATCAACAAGAATACACTAATCAATTGTGTTTATTGTCAAACAGATAAAAGAGCATATCAAGCTTTAGAATGTGTTATGAAAAAAAATGTTAATAAATCAGAATGTAAAGTAAAATTTTCCATGGCTGAATTCTTAGAACCAGGATTGACTACTCTTTATTCTTTGAAAAGTCCAACTGAATCAGGAATTATAATGGGAGCTATTGATAATACTCTTAATTTGACTGGTAGAGTTCATGTTTTTATTGAATTTATAGATTCATTTACAGGAGCAGGAAAGAGTCATGGGGTAAGAGTTCTTCCGGAAGAATGTGCTGCAGGTTACTTTATTGATTCTTGTGATTTATGTGAAGATGAATGTGGAAGTTTTATTTTTGAGACATTGATGCTTTATTCAGGAGGAGGAGCAATTAAGGGTGGTGCTATTGCTGCTCTTGGTACTACTTATTTTTCTTTGCCAGAAGCTACATCTTTTGTTGTTTCTTCTGTTGTAGGTTATGCAGGGAATATTGCTGATAAATTAGTTCAATGTGGTGCATGTCTTGGTTCAAACTTTGAAAGAAGCATAGGATTTGAACCAGACATAGTTGCTTGTTCAGACAAAATGCTTATATGTTTGTATGAAGAAGATACATCATGAAGAAAGGAATTGTAATCAATCAAACAATACTTCTTTTTATTGCTATATTCTCCCTTGCAGTTGTTATTGTGGTTTATATATTCTTTTCAGATTTAGGAGGTGACTGGTTAGATGCTATCCGTAAATCAATGGCTTTCCAATCGGTTGGGCCGTAAAGCAGCAGTAGGTATTGCAATGAAATATATAATCCCATTAATATTGGGAATGTTAGTGGTGGTTTTTTACTTGTTATTCTTTGGTCCAGGAGTTATAATACCTCGTTTGAATGAAACATTTGATATAGATTTTCAGAACATTTAAATACAAATTTATATTATCTTAGAACATGAAAGCACAAGGTTTACCATTGAACACTATAGTTCTAGGTGCTTTGGCGGTTCTTGTATTAGTTTTACTGGCAGCAGTTTTTGTTCCAGGAATAGGTAATTTAATACCAACTTTAGATACTGGAGACTTTGTACAACAATGTAACACAAAGTGTCAGGGAATGAATTTAGTATATTCCTCTAGTACCACTGAAACATTTATAGAAGGTACAGATTTTTGTACAATGTTGGATGCAGATGGAACAACTAATTGTCCTAGTGTAATATCTTGTACAATCTCTTCAATAGATGGGTTCTCTTTGACTATTGATGAAGCAGAGGATTGTGGTATTGGAACTGGTGGAACAGCTCCAGTGTGGACTTAAGATAACATGAAAGCACAAGGACTCCCAATGAACACTATAGTAGTGATTGCATTAGGTGTTTTACTTTTAATCGTTTTAGCTTTTGTTTTTTTAAGAATTAATGTTCCAGATTTAGGGGGTTCTGAAAATCCACATAAGGACTGTCAAATATTTTGTCAACAGGCTGGTAATTTTGATCCAACTTTGATAGCAGATTTGCCTTTTTGCATAAATAATTGTGATGTTCCTTGTTTGAAACAATGGTAATAATTGGACTTGCAATAATAATTTTAGTTATGGTTCTTGCCTTTTTCTATGGACAATTTGTTGTTCCAGCAGGAGAATTGGGAAATTATTCCTCAAGTTTAAATATTACAATCCCAAATATATTATAGAATGAGAGGAGCAATAAGTCTTGGAATAGGGGCAATAATTGCAATAGTTCTTGCAGTGATTGCAGTTTTTTTAATAGTTGTGTTTTTTCAGAACGGATTATTTCCTATTCCTAATTTGATTTGGGACGCTACTCCTAATGTTTCGTTGGGATAAATATGAGTATAGATGAACAATCTGGGAAATTCAAGATGGTAGTTATTTCATTACTTGTTGTAGTTACTATGGTTTTTTTAGGAATGAATATAATTCTTCCCACTATGAGTCTTTACAGTGTTTCCCTTTTAGAAGGATCAGCTCCCTTTGTTGCAATGTCATCTGATTTTGCTCTAGAATCATATAATAGTGTGATTACACCAATATATTTTTCTTATGACTCCTTTATGTTACAGATTTATTGTGATGAAATAGACCATTGTCCTGCTTATTTAAGACATCTTTATAGACAGGGAAAGGCACTGAAAGATACCATAACTTGTAATAATTCTTATTGTATATGTCTTGGTACATTTAATGAGAGTTATAATGATGGAAACCCTATCCCTTCTGGATATGGAGAGGGAATCCAACCAAATATTAGTAACAAGATGTATTACACTCAAACAACACAAGTAAATGGATTATTAACAAATATATTCAAAGATTTTCTTTATGCTGATGAACGCAGAATTGAAAAAATAAATTGTGCACCCTCTAATGGTTTTTTAATTGCTAATGATTACGAGTGTGAACAAATGGGTGGGTGTTTCAATAATATCTTTACACATATGTATGCTTATGGAAGTTATTCATTTTCAGCAATGCTGGAAAAATCATTATTAGACAATGGAGTAGAAATGAAGGTGATTTGGTGAAAGGACTATTCAATTTTGAATTACATCAATTAATAATGACTGTTGTTTTGATAATTGT
>JAFCFZ010000006.1 GCA_017608385.1 Candidatus Parvarchaeota archaeon
AGAGAATATTTTTACAGAAAAAGGAAATTATGAATCAGTTACCATAATAATTGGTGCTAAACACGTTTTAAACGGCTTAGAAAAAGCAATAATTGGCAAGAAAAAAGGAGATAAATTTGAAGTTGAAATTGATCCAGAAGATGGATTTGGGAAAAGAGAAGGTGACAAGATAAAATTAGTTCCAATGACTCCTTTTAAAAAAGACAAAGTAAAGCCTTATACTGGAATGGTTGTAAATATTGATGGTGCTATAGGCACAGTCAAATCTGTTTCTGGTGGAAGAATTATAGTAGATTTTAATCATCCCTTATCTGGTAAGAAACTCAAGTATAAAGTCACTGTGTTAAATATAGTGACCGGAAAGGACAATCAATTAAAGGGTCTTTTTAAATATCATACAGGTAAGGAAGCAGATATAGATGACAACAACATAATATTTAAGGGAGATTTACACTCTGTAATAAAAAGCCGGATTTTCGAAGATGCTAAAAAATGGCTTAAAATCAACGAAGTAAAATTTGTTGAGATTTGGAAATAAATAAAAGGATATATTCGCAAGTAAAAAGTAGGTGATTTGATGGAAAGTATTTTAGAAGCAGCAGTCGAGGCAAATCCCGTAGAAGGAATTAAAACTCCGAGGATGATCTCTAGGACTAGAAATGTAGATGAAGAACTTTTAGAAATATTAGAAAAGAAAAGAACAGCAATCAAAGTCATTGGCGTAGGTGGTGGTGGTGGAAATTCCATTACCAGAATGAGTGAAGTAGGCATAACAGGCGCTGAATTGGTAGCAATTAACACAGACGCTCAAGATCTTCTATGTACTATGTCTGACAAGAAATTCCTTATTGGAAAGGAAATAACTGGAGGACTTGGAGCCGGTGCAGATCCCTCTGTAGGAAGAGAGGCTGCAAAGGAGAGTGAATCCGAGATTAAACAGTTTTTCCAAGGTGCTGACATGGTTTTCATAACTTGTGGTTTAGGAGGAGGAACCGGAACAGGTGCCGCTCCTGTAATCGCTGATATTGCAAAGAAAGTAGGTTGTTTGACTGTAGCAGTCATAACACTACCATTTTCGATTGAAGGTAAACAGAGAATGGAAAATGCAATGGATGGGCTTGAATTATTGGAAAATGCAGTCGATACATTAATTGTGATTCCAAATGACAAGCTTTTAGAAATAGCTCCAGACTTACCATTACACACCGCATTTAAAGTTGCTGACGAAATATTAACAAACGCTGTCAAAGGAATAGCTGAAATGGTTACAAAACCGGGTTTAATTAACTTGGATTTTGCAGACATTAAAGCAGTTATGAGGGGCGGTGGAGTCGCAATGATTGGTGTTGGTGAAAGTGATTCAGAAAATAGAGCTGTTGAGGCAGTTGAAAAAGCCATAAACAACCCATTATTGGATGTAGAAGTTAGTGGTGCCAAAGGAGCATTAATTAATGTTGTTGGAGGACCATCCATGACATTGGAAGAATCCAGATTAGTTGTGGAAAATGTTTCTAACAAACTAGATCCAGACGCTAAGATAATTTGGGGAGCACAGATAAGCGATGACATGCACGAGACAATGAGAGTAATGCTAATAGTGACGGGCGTTAGAAGCCCACAAATATTCGGCAAAGAAAAAACAATGTCTGATATGAGAAAGACCAAGATTGAGTCGGAACTCGGAATAAGATTCATAAGGGATTGACTTGAACATCAAGAGAAAAATCAACGAATACAAGAGAATTATCAAGATAGCTAGGAAACCAACCATGGAAGAATTTAAGAGAATTCTTAAAATAACGGGTGCTGGAACATTAGTAATTGGCGCAATTGGCTTTGTTTTACAAATAGTAATAGGAGTAATAATAATATGATTTATGCAATAAGAGTAACTTCAGGAAAAGAAAAGAGCGTTATTGACCAATTGAGTTCAATAAAAGAAAGAGGAGAGTATGAGATCTATTCAATCTTACATACCCCAAGGATCAAGGGTTATATCTTTATTGAAGCAAGTTCGGAAGATGAAGCTAAAAGATTCGTCTATAATGTTGCAAATATCAAAGGAATGGCTGGAGAAACACCAATCCAACAAATAGAAAAATTCCTTACACCTACTAAAATTGAAATCAAATTGGACAAAGGAGATATTGTTGAACTAATTTCTGGTCCATTCAGAGGAGAAAAAGGAAAGGTAATGAGAGTCAGTAAACAGAAGGAAGAATTAGTTATTGAACTTCTAGAAGCTGCAGTACCAATTCCTTTAACCGTAAAAATAGACGCTGTTAGATTAATCAAACACGAGTAAAGTTTTTAAAACAGCTTCTTTTGCTTGTTCTTTATGTCAAAGATAAATATTCTTATTGAAGGAGGAAAAGCAACAGCAGGTCCTCCACTTGGTCCAGCTTTAGGTCCAATGGGGGTCAATGCAGGAGAGGTTGTTGCAAAGATAAATGAAAAGACTAAAGAATTTGAAGGAATCACAGTTCCTGTAACAATTATAGTTCATTCTAAAAAAAATATAGAAATTGAGGTAGGAAAGCCTCCAACAAGTCAATTAATCCTTAAAGAGATCAAACAAAAAAAAGGGTCTAGTGATATTAATAAAATTGGGAACTTAGCTATAGAACAAGCAATAAAGATCGCCAAGCAAAAAACAGACCAATTAAGAGTTCATGATATGAAAAATGCAGTTCTTCAAATTGTAGGAACATGTCAATCAATGGGAATTCTTGTAGAAGGGGATGAAGCAAAAAAAGTAATTCAAAGAATAAAAAATGGTGAATTTGACAAAGTTATCAAAGAAGAAAAAACTGAAATATCCGAAGAAAAACAAGATGAATTAAAGGAAGATTTGGAAGAAGCAAAGGAAGAGATTGCTGAAGAATTAGCAGAAAAAGAAGCTGAAAAAGCAGCAGCCGAAGCTGAAAAAGTAGAAGCAGCAGGTGAGGCTCCAAAAGAGGAGGAAACTAAGGAAGAAGAACCAAAAGAAGAAGTTAAAGAAGAAGTTAAAGAAGAAGCGAAGGAATAACTTTTTAAATTAAACAATAATGTTTCAGAATAGACTTCTAAGAAGTCTGTATTACTGTTTCGACAGGAGGACTGTTATGAAAAAAGAAGATGTAATAAATGCTGTAAAAGAACTAGAAAAACATCCAAAGAAAAAATTCCAGCAAAGTTATGATTTATCCATAGCTCTAAAAGGATTAGATTTGAAAAGGCCAGAAAATAGGATTGAAAATTATTTTATACTTCCTCATGGTCCAGGTAAAAAAGCAAAAATATGTGCTTTTGTAGACAAAGAACATGTTCCAGAAGCTAAAAAATTCTGTGATAGAGTTATTACAAAAGAAGAATTTGAAGGATGGGATCCACGTTCTATCAGAAAATTAGTAAGAGAGTTTGATTTTTTTATAGCACAAGCAACATTAATGTCCAAAGTTGCTGCTGCTTTTGGTAAATTCTTAAGTGTTTTAGGGAAAATACCAAGTCCAAAAAGCAAAACAATATTGGGTCCTGGTCAAGATATAGAACCAATTGTTGAAAGACTAAAAAAAACAGTCAGATTAATGGCAAAGAAACAACCAGTTGTTAATTGTATTATTGGGAAAGAAGGTATGAAACCAGAAGAAATAGCAGACAATGTTATTGCTGTTTTTAATGAAATTCTCAATCATCTTCCAGAAAGGAAAAGACAGGTCAAACAAGCTTATTTGAAATTAACAATGAGTAAACCGGTAAAAATATGGTAAAAGATTGGAAAAAGAATGCTGTAAGTGATTTGGCTAAAGACATGTCTAAATATAAATCTATAATGATTACAGATTTGACAAGTTTACCTTCTAGAGAACTTCAACAATTAAGATATGTTTTGAAGAAAAGTGTAAAGATTTTTGTTGCAAAAAAAAGTATAATCAAGAGATCTCTTCAAAAACTAAAAATGAAAGAAATGGCAGATAATGTTGAAGGAATTCCTGCTGTAATGTTATCAAATATCAATCCATTTGAATTGTCTGTTTTAATTGATAAAGAAAAGGTAGATTCTTTTATCAAACCAGGTCAAGAAGCAGAAATAGATATAATAATCCCTTCAGGTCCAACAAGCTTTGTTCCAGGTCCCATATTAACTGAATTTGCAGATGTTGGATTAAAAACAAAAATTGAAGGTGGAAAAATAAAGATCCTCAAAGAGAAAAAAGTAGCTGTTAAAGGAGATATAGTTGATGAAAAAACAGCCTCTATATTGAGAAAGATGAACATTATGCCAGCAAAAATTGGAATCAATATTGCTTTGGCATTTGAGGATGGAAATATATTCAAGAATATTAGAGTTGATGTGAATGAATACTCTATAAATTTTGAAAAAGGGTATGGGGAAGCAATGAATCTTGCCTATAACTCAGGAATACTCAATGATGAAACAATAAAGCTATTGATTGGAAAGGCCCATTCAGAAGCTTTTTCATTGGCATTAAATGCCAAGATCTACACAGAAGAAACTCTGCCAATAATTCTGGCAGAAGCAAACATACATGCTTCATCATTAATGGGGGTGTAAAAATGGAATATGTATACGCGGCATTACTGCTTCACAAAGCGGGGAAAGAAGTTAAGGAGGACGTTGTAAAAAAAGTTCTCACAGCTGCAGGAATTAAAGTGGATGACGCTAAAGTGAAGTCCTTGATTGCTTCTTTGAAAGAAGTTAACATTGAAGAAGCTATAAGCAAGGGAGTTGCTATTGCAACCACTGCACCTGCTCCAGCTCAAGAAGCAGTAGAAAAGCCTGAAGAAAAAGAGGAAGAAGAGGAAAAAGTAAGTGAGGAAGAGGCTGCTAGCGGCTTGAGTGCCCTATTCGGTTAAAATCCTCTCTATTTTTCTTTTTATATTAAAATATAAGAAAAAAGTTAAGCATATTTTAGAGCTAATAAAAATAGTACTCCTGAGATCGCTATTGGTGCTACTAATGTGTAGAACATTATTTGGTCGGCTGCATAGAACTCAAATATCTTCCAGGAGCCTAATGCAAGAAATTCTACCACTGTAATTATTGCAAACAAAATAAATCCATAGAGTAATGCATCTGATTTATCCATGACAATAATAAGTTAAATTGTAATTATAAGTTTTAGGTTTTTGTTAACAATATATTTTTTATATGCTATTGATTGGGGAATTTCATGAATCCTAGAGTAATGAGAATGATAAAGAAAAGTCATATTGTCTTGGAAGTTATAGATATAAGAAGGCCTGGTGACACCAAAAGCAAGATGCTTGAAGATTATCTTATAAAAAGAAAAAAACCATTCATAAAAATTTTCAATAAGGCAGATTTAGTTCCAAAAGCTTTTGCTGAAAAGGTTGTTTCTGATATGGGTGGTGTTTATATTAGCTCAAGGGAAAAACATGGTTTGAAAAAGGTAAGAAATAAAATAAAACAAACTCTAGGTGGGAGAAAAGAAGCAGTTATCGCTGTAGTAGGATATCCTAATACTGGAAAATCTAGCTTGATCAATTGTTTGAAAGGAAGAAAATCAGCAGGGGTTGGTCCTATTCCTGGACACACTAAAGGAGAACAATTGATTAGAATGGATAAGAATATCATGTTGATAGACACTCCAGGTGTAATGACCTCTGAACCAAGAGAAACATTAGCAGCAAAGGGAGCAATTGCCGGTGAAAGGATAAAAAATCCCGAATTAGCTGTGGGGTTCATATTAAAAAATATGATGAAACATAATAAAGGAGTGATTTCAGAAATGTATAAAGTAGAAGAAATAGAGCCCTTACAAATTATGGAAGATCTTTGCAAAAAAAGAGGATGGAAAACCACTGAAAGGGCTGCAAGAAAAATTCTTCAAGATTGGAATTCTGGTAAATTAAAGGGTTATTGGTATTAGAAATCATTAAATAAAAACAAAGTATTGCTTCCATAAATGAAAGCTAAGAAAAAAATTATTCTTGTTATTATAGATGGTATGGGAGATAGACCTATAAAAAGATTAGGTGGTTTAACTCCATTAGAAACAGCTAAAACTCCTGCAATGGATTTTTTTGCAAAGAATGGACAAACTGGTTTAATGTATCCTGTTAGCAAAGGTATAGCTCCAGAATCAGATGTGGCTGTTATGGCTATTTTAGGTTATGAACCAATGAGATATTATGCTGGAAGAGGTCCAATTGAAGCAATGGGAGTTGGTGTTGAAACAAAATTTGGAGAATTATCAGTAAGGGGAAATTTTGCAACAGTTGACAAAAATTGGAATATTATAGATGTTAGGGCTGGTAGAATCAAAGATAAAGATTCTAAAGAGTTATTAGAAGTTTTAGATGATATTGAGTTAACAGATGCTGAATTTATTTTGAAACCCTTAGGGGGATACAGATTTATGATAAAAATTAAATCCAAAAAAGTACACCTGTCTCCTAAAATAACCAATGTTCATCCAGGATATATCAAACCAGGAATAGATATTCCTGTTGCTATCCCTAAATCAAAATGGAAAATAATGAAGTGTGAATCATTATCTAATTCAAAAGGTGCCATAGAGGCAGCTAAACTTGTTAATGAATTTGTTAAAAAAAGTTACAAGGCTCTAAAAGATCATCCAATCAATAAAAAAAGAAAACTTCCAGCTAATATTACTATCTTAAGGGATCCTGGAAATAAGCTCCCTGATTTACCTAGTTTTAAGAAAAGATATAATCAATCATGGTTATGTATTGCTGAAAAACCCGTAGAATTAGGTCTTGCTTCTTTAGCAGGAATGGACATCAAAAAATTCCCTTTGAATAATTTTGATAATGTTGCTGAAATGGTAAATCAAGCACTGGAATATTATGATGGAATTTATTTACATATCAAGGCTCCAGATAACCTAAGTCATGATGGAGATATTAAAGGAAAAATAAGTGTTCTTGAAAAAATAGATAAAAAAATAATTTCCAAGCTTGAAAAAGATTCAATTATTTGTATTACAGCAGACCACTCAACTCCTTGTGAAATCTATTCACATTCAGAAGACCCAGTACCATTACTAGTGTTTGGAGGTAAAAACGATAAAGTTAAAAGATTCGGTGAGAGTTTTTGTAAACAAGGAAGAATGAAAACAATTACAGGAGTTCAATTAATAGATATTTTGGAGGAAATAGCATGCACATAGCAATAATAGCTGATGGAAATAGAAGATGGGCAAAGAAAAAGGGGAAAAAAGTTTCTCATGGACATGATGCAGGAATAAAGAATGCTGAAAAGTTAATTCATAAAGCAAAAGAACTTAAGATAAAGTACTTGACATTCTATTTTTTCTCAACTGAGAATCTAAAAATGAGGCCAAAGGGGGAAAAAAATTATCTTATAAAGAAGATTGCAGAAGAAGTGGTAAAAATGGCTGACAGCGATAACATTATGAAAAATGAAGTGAGAATGAATTTCTTTGGACATATAAATAGACTTCCAAAAAATGCAAGAGAAGGAATAGCTTATGCTGAAAAAAAGACGAAAAAGTTCAAAAAATACTTTTTGAATATGTGTATCGTTTATGATGGTAGAGATGAGATTGTTGATGCTGTTAAACAAATGATTAAAAAAGGTGTTAAAAAGATTGATAGAAAAACAATAAAAAAACATCTTTATACAAAGGACATTCCTCCACCAGACATGATAATCAGAACAGGAATGAAAAAAGAAAGAAGATTAAGTGGTTTCCTTTTGTGGGATTCCGCATATTCAGAGTTTCATTTCACTTCCACTTTATTTCCTGATTTTAAACCTGGAAAGTTTGCAAAAGTAATAAAAAATCTAAATGAGAGAGAAAGAAGATATGGTAAGTAGCTATAGACCCGTAATAATTGGAGCAGGTGTTGCTGGTTGTGCCTTTGCCTATCATTTAACCAAACAAAATGAAAAACCGATAGTTATTGAAAAAAAAGCAGGTATTGGTGGGAAGGCATGTACAGGATTAGTTAGTAAAAGAATTACAGATCTGATCAATCTTCCTAAAAAGCTGATAAAAAATAGGGTAAAAACGGCTGTTGTTCATTTTCCAAATGGAGACATGGAAGTTAAGGGAAAGGAAGAAGCAATTGTTTTAGATAGAGAGGGTTTTGTAGAAGAATTATATGAAAGAGCCAAAAAAGGTGGAGCAGAATTTCTCTTTAATGAAAGGTTATTGAGATTTGTTGTTGCTGACAAAGTTATTTTCAAAACAGAAAAAAGAACAAAAAAAACAGATGTTTTAATTGGAGCAGATGGGGTTGGTTCAGTTGTGGCTCAAAAATATGGACTTTACTCTAAGACTAAATCAGTTACTCAGGCTTTTGCAGAATATGATACCGATGTGGTAGAAATTTTCTTAGGTCAAGATTATGGTTATCCTTTTGGATATGTGGTTCCCTATGAAAAAGGAACAAGCATTATTGGAGTTGGAGGAGGGAGACCCAATTTAGAAAAATTTCTAGATTTCCTTGGTGCTAAAAAAGTCTTTAAGTGGCAAGCTGGAGCAATTCCTGTTAGCTATCCTAAATATTCTGCTTTTGAAAGAGTTTTGATGGCAGGGGATGCTGGAGGTTTTGTTAAAGCATTTAGTGGTGGGAGTATTAATATCAATTTAATGCTTGCTAAGATAGGAGCAACAGCAGTAAAAAAAGCATATGATTCTGGAAACTTTTCCACAAGATTTCTTAGTCAAAATTATGAAAAAGTTTGGAAAAATAAGATTGGAAAAGATCTCAAAGACAACTTCCTAATAAGAAATGTCTATGATTCTATGGGAGAATCTGAATTCTCTATGTTATATGATCTACTACAACATGAAGAAGTCAAAAGAGCTATATCTGAAAAGGCAGATATGGACTTCTATTCTGAAGTTTTCAGAACTATTATCAAAAATAAGAAAGCTTGGGGCCTTGGATTAAGAATGATCCTAAAAAATCCTAGTCTTATCAGGGGTTTCTTCTAACATAAATTTTAAAAAAGCATTTTGTAAGATAAAATTTATGACAAAGGGTGTCTATTTTTGGCTGTATTAAAGTTCTAAATATTTATAATTCTAGACAGATGGAGTGTTTATCATGAAAATAAATCCTTATGAAGTTAGTGGAAGATTGGATTATGAAAAAGCAGTGAAGGATTTCGGACTTTCAATTATTGATGAAAAGCTAAAGAAAAAGATGAAAAAAGTTCCAAGACTTATCAAAAACAATTATTTCTTTGCACATAGGGATTTTGATAAGATATTAGAATATCACAAAAAAGGTAAAAAATTCTCAATTGTTTCTGGTAGAGGTCCCTCAGAAAATATTCATTTGGGTCATATTCCACTATATATTTTTGTTAAGGAATTACAAGAAATCTTTGGATGTTATGTTTTTATTCCTTTTTCAGATGATGAAAAGTTCTTTGCAAAAGATATTGATTATAAAACAGTTGGAAAATACTCAATAGAAAATGCTAAAGACATCTTAGCTTTAGGATTTGATCCTAAAAAAACAGAAATATTCATCGATAGTATTCATATGAAATCTGATCTATATAATATAGCTGTAGAGTCAGCAAAAAAACTGACAATGAGTACTGTAAAAGCAATTTATGGGTTCAAAAATGAGCAAAATATAGGATTGCATTTTTATCCTGCAATGCAAGCAGCTCACATTCTCTATCCTACTGTAAAATACAACATGCCTGTAGTTGTCCCAATAGGGATTGATCAAGATCCTCATATAAGAGCTGCTAGAGATGTAGCCTCAAAAATTAAAATAAAAAAGCCTGCTAGCTTAGAATCCAGGTTTTTACCTTCGCTAACTGGTGATGCTAAAATGGGTGCTTCTGAAATGGGAGCAATTTATCTCAAAGATTCTCCTGAAATAGTGAAAAAAAAGATAAATAATTCATTTACAGGTGGAAAAGATACATTAAAGGAACAGGAAGAAAAAGGAGGATCTCCTGAAATATGCCCAATAAATGATTATTTTCAAATTCTTTTTGAGACTGAAGAAGAAACAAAGAATAGGAAAAAGCTTTGTATATTAGGAAAAAGAAGTTGTGGGGCTTGTAAGGTTGAATTGATTGAAAAAATAAACAAATTCCTAAAAGATCACAAGAAAAAGAGGGATAAAGTCAATATCCAAAAATTTGTTAGAGATTAAACAGATTTGATCCTATCTAAAACAGATTGTAATAAAGATGCAATGTCTCCATTTCTTATCTCCCAAAAATCTCTTGTATTTGAAAGGGTTTGTTCAATATATTCCTCTAGTTCTGAGTGAAGAATGTTTTTATTTTTCATTTCTGATAAAACATATTCTAAAACTCTTGCCTCAGAAGCAATTTGTTTGTGGTCATCACTATTAGCTAATCTTGTTAGTGATAAAGTAATCATCATAGAAAATATTTCAGATTTTAAAGTGATCAGGGACGAGTTTGTTGCATTAACTAGGTTTTTCATTTCAGTAGTTTCTTGACTAAACCATGATTTTATTTTTTCTCCAATCCATCTATCAGGATCTCTATAATATTGCTCTAAAATGCCCATTTTTCCTCTCATACTAGCTAAGTCTTCTGTAACTTGCCCAGCTAGTTTATTTGTGCTTTGAGCTGTAAAATGAATTCCTGAAAATGCTGATTCTAATTTATTAAGACCATTTTTAACCCCCTCAACAGACGCATCATAGGCCTTTATCATTTTTTTAGTGCCTTTCATTGTTGTATCATATTCAAAGATTTTCCTTTCCATCTTTGCAGCTGCCTTATCCATTTCTTTTTTTGACGCTTCTATGTTTGAAAGTTTTCCTAATTTAGTATTTATTTTATTGATCTCGCTTAATTCAGCATAATTCTTCATTTTACTCTCAAATCCTTTGACTTTTTCTTCTAAAGACCCAAAAAGTTTATCCAAATCTTCTCTCCTTTTCTCAAGAGAAATCATATTTCTTTGGAAATCATCTGACATTTCTTTTTTGAATTCGGAAACTTTCTTGTCTAAAATGGCTTTGTCTAAAGATCTCTTTTCCACAGATTTTAATCCTTTTTCAACAGAACTTACTCTTGTATTCGTCTCTGCATTAAAAACAATATTTTCTTTTTCTAGCTTTTTTCCTAGATCAAATACTTCTTGAGATCTTTTTACAAAATCTTTCATAAATGAATCTAAATTCCTAGATTTGTCATCAATAACATCAGATATCCTTTTTAGTTCCTCTAACTTCAATCTGGCTTCTCCTAATATCTCATAGAGGTTTTTCTTTTCGTTTTCAAATTCCCTTTCAAAATCTTCAACCTTTATTATTGTTTTATCGGCGATTTTGTTCGTTTCCTTTTTTAGATCTCCCTTTGTAACAAAATCTCCCTCAGATCCTTGTTGTGACAGTTTCTCAACAAGTTTTTCAATAACATCTATTCTTACAGAAAGTTCTTTTTTTGCTGATTCCACTTGGGTTTTAAATCCTGCCACCTCTTTATCTATCATAGTGGCAATTATGGCGGCAGCTTTTTTTGTGGTGACGCTCATGGATTTTTAAACCGCAGAGGTTCAATTTAAAGATTTGGGAAAGATTTTAATTTAAAATAGAAGTATTAGTTCTAATGGATAAAAACACAAAAGACTCAATATTTGTATCAAGAGGTTTCTTATGGGGGCCTTCACCTGAAATCTATAGAGGTGTATCTGGTTTCTATGATTTTGGACCAATGGGTAAATTAGTGAAGAATAATCTAGAAAATGAAACCAGAAAGGTCTTTATGAAATATGGTTTTTTTGAAGTGGAGTGCCCAATCTTAATGCCTGAGATAGTTTGGAAGGCTTCAGGTCATTTAGAAAGATTTACAGATACAATGGTCAAATGTAAAAAATGTAAATCAAGTTTTAAAATTGAAGATGCTGAAAAAAAATGTTCTTCATGTGGAGGAGAATTAACCAAACCAGAAGAATATAACCTAATGGTAAAGACAAAGGTAGGAACAGATAAAGACATGTTTCTCCGACCAGAAACAGCTACTACAACATATCTCCTCTTTCCCAGATTATTCCAATTTTTCAGAAAAACAATGCCAATAAAGGTCTTTCAAATAGGTAAGGCTTACAGAAACGAGATAAGTCCAAGACAAGGAGTTATTCGTTTGAGAGAATTCACACAAATGGAATCACAAATATTCATTAATACAGATAATGAAATGGATTTTCCTGAATTTAACAGAATTAAAAAAGAAAAAGTATTGTTATTGCCACATAAATTAAAGAAACCAGTTAAAATTTCATTAGAAGGAGCAATTAAGAAGAAATACCTGAAAAAGCCTGCTTTTGCCTGGTGTATTCATATTACTGAAGAAATTCTAAAAAAAACAGGAGTAAAGGGATACAGATTCAGACAACATGCTCCTAATGAAATGGCTCATTATGCAGATGATGCATGGGATGTTGAAGTTAAAATAAATGGAGATTGGGTAGAGATCTGTGGAGTTCATGACAGGACAGATTATGATTTAAAAAGACATTCCCAATTCTCAAAACAAAAGATGAATGTTAACAAAGAAATTCCTCATGTTCTTGAAATTTCATTTGGTTTAGAAAGAACATTGTATGCTTTACTTAATGATTCATTGGTTATGGATGGAGAGAGAAATTTAATGAAACTGCCTGAAAATATGGCTCCATTCCAAATAGGAATATTTCCTCTTCTTAAAGATAAAAAGTTAGAGTCTTTAGCTAACAAAGTAAATGAGGATCTTTCAAGGAATTTTAGAACTTATCATGATATTTCTGGTTCTATTGGAAGAAGATATAGAAGGCAAGATGAAGTAGGAACTCCTTTTTGTATTACAATTGATCACCAAAGTCTTGAAGATAAAACTGTAACAATTAGGGAAAGAGACAGCATGAAACAGGAAAGAGTTAAAATCTCTGAACTCAAAGTTAATTTAAATGAAAAGTTTTTTTGATGTAACATGGAAAAAATAATTTCTTCTTTGACAAGAATAGAATCTACTGTTCTAAAGGCATTGAAAAGTCCTTTAACAGATAGAGAAATATCCAAAAGAACTAATTTGAAGAATATTGAAGTGTTAAGGGGTATTTCTTGGTTAGAATCTAAATCTCTTGTAAAAGTTAAAAATAGTGTTAAAGAAATTGCTGAATTGACCCAAACAGGAAAAAATTATTTGGAAAACGGGTTGCCAGAAGACAAAATATTAGGAGTTTTAGTTTTAGAAAGGGGTGCTGACCACAAACAAATAATGAAAAAAGCAGGTATTGATGATTCAGAATTTAGAGCAGGAGTTGGAATCCTTAGAAAAGCAGGAATGATCAAATTTGATTCTGGAATTATAAAAATCACTAAAAAGGGAGAATCTCAATTAAAGAGTAAAAACAAATATTTGGAAACTATGAAAGGTCTTCCTTCTGAAGTCAAAAAAATAAATGAGAAAATTACTGAATTGAAAAGAAGAGGGATTGTTTCTCTTGAAATTCAAACAACTAAACATGTTGCTCTAACAAATAAAGGGATTAATGCTTTCAAAAGGATCAAAAATGTGGAAATGATTGATAGGATCACTCCTTCTGTCATTAAAAAGAATCTTTGGAAAGATAAGAAAATAAGAAGATATGATGTGCGGGCCAAGGTTCCTAAAAAAAATATAGGGAAGAAACAACCTTATCTTGCATTTCTTGATGAATTAAAGAATAAATTAGTTCGTTTAGGATTTAAAGAGATGAAAGGTCCTGTTGTTGAGACTAATTTTTGGAATTGTGATGCTTTATTTATGCCACAAGATCACCCAGCAAGAGGGATCCATGATATATACTATGTAAAAAAGCCAAAATCAGGTAATGTTCCTAAAGACTTTCTTAAAAAAGTAGGAGATATGCATGAAAAAGGTCTTTCAAATGGAAAAGGATGGAACTATAATTACTCGGAAAAAACAGCAAAGGAACATGTTTTAAGAAGCCAAGGAACTTCTCTCTCTGCAAGAATGTTGGCTAATCCTAATTTAGAAATCCCTGGAAAGTATTTTTCAATTGCAAGATGTTTCCGTCCAGATTCAATTGATTGGAAACATTTAACCGAATTTAATCAAGTAGAAGGTATTATTGTTGCTGAAGATCTTAATATGAAACATTTGATGGGTGTTTTGAAAATGTTTGCAACTGAGATAGCTGGAGCAAAAAAATTCAAGGTAAACCCAGATTATTATCCATTCACTGAACCAAGTGTTGAATTGTCTGTTTATTTCCCTAAAAAAGGGTGGGTAGAATTAGGTGGTTCGGGTATATTCAGACCTGAGGTCACTAAACCATTTGGAATAGATGTTCCTGTTATAGCATGGGGATTGGGTGTTGATAGGATATTCATGATGAAGCATGGAATTAATGACATTAGACAATTGTTTAGTTCAGATTTAGATTGGCTGAGGAGGGAATCATAATGCCCACAATAAGTGTTTCAGAAAAAGAATTGAGAAAAATGTCTGGAGTAAGTGGAGAATTAGAAGGCATTTTATCTGTTTTCAAAGCTGAAATAGAAAAAAAGCAAGGGGATGAATTATCTATTGAATTCAAAGACACTAACAGGCCCGATTTGTTTTCGGTTGAAGGTCTTGCTAGGGCTATGAAGGTTCATAGAACTAGTAAAATAACTGGGTACAAAATTTCTGGAAAAGGTGTTGAGATAAAAAAGAAGAAAGTATCTGTAAGGCCATTTATCGCTGCTTGTGTTGTAAAAGGAGTCAAATTATCAGATTCAACAATCGCTGGGATTATGCAATTTCAAGATAACCTTGATAGAGGAATAGGGAGAAAAAGGAAGAAAACATCTATTGGTCTTTATGATTTCAATAAGGTAACTGGTCCTGTTATTTACAAAACAACAGGAAAAACTCAAAATGCGTTCATTCCTTTAAACGAAACTAAAAAAATGACCCCCGAAGAAATTCTAAAAAACCATGAAAAGGGAAGAGAATATGGTCAAATAATCAAAAACGATGAATATCCTATATTTACAGATTCAAAAAAACAAGTATTAAGTTTTCCTCCTATAATTAATTCTAATGTTTCTGGGAAAATAACTAGAAATACTAAAAATATTCTTGTAGAAGTTACTGGAACAGATGAAAGAACCGTTATAGATGTTTTAGGTCTTATTTGTTTTGCCCTTGTTGAAAGAAGAGGTAAAATTTATTCTGGTAGCCTAGGATCAAAGAAATTTCCAGATATCAACAGAAAGAGATATTCATTCAGTCTTACTAAATTAAAGGAAATCGCTGGATTTGAAATTAAAGATTATGAAAAATGTTTGAAAAAAATGGATTATAAGTTTATCAAAAAAACAGGTAATAATGTTGTTGTTGATGCTCCTGTTTATAGAACAGATATTATCAGTGAAGTTGACATTATTGAAGACATAATAATTGCTAATGGGTATGAAAAGATCATTCCAGAAATTCCAAATATAATGACTGTAGGAGAATATGATGATAGAGTTGAAAAACAAAGAATGAGAATGGTTGGTTCTGGTTTTCAAGAAGTTCAAACTTTCATGTTGATTAATCCTGAATTGATTAACAAATTAGGGATGGATAAAATACTATTTTTAGAAAATCCAATAAATGAAAATTACTCTGCATTAAGGAGTTCATTGATTCCAGGAATATTGGACTTTTTGTCAAAAAATACTCATATTGAATATCCTCAAGATATTTTTGAAGTAGGAGAAGTAGTAAATACAAAGGCTAGCTCTTCAATTAATCTTTGTGGGGCTTCTTCAAACAGCAATGTTGATTTCACATTAGGAAAACAGGTCTTAGAAGCTGTTTTTGATGATATTGAATTTAAACCAATAGAGAGAGATCCATTCATAAAAGGAAGATGTGCTGAGATAAAAATCAAAGATAAGTCAGTTGGTGTTTTGGGTGAGATTCATCCAAAATATTTGGATATGTTAGGAATATCAAACCCTATTGTTCTTTTTGAGGTGGAACTCATTGATAAAATATTATAAAGATGAGGAGATCCAAAACAGGGTTAGAAGAGTAGTTGATCAACGATCACTGAGTTATATTGACCCTAATAGAGTTGTTTGTTTCAAAAGTAAAGGTACAAAATCAAAAAGAATAATTGCAAGATGCTGGTCATTGCCAACGATATGGCAAAAGGCACTAGAAGTTGATGCTCATTATGTAATTGAAGTAATTTCTGAGAAATTTGATAGGTTAAGTGAAGAACAAAAAGACCATGTGATCCTTCATGAATTACTACATATCCCAAAGGGCTTTGGTGGAGGATTGAGACATCATAAACAATTGAAAAATGCATTGGAGAAACTAAGATGAGCTATAGAAAAGGAGCTCAAGCAGAAAGAAAAATGATTGAGATTCTTAGAGAATTAGGCTTCGCATGTGTAAGGGTTGCTGGTTCAGGAAGAGCAAGATTTGAACAGCCAGATATTTTAGCAAGCAATAGAAAAAGGTTATTGTCCATTGAATGCAAACACGTGAATTCAGATTCTGTTTATATTCCTAAAGAAGAAATTTGTGCATTGCTTAGATTTTCAAAAAATTTTGGAGCTGAACCCATGTTGACTGTGAGATTTAGAAAGACTTGGGAGTTCTGGCATTTGAGTAACATAGAAGATATTGAAAATAAAAATTTCTGCTTCAAAAAAGGCTTAGGGGAAAAAACCATTTGAGATACTTGTCATTTCAAAATTAAGAAATAGGGGTCTGTTTTTAAGTTAAACGAAAGATTAAAAAACTAATATTTAGTTAAGAAACTTAAATGGGGGTGCCAAAATGGCAGATATTATAAGAAAAAAACAAGCAAAAATACACGGAAAAACAGCAGGGCTCAGGTTTCCTGACTCCGCAATCGAAGCTCTTGATCTGAAAGTTAAAGAACTCATAGACAACGCTGCTAAGAGAGCTGTAGGCAACGGCAGAAAAACAATTCAAGAACACGATTTTTAAATCTCTTTTTTCTTTAATTTTTATTAAAGCTTAGGACAACCTGTCTATTTCTTGGTCCATCTAATTCCACCAAAAACAAGTCCTGCCATGTCCCTCTAATCAATTTTCCATTTTCCACTGGAATTAAAAGAAATTGCTTCAAAAAGCCTGAAGCGAGGTGAGATGCAGCATTATTATCAATCTTGTCGTGCTCATAATTTCCTTGAAAAAATATTTCTTTGATCTTATTCTCAATATCTCTCTTCAACCCTTCTTCATCTTCTTGCATAATAAGGGCCGCAGTAGCGTGTGGTACAAAAATAAAACAAATTCCTGTTTTCTTTGATTCTACAAATTTTTCAATTTTAGAAGTGATATTAACTAATTCGATCCGTTCATTTGTTTGAATTTTCAGATGTTCCATACTCTGCACTTTCCTGGTAATACTTTAACAATGTCATCTTTGATTATTATATAGTCTGTTCCTTGACTAAGAACATTCATTATTTTGTCTGCTGTTTTTTCTCTTGATTCAGCTCCGGGATAAACTATCACATAATTATTTGTTTTTTTCCTTATTGCAGTTCTGGGTCCTGAAATGATCTTTTCTGAAAAACCGACTGATATCCCCAATTTCAAATTTTTGAAGTAATTCTTTTTTCCAGATATAAGAAAACTTCCCTTTCCCATATACATGCCAGAAGGTGCTTGTTGTTTTACTTGGTAAGGCTCTACATAATAGACATTTCCAGAACCATGTCCCATCCCCCATGCTTTTGAATAAGAAATTGTTTGGATTGCTGCTTCTTGTCTTGTCTTTTCAGAGCTCTTTTTTCCATTTTTAATAACTGTAAAGGGAGATCCATGAATATCTGCATGAAAAACTAAATCTCCTTGTTCCATATATTTTTTAATGATTTCTTCGTTTTGTGTGGCATTTCTACCAGATATGACCAAAAAGCCTTCACTTGAATAGAACCATCTAAATTTTTCATACCATCCTCCTTTCCTTTTTGGAGCTATTACTTTCCTCTTCTTTGGCTTTTTCTCAAATTCAATTATTTTTTCTTTTGCAGCAACTATTTTTCTCTCATATTTTTTTGCTAGGTCATAATATCTATTCATATTTTCCCCTAAACTTCTATATAATTCAATTTCAATATCATCATCAACAATAACCAGATTCTCATCTGGGAAAACCCCAGTTATTCTGTTTGTTTCAATTCCATCATAATTATCAATTAGTTCTCTTGTTTTGCCCCATCCATACTCTTCTACTGCTTTTTTGATCCCTCTAACCACTGTTTGCAAGCTATCAAAATCTTTCATAATAACTTCTGCTTTTCTTCTGGCCTTTTCTGCCTTTTTATTAAAGGCTATTATTTCCTCTGCTATCATCTCATTAATTTTGACTTCTTTCTTTGGCTCTTCTTTTTTTATTTCTTTAAGGTATTCAGCTATGGCTTCACTCATCGATTCGTATTTGTCTCCTTTTGCAGAATATAGTTTCATTTTTGTTGGAACAAGCTCCCCATCAATTATTTTTGGTTCTAGGTCTTGTGATAGAAATTCATCAAGAGCTTTTTTGATGTTTTTAGCGTCTTCTTCATCCATTTCTTCCAATGGTTTTTTCTTATCTATTCCTGCTCTTAAACACAGTTCTTCTGCATATTTGCCTCCAAAACCTACATCAACTGCTAAAAACCTCACAACATCTTGTTTTTCTGATTCTTTGAAATCATCAATTTTTTTGTTAGATGTTGGAGGAATGTATTTTTCCTTTGGTTTGATCCATCTACTCCTATATTTTCTTATTCTAAGAGGAAAAACAATGGATTCATCTTGGATTAATATGATATTTCCTGGCTTTATTGTCTCTAAAACAAGCTCAAAACTGTCTTTTTTTGTAAAATAAATCTTAATAATTCTTTCAAATCCTACTTGTTCTACTTTAGTTATTCTTGAATTCCGAAGGTGTTTTCTCAATACCATACAAAAATTAGAAGGTGTTTTGTCATGTTTTCCTTCACCAATATATATCCCCTTTTCAGGCCATAATGTCAATATTTTTTTCTCTCCAGTATACAAATGAAAGAAGAAAACATCATCCCTATTGTATATTTTCTCTACTCTTGCGCCTACTAATTCTTCTAATTCCTTCATCAAAAACCTTATTTCAAGGCCTGAAAGTTGCTTCACCATATTGTTTTTAATTGGTTTTTCCTATTAAATTATTGATGGCTGAAACAGTTTTGGAATTTTATCCGGTGGATATTGGGTTTGTAACAGAAGATGAGAGGCCCCTAATAAGGGTTTATGGAGTCACAGAAGAGGGAAGAAGGGTTATCCTAGATGACTATACTTTTCAACAATATTTCTATGTTCAAATGAAAGATCCTAAAAAATCTTTGAATTTGATTAAAAAAATGGTTATAGACAATTATAAAGTAACCAAAGCAGAGATTGTGAAAAAAGGATTTAGTAATACAAAGATAAATGTGATCAAAGTCTCAGTTAATCATCCCTCAGCTGTATCTGTAATAGGAAGAAAGTGCAAGGAATTTACAGGTTATATCAATAGATATGAAAGAGACGTTTCTTTCTACAAGAGATATATCTTAGATAAAGGTTTGAAATTCTTTACAAGGACTAGAGCTAAGGGAATTTTAACAAAAGAAAAAGATTTACTTGTTTTAACTGTAAAAGAATTGGAAAATATTGACGGAGAATTAATAGAAGATATCAATATCCTTGCATTTGATATTGAAACGTATAACAAAGGAGGGTATTCTATTCCTGAAAAAGACCCAATTATTATGATTTCCCTTTATTCTAAAAATTGTAAAAAGGTTCTTACAACCAAAAAAATAAACAAAGATTATGTGGAAACTCTTGACACTGAAAAAGACATGTTAAACAGATTTGTGGAGATAATCAATAAAGAGCAACCAGACATAATAACTGGCTATAATACTGATCTCTTTGATTTTCCATACATTAAGGAAAGAGCTAAAAAATATGGAATAAGACTCGCCATGGGTTGGAAACATGAGAAAATGACTAGTGTTAGAAGAGGAAGGAATTTTTCTGCAAAATTTAAAGGGTTGGTCAGTATAGATCTTTATCCATTTGTGATGAATATTCTTGGTCCTTCGCTTAAAACAGAGGTTTATGGATTGGATGCTGTGGCAAATGAAGTTTTAGGAGAAAAAAAGGTAGAAGTTAACAAAGATAAATTATGGGAGATGTGGGAAAAGGGAGGTAAGGATCTAGAAAATTTAGCTGAATATAGTATGAAAGATTCTGAAATTACTTGGAAATTGGCTGAAAAATTCATTTTTCAAATGATTGAGCTGTCCAAATTAGTGGGTCTTCCTATTTATGACATATGTAGAGTTGGTTACTCTCAATATGTGGAATTTTATATGATGAGAAATGCATGTATGTTTGATGAACTAATCCCCAATAAACCAAAGAGGGATGATGTTGAAATAAGGTTTAGAAGAACCTATGCTGGTGCTTTTGTTTATGAACCCACTCCGGGATTGTATGATAATATTGTTGTGTTAGATTTTAGGTCTTTGTATCCTTCTATTATAATTAGCCATAACATCTCTCCAGAAACACTTGGTAAAGGAAAGGAATACACTACTCCTGAAATTAATGGAAAAACAACTCACTCTTTTCCAAAACAACCAATAGGTTTTTTCCCGACAGTTATAAAAAATGTTCTTGAAAGAAGATGGACGATAAAGACTGCTATGAAAAATATTGAAAAAACAGATAAGGATTACAAAATTCTTGATGCACGACAATATGCTCTTAAAACTGTAGCAAATGCTGCTTATGGATATCTGGGTTTTCCTCCTGCGAGATGGTATTCTTTAGAATGTGCAGAGAGTATAACTGCTTGGGGTAGAAATTATGTTAAAAATTTGATAAAGGATGCGGAAGACAGTGGTTTCAAAGTCCTTTATGGGGATACTGATTCTGTTTTCTTTACTGTTGATAAGAAAGGAGATCATAAAAAATTCTTAGAGGATCAAAATAAGAAGTTACAAGGCCTTATTGAACTTGATTCTGGTGATTTTTACGAGAGAGGTATTTTTGTTAGTAAAAAAACAGAGAAAAGGGGTGCTAAGAAAAAATATGCTCTACTTAATGAGGACAAGGAAATAGAAATAAAGGGGTTTGAATATGTTAGGAGGGATTGGTCTAAAGTAGCAAGAGAGTGTCAAAGAAAAGTTATAGAGCTTCTTCTAAATGAAAAAGACTATGAAAAAGCAAAAGAGGTTGTTAAGGTAGTAATTAAAAAATTGAGAAAACATGAAGTTCCTATTGAGGAAACAGTGATCTATACTAAAATGAAAAAGAGTATTTCTGAATACAAGCTAATTGGACCTCATGTTGCAGCTGCTAAAAAAGCAAAGAAAATGGGCTTTAGAATAGGTCCTGGAGTTATATTGAAATATGTAATAACGCAAGGGAAAGGATCTATATCTGAACGCGCAGTTATTATTGAAGAAGCTCAAAATAAAAACCTAGCCTATGATCCTGAATATTATATAAATAATCAAATCATTCCAGCAGTTGAACAAATACTGGATGTAGAAGGTTTTGAAAGTAAAGAAGAAAAATTGGAAAAATATTTTGGTGTTTAAATGAAAGATTATGAAAAAGCAGGAATGATTGCTTCAAGAGCTAGGGATTTTGGAATTTCACTTCTAAAAAAAGATATTTTGATAAGAGAAGTTGTGGAAGAAATAGAACATAAGATAAAGGTCTTAGGGGGAGAAATGGGTTTTCCTGTAAATATTTCAATTAATTCAATGGCAGCACATGACACTGCAGACATTGGGGATGACAGGAGAATTTCCGAAGGAGATGTTGTTAAAATTGATGTAGGTGTTCATATAAATGGATTTATAGCGGATACGGCAAAAACTAAGGAAGTTGGAACTAACCAATATAAGAAATTGATAGAAGCTACAGAAAATGCTTTAGATGCTGCGATAAAACTTGCTAAACCTGGAACAATGATGTGGGAGATAGGACAAGCAATAGAAGACGAGATAACTTCTTTAGGATTTAATCCAGTGAGGAATCTAAGTGGTCATGAGTTAGATAAATTTGATTTACATGCTGGAGTCACCATCCCTAATTATAATAACAATGACAAAACCAAATTAAAAGAAGGTCAAGTAATTGCAATTGAACCATTTGCCACAGATGGAGTAGGTATTGTTTTTGATTCTGGAAAACCGAAGATTCTCAAATTTCAAAAACCCTCACGAGTTTCAAGAACTATTTCTAATCAAATAAAAAAGAAGTATGGGAGTTTACCATTTTCAAAAACGTGGTTGGAAAAAACTGAATTATTTTATTTGAACAGTATGATAAAAGAAGGTTCTATTAGGGTGTACTATCCCTTAATGGAAAAGTCTGGAGGGATAGTTACACAGACAGAACACACAGTAATTGTTGGTAAAAAACCAAAAGTCACAACAAAATGATTATGTCTTATCATAAGTGGTTATTTTTCCATCTTTAATGTGAAGAGTTCCACCATCAACTATTTCCCCTGTTGATTTTTTTTCGGTTACTTTGTATATTTTTGTTCCTTTTTCTTTTCCACTAGTTATTGTTAAAGCATATGAAATGTCTGCCCCAACCATATCTGGATTTCCTAGGTTATCTGCTTTCATTGTTGCAGCTATCATTGATCCTAAATTCCTCATTTTGCTGTCTTTACTGGCCTCTAACTGAGGATATATTCGTTCCATAACCCCAACTGTATCATCTGTTACAGTCATTTTTTTTCCTTTAGATTCATAAACTATTGACATAATTTATCCATCTTTTTTGAATAGATAAATTTATTGCATATCTTATTTTTTATATATTATATAGGGAAAGTTTTTAAATAAAAATCGATTTTCAGTGTTTATGTTTCCTAAAAATGTTGTAAAAAGAATTATGAAAAAAGGAGATGTTCAAAAGTCAACTGATAAGGCTAAAACAAGTCTTGGAGATATTCTATGGGAAATCACAAGAATGATTACTGAGAGGTCCATAGCTCTTGCAAAGCATGCAAAGCGGAAAACAATAAAGAAAGAAGATGTGATGTTGGCTAAATCAGAAATATGGGGTTAATTCTATGATTTTAGTTATTGCAGAAAAACCAAGTGCAGCTGAGAAAATAGCTAATGCATTAGGTGATGCTAAAAAGGTCAAGAAAAATGATGCTTATTATTTTGAGTTAGATGATATGTTTGTTGTTCCTGCAGTAGGTCATTTATTTGGTTTGAAGCAAAGTGTTAAAGGTTCTTCTTATCCTATTTTTGATGTAGAATGGGCTCCTTCATTTGAAGTTACAAAAAAGAGTGAATTCTCAAGAAAATATTATGAAAACATGGCAGAGTTCAAAGATTTTGTAACGGAAGTTGTTATCGCTACTGACTATGATGTTGAGGGATCTGTCATAGGTTATAATATTTGTAGATTCCTATTTCCAGATAAGGAAGTAAAGAGGATGAAGTTCTCTACCTTAACAAAGGATGAATTAAAAAAATCGTTTGAAACGGCTAAAAAACCAGATATGGGGATTATTGAAGCTGGTTTAACAAGACACTATCTTGATTGGTATTATGGAATCAATATGTCTAGAGCTCTTACAACTGCAATAAAGAGCACTGGAAAGGTTTTTGCAATAATGTCTATGGGAAGAGTTCAGGGACCAATGATTAAATTCCTTTTCGATAGGGAAAAAGAAATAGCTGCCTTTATCCCTGTTCCATTTTGGCAAATAGCTTGGAAATTTAAACTAGGAAGACGGGTCTATGAAGCTCTTTACAAGGACAAACAGATTTGGGAAGAGGATTTTTCAGACAAAATAATGAAAGATTGTAAAGGAAAAGATGGAAAAATAGCTTCAATTGCAAAAAGTGATACTGAAAAAATGCCACCTTATCCATTTGATTTGACTTCATTACAAACATCAGCATATAATTTATTTGGATATTCTCCTAAACAAACTGCAGATATTGCTCAATCACTTTATTCTAATGCATATATCTCTTATCCGAGAACTTCAAGCCAAAAATTACCAAAGCAATTGAACCTAAAATCAATTGTTAAGAAATTAGTGAAGCAAATTCAATACAAGAAATTCTGTGATGAATTATTGAAAAAGGAATTGGTTCCTCACGAAGGTAAGAAAAAAGATCCGGCACATCCTGCTATTCATCCTACTGGTGAATTCCCTAAGGATTTAAATTCAATGCAAAAGAAAATTTATGATATTATTGTCAGAAGATTCTTATCTTGTTTTGCTGAACCAGCTAAAAGAGAGAGTATAAGGGTAAAATTAGATGTTGCTGGTCATGAATTTCGTGTTTCTGGTTCAAAAACCATTAAAAAGGGATGGATGGAGATTTATGAACCTTATTTGAAACTAAAAGAGGTGACCTTTCCTGATATTAAAGAAGGAGATCCTGCTAAAACCAAGAAAATTGAAAAAATTGACAAAGAAACTCAACCTCCTGCAAGATATTCACAGGGTTCAATTCTAAGAGAATTAGAGGGGAAGGACATAGGAACAAAATCAACACGTGCTCAAATTCTCCAAACGCTTTATGATAGAGGTTACATCATCAACAAGAGTATCAAAGTAACAAGATTAGGAATGGAATTAATTCAAGCCATGGAAAAATATTCTCCATTAGTTATTGATGAAAAACTAACAAGAAATTTTGAGAAAGAAATGGAAAAAATCATGGAAGGGAAGAAGAAGAAAGATGATGTTTTGAAGGAAGCTAGGGGAGTATTAAATAAAATCTTAGATGAATTCAAGAGTAATGAAGAAAAGATAGGTGCGATATTAGATAAAGCACTTATTGAAACAAGAGCAATTCAAAATAGGCTTGGGGAATGTCTAAAATGTGATGGAGAGCTTAAATTAATCTTTACAAAAAGAAAAACAAGATTTGTTGGTTGTTCTGGATATCCTAATTGTAAAAATGCATATCCTGTCCCTCAATTTGGACTGATAAAGAACACAGAAAAAGTATGTGATAAGTGTGGTACTCCAAAAATTTATGTTTATAGGAAAGGAAAAAGACCTTTTAGTATGTGTTTAGATACAGAATGTGAAACAAAGGCAGACTGGGGAAAGAATAAGAAAGACAAAAAGGACAAAAAATCTGAGGAAAAAGAGAAACCCAAAGAGAAATAAGGGTTAATTCTTGATTATTATCTAGACGGGCGAGCTGAGCTTGTGCAATGATGATGCCTTAATTTTCAAAATTCAACTACTTTTTTATAAATAGGTCCTTTTGGAGTTAATTCAGAAGAATAAAGAGTTATTTTGTTGATTTTGATTGTTTTTTCTGGTTTGAAATTAATTTCTAAGTTTCTCAAAGGTATTTTTGATCTAGCAATTGTTATGTGTGGGATAAAATCTTCCTTTGTTAAGTTTAGTCTGGTTTCTATTTTCCTAACAATATCCGTGATTTCATTATCCTCTAAACCTAACCAAATAACTCTTGCATAATTTTTCTTTGGAAAAAATCCTATTTCGATTGTTTTTGACTCAAATTGTTCTATTTCAATCCCTTCTAATTTTGAAATAATCTCCTTTTCATCAACATCTCCAAGAAATTTTAGAGTAATATGGATATTTTCTGGTTTAACCAGTTTTAATCCAAAAGGAAGTGTCTTCTGAAATTCTCTTATTTCCTCTTTTAATTCATCTGGAATATCAATTGCAATAAAATATCTCATAGTTTTAATAAGAAAAATAAAAAAATAAAGGTTGGGTTCAGGCAGTTATTGCCTGACCCTGTTTATAGTTGATTATGTATTCGATCCCTTCCGCTTCCTCTTGCTCATCAAGTTCTTCATCCACTATATCCTCAACCATTTCCTCAATTTTATCTTCAAGGATTTCTTCCTTTTCTTTTTCTATTGTTTTTCTTAAGAGATATGTGATTCCTGTTCCCATTACAATCCACGCTGGGCTTGGATAAACGGCCATTGCCAATCCTGTTGCAACCACAGCACCTTCATATGTCTGGATTGTGAAGTCATCACTATTTGAATACTCAGATAGTCCTTGGGATACTTTATGGATATAGTCTGTTATGGTCTCTCTGGCTTCCCTATATTCCCTCTTAGAAATCTGTTTTTTTGTCAAGGATATTAATCCAGCTAATCTTCTAAATGAAGACGGAAGTTCGTCTAATATGTGTTCTATTGTTTTTTTGGATTGTTTTTTTAGTTTATCTTCTACCACCTAATTAGATTAGGAATGTTCTGAAATATATATTTTACTATTTATTAGTAACATCATAAATGTTTATATTGTCATGTCTCTAAATCTTTTTCATGATAGACATAGATTTGATAAGAAAAACTCCTGAAATGGTGGTAGATAGTCTAGAAAAGAGAGAAGATAAAGAAAAAATAAAATGGGTAAAAATTATTCAGGACATTGATAAAAATTGGAGAAAGATAATTCAAGAAATTAACGATCTTAGAAGGAAAAAAAATGATATTAGTAAAAGGATAATCAAATGTAAAAAAGAAGGGAAAAAATGTACTGCTGAGATAAAGGACAGCAAGCGAATTGATATTAAAATTCAAGATTTTGAAAAGACAGCAGGAGATTTCAAGAAAAAATTAGATGATTATTTATGGAAAATGCCCAATCTCCTTCACCAATCCGTACCTGTTGGCAAGGATGATTCTGAAAATGTTCCAATAAAATTCCGGGGAAAGCCAATGGTTTGGAAAAACCATTTAGGTATTTTCAAGCAACAAACAGATGGAAAAGTAAAACCTAAAATAATAGATTGGAAACCTCTAGACCATCAAGATATCTCTGATAAATGGGATCTTCTTGATGTAAAAAGAGCTGCAAAAATATCTGGATCACGATTTTACTTTTTGAAAAAGGAGTTAGTTTTGCTTGACTTGGCATTAACTAAATTTGCAGTTGATGAAATAATAAAAGAGGGTTTTATTCCTTTACAACCCCCATTTATGATGAAAGGAGATGCAGAAAAAGGAGTTACTGCTTTTGAGGATTTTGAAGAAATGTTGTACAAACTAGAAGATAAAGATCTCTATATGATTCCTACCTCAGAACATCCAATTGTTGCAATGCATATGAATGAAGTGATTAATCCTGGTGCTTTACCTTTAAAGTATGGGGGAGTAAGTCCTTGTTTTAGAAAGGAGGCAGGAAGTCATGGGAGAGACACCAAAGGAATATTCAGAGTTCATCAATTTAACAAAACAGAAATGATTGTTTTTAGTAAACCAGAAGAATCTTGGGCGTGGCATGAAAGACTATTAAACACTCATGAAAATATTTTCAAAAAATTAGAAATTCCTTATAGAATTGTAAATGCATGTACTGGAGATATTGGTGTTTTTGCTGCAAAGAGATATGATTTAGAAGCATGGTTACCTGGTCAAGGAAAATACAGAGAGATGACTTCATGTAGTAATTGTTTGGATTGGCAATCAAGAAGATTAAACATAAGATATTTTGAACCAGATGGAAAGAGGATATTTGTACATACACTAAATTCAACAGCTATTGCTAACCAAAGAGCAATTGTTGCTTTACTTGAAAATAATCAAAACAAAAAAGGTGTTGTTACAATACCAAAAGCATTAAGAAAATATACTGGCTTTAATAAAATACCCGCGTGATAAAAATGGAAAAATCCTATATGCCTGACACTAGCTCCATAATAGAAGGTGCTGTTACTAGGCTTCTTGAAAAGAATGAAATCCAAGGAAAAATATTGTTCCACAAGGCAGTTATTGCTGAATTGGAGCATCAAGCCAATTTTGGAAAAGAAATAGGTTTTATAGGTTTCGAGGAGATCAATAAAATTCGTGACATTCTCCAATCAAAAGGAATAGAGGTTGATTATGTGGGTGAAAGACCTACTAAATATCAAATAAAAAGAGCCAAAATGGGAGAGATAGATGCCCAAATAAGAGATTCTGCTTGGGAAATGGGATCTACACTGATTACATGTGATAAAATTCAAGCAGAATCTGGAAAAGCAATGGGTATGGAAGTCATATTCATAGAAAAACAGGAAAAAGAAAGGGAATTAACTCTCGAGAAATTTTTTGATGAAACAACGATGAGTGTACATCTTAAAGAAGAGACTATCCCTTTTTCCAAAAAAGGAATGCCAGGGAATTGGAAGTTTGTAAAGCTTTCGGATAAAAAGACAACACACGAAGAAATTCATGAAATTGCTAAACAAATAATAGAAGATGCAAGAGCAAGATCAGATGGTTTTCTTGAAGTTGAAAGAAAGGGTTCAACAATAGTTCAGTTAGGCACTTATAGGATTGTAATCACCTGGGTTCCTTTCTCTGATGGTTTAGAAATAACTGCAGTTAGGCCTGTAAAAAAAATGAATATGGGTGATTACAAAATGGGTGAAAAATTAGCAGAAAGATTTGAGAAAAAAGCAGAAGGAGTATTAATCGCTGGAGCTCCTGGTGCTGGCAAATCAACATTTGCTCAGGCTTTAGCAGAGTTTTATGCTAATAAAGAGAAGATAGTAAAAACAGTGGAGGCTCCAAGAGATCTTCAATTGCCTAGTGAAATAACTCAATATTCAAAAAACTTAGGAACCAATGATGAGATTCATGATGTTCTGCTCCTTTCAAGACCAGATTATACTATTTTTGATGAAATGAGGAATACATCTGATTTCCGACTTTTCGCCGATCTGAGATTGTCTGGGGTGGGGATGGTTGGTGTGGTTCATGCTACAACGCCTATTGATGCTATTCAAAGATTTATTGGAAGAGTAGAGTTAGGAATGATTCCAAGTATCTTAGATACTGTTGTTTTTATTGAAAATGGTTTTCCAGGAAAAATCTTTGATCTGAAAATGGTTGTTAAAGTTCCAACAGGAATGACCGAAGCGGATTTGGCAAGACCAGTAATAGAAATCAGGGATTTTATTCATAACAGCTTGGAATACGAGATTTATTCATTTGGAGAAGAAACAGTAGTGATTCCTGTAACAAAGGAAACTTCCCCTGTAAGAAATTTAGCTTCTAAAACAATTGAACAAGAGATTAAGAGGAAATTAAGAACAAATAACGTGAAAGTGGATGTTCTCAGTGATAGAAAGGCGGTAGTTTATGTAGACCAAAGAAACATTCCCAAAATAATTGGAAAAAAGGGAGAGAGAATAACTAAAATTGAGAAGGAGTTGGGAGTTAGTATTGATGTTAGAGAATTAACAGATAGTGTAAATGAAGACGAAGTTGAAGTTAAATTTGATATGGAAATTGACAAGAAAGATATTATTCTTTATTTTGATGAAAAATTAATAGGAAAAACGGTCCATTTAGAAGCAGAAGGGGATATAGTTACCTCAACAAAAATAGGGAAGAATGGAATGGTTAAAATCAAGAAAAATACCAAACAAGGAAAAACCCTAAGAAGAGTTTCTTCAATGGACAGAGGATTAATAGCCTTATTATCATGAGAATTGCTATAACTGGAACTCCTGGAACAGGCAAAACTGAAGTTGCCAAAATACTTTCTGAAAAACTTGAAGTTGATCTGATAGACATTAAACCATTATTAGAAAGATCAAAAGTAGGTTTTGACAAAAAAAGAGATTCTGATATTATTGATGAGACTGTCCTTTCAAAGGAATTTGAAAAAATCAAGGGAAATTTTGTTATCGAGGGCCATATGGCTCACTTCATAGACTCAAAGGATGTAGATTTTTGTATAGTTTTGATGACAAATTCAAATGAATTAAGAAAAAGGCTCTTGAAAAGAGGATGGGATAAAGAAAAAATAGAGGAGAATGTGCTTGCTGAACAGATGAAAATATGTTATGGAGAGGCCATAGATAACAAACACAAGTGTATTGTTTATGACACTTCTAACAAAACTTCAGAAGAATCTGTAAAAGAAATCTTGGAAATGATATAATAAATTGTTTTTATTGAGTCTATTTTTGGGGCTTATGACTCTGATTCTATTTTTTTCAAACGTATTTTTAAAGAAGAGATTTTCTTATTTCAGCTATGATAAATCCAGAGGATCTAGAAAAATATAGATATTCAGTCATTGAAGATTTTGTAGGCATAGAACAATTTATGAATGCTATTATCTCCGATTATTTTTTTCCAAGAAAAGGAAGATTAGAAATTAGATTTTTCCTGTATATTCTTTATGATCCTTATTTCACTTATGGATTAAGATTAAGTGTCCTTAAGAAAGTGATTACTTCGATGTATGATAAAGACCATATTAACGATATAATACAAGATTTTCATAAATTAGGTAGAATCAGGAATCTTTTTGCTCATTGCTTTTCAACTATTTCAGAAATCCCTGAGAAAGACTCAAAAACAGGTAAGTTTCTAGAACAAGAAAAAGGTGTATTTCCAGACCCTTATGATGTAGATAAATTTCTTGAAGAACAGGAAGGTTTGGATTTCAAAGAATTGT
>JAFCFZ010000016.1 GCA_017608385.1 Candidatus Parvarchaeota archaeon
TTCATTTCAATTCCCTTCAAGACATTCTCTGCAATTTTATTCGCAGTAGCTTCAAGAGCTTCTTTCTTTTCAAGTTCAGCCTTAGCTTTCTTGAAAGCGAGAAATTCTTTTGCTTCCAATTCTTCTCCATCCCCACTTGCAGCAGGTGCTACAGATGCAGAAGGTTGGACACCATCACCATTTGCTGGCTGTGCCTGTCCATCCTTTGGAGAAGGTTGGTCGTCTTGAGATGAATCTGAAGAAGCAGCGTTATCAGCTTTTGCATCTTTAGTATCTTCACTCATTTTTTCAACCTCCTTTGTATTTGTTCTAGCTCCGACCAACTCTTTGAATTCTTTAAATCCATACGCTGTAGCAACAGCATTGGGATTTATAGCTTTGCTAGCGGCAGTATATCCATACAACCTCGTAGCTGGTAAGAGTATTCTAACTAATCTACCTTCGACAAATCCAAAATCAGTAGTCGAAAATTCTTTAGTATCGTAAGTTATTGAAAATCCATTAAGTTCTCCAGATTCATATCCTCGAATTATTTCAGGTGTTTTTGGATCACTTTTCAATAATTTTGTATCCACATAAAGTCCATTATGACCATCTGCTAATCGAATAACCTTCATAGGATTATTTTCAATATCTGCAACTCCAAAATATTCTGGATTAAAAGGATGCCCTTCGCTATGATGTAATCCCATAATCCTAGATTTAAAATTAGCATTGCCTTGTTTCGCAAAAGACTCTAATGTTTCTTTTGGTGCAACATCAGGAATATGAACTCCGGGCTCTTGATCTAAATTATCAATATGATCTGTAGCAATTAATCCCTCAATATGATATGCTAAATCATTTTCTTTAATTTCAACACCTCTTATAACACATAATTTTTCCTTTCCTTCAAATTGATTTTTTGGAAGTTCATTAGAATCATCGTAACCCTTTTTTATTAACCATTCAGAATAAAGAGCTTCTCCTTTGCGTTCAAACTGATTAACAAATCTAGAACGTATTTTTTCAAAATCTATGTGTCTTGCCATTTTAAGGATTTATCTTCTTGCCTCCAGCGTTTTTTTGATTATTATTTTGGGTTGTCTGCTTTGTCTTAGCCTTATTTTTTGCATCTCTTTCTCTTTGTACGTCACCATTGTTATTAAGATTTTGATTTTGCATTCCTGATTTCATTTCTTCCTCATCTCTTTTTTTCTTTTGAACTTGAGCCTTCCTTATTTCTTCTTCATCAATCTTTAAAAATCTTCCTGCACCTTCAACTGTTAATAATCCCAACCTCATTTTCTGTTCTACAATCTGAACCTTTTGCATTTCTGTTTGAGTCTCCCTAACCTCATCCTGCAAATACCCTCGACGAAATTTCATTTTGACTCCAAAATAAGGAATAAATAATTCTCTATTATACCCTTCTTCAAACTTACTTTGCCAAACAGAAATTTTTCTCCAATATCCAGAATCAGCTAATCCTCCTGAATCTCCTCCTGAAGCAGCTTTCCCAACTAAAAATGGAATTCTCCCAACTGGTATCCCATAAAACATTGCCAAAACAGAAACAAGATAAAGGCCCAAATCTTTATTCTCCATCTGATGTTCGACATCCATAAGTGTCTCTATTGAAAGATCACCTGTAAATACAAGATTCCCATGTTTGTTTTGAATTTTTTTATATTTTTTTAAAGTATTAATTAGATATTCATGGTTCTTGCTACCCGCAATTTCTTTTGGAAGAATGAAAACATTATCCGGTTTTCCTCCATTTTCAAAAAATGAAACATAATTTTGAGTTATCAGCCAAAGAAGATAAATCTCTGAAAGCAATGCTTCCATTGGAGGAAATGGATAAATTTTTCCATCGAAGGGCATCATTTTGAATGAAATTATTTCATCAACATCAAATGATCTTATATTAACTCCCACTCTCTGAGTATATCCTATAACATCATATTCATCAGTATTAATCTGCATCGTCGACGCTGCAACATGCCTAAGTTTTCTAACAAAATTTTCCTTACTAACTTCATGTAATTTAGCATATAATTCTGTTGCCTTGACTTCAAGAATTCTTTCTTTCATTTCTGGATATACATTTTTTAAAGATTCTCTACATAATTCTTTTCCTTCGATTTCATTAATTTTTCCCACCCAATTAAATCCTATTCCATTCAATAAAAAATCATAAATAGTTTCTTCCGCGATATCTTTTCCCCTATTTTTATCCCAAAATTTTTCCGCTTTCTGTTTTTTGTTTCTTCCAGAAGTATCCTCTTTAACTGGAATAAATTCAACTTCATCACTCAAAATATCCGTAGCTATAAGATTCAAAAATCCAAGAAGTTGTGGAACTTTCCGGGCCCACTTCATAAATGTCTTAAATGTATTGTCTTCACTATAAGGACTAAATTGAGAAAACCTATCAGTAAAAAGAGAATTAAGTAATGGCAACGAATTACCACCAGTAGAAATGTTAGTTTTTTGTAGGTATTGTTGAAGGTTGACCATCTTTTTTTATTCTCCAAATAAGATTTAACCCTTGCTTTATCAATGCCCCATGAGCAATTATCATTCCTAGCCCAAACTCTAACCCAAAAATTTTATGGGTCCACCAGTTTGCTATAATACCCTCGATAAGAACCTCACAAAACCAAATGGGTAAATCCATCTTAATGTTTTTCCATTCTACAAATGAAGCCCAAAGTCTTGGCTTTGTCATTATTGCTTTTGTGAATCTCTTCAAGTTATGAAGTTTTGGATTAATCTTCTTCAATATATTATAGGCTTTGCTATTTTTAAAACTTTCTAAGGCACTGATTTTGTAAGATGCAAATCCAGAGTTACGAATCCTCTCATTTACCAACGAACTCTGCCTTGCTTCCTTTTTTATATCCTTCATCATAAGTCTCTCTTATTATTTTACCATCGTAGTAATCTTCTTCAATAGCTTTAATATCTTCTTCAATCAATCCAAATTCTTTCATTAAATCTGATTTTCCAAAATGTGCAGCTCTATGAGCAGATAATGCTTGTCTCTTTAAAACAACAGCTTCTGCGAACATATATTCTTCAGTTTTTATACATCCATCAACACTCTCTTTAATATTTTTATTTTGAAGTTGCTCTATCATCATATTATATCTTGCTAAAAAATATCTTCCATTGATTAAATTAGTCACATAATCATTTTTCATCTGAGCCAATGCTAATTTTTTCCCGTATGCTATTTCTTTAAGTTGCTTGTCGGTTTTTTTATTTTCAATTTTCTCCATTTTCATCTCCTCCTTTCATTTTGTATCTAAATAGACAATTATCAGTAACAATAAAACCCTGATGATCTTCATGCGCGGTTTCTAAGGTTAAAGCCTTGCATAATTTTGGCTTACTCGTCGAATGAATTGTGCATAAATTATTTTCATCTAAACATTTACAAGGATGAATATAAAAGACTTTTCTTCCAAAAATGTGAATTCTATCTTTTTGGAATCTCAACGTTCCTCGAGTATAACGGACATCACGAAGTCGATAATAATATTGATCACTTGGACATAATTGTTTCCCAACTTTCAAAATAATATATTCGCTATCATTTTTATCGAGAATTTTTGGATCTATTTCCAAAGAAATAATCTTACAACATTCAGCCTTGCAGTACTTATGCCAACCTAAACAATCCTTACACTTCTTCGCTTCCGCGAATTTTTTTACATCTTCTTCATTTATCATATTATAGCTGTATATAAATAAAACTAAATAACCCTCCAAATATTATTATTAAAAAAATAATTCCAAAAATAAATCTTTTCATATCAGAAATTTGTTCTATTTTTTCTTTAATGATATCTCCTAAAACTCCCAATAAACTAACAAATATAATCCCCAATATAATTATCAAAACAGTTACAAATATTTTCCCAATTATTTCATACATCATATTATCTCACAGGTTATAGGAGCATTCGCTGGCTGAATAATCAAACTACACAAACCAGCTATAGCATCTGGAAAATCATCCCTATCTCTCTCGTTCTCGTGATGAACTTGCAAATGCCCCCTTGTTGTTGTTTTAAATCGTAACATACTTAACTGCTTATTGCACTCATCAATTCTTGGAAGATCTAATCTTCTCTGCTCAGCTAATAATTTGAAAAGCGTGTAAATTCGAGATTTGTTTTCCAGGGAGAATTCAACCGGCATCGCTTGAACTCCTAATTGTTCCACTCTTTTCGTGAAATCTTCAAGGCCTTTTCCAACTCCAGTATTATCCCATCCAACCATTGCAACCATCGCTGGCTTAGTTTCTATAATTAAATTCTTCAAATCAACATCAATTATCTCTGTATAAGGTGTATCTTTTGGATACTCTATCATCTCATAAACATAAACTCCAGGGGCCCAATCATCTTTATTATAGTTATTCGGTACACCGATTATCCTAATAGTTCTATCATTTACCTTCCCCCAATCAAAAAAGATGTAAATTGGTTGGGTTAAAACTGATGGCAAAATTGAAACTCTCCCTTTTTGCATATCGTTTCGTTCCTCCAAAGTTAAGAACCCTCCTTCTGGAGAAGTGAAAATTGCTAACATTGTTGAATCGATTCTCTCTCTTGTTAAGCTCTTACTCAATGTATCAAACTCTTCTTGAGTATTTGTTGGACAATCCAAAAAATTAAACTTATATCTATGGAACCTGGGGTCATTCCATAATTTCCAACCAATCCCTTGCTGTCCATTTGGATTCGTAAAAACTATTATTTGTCCTTTTGTAGTATAGGTCCTAGGTTGAAGTATCTGCTCATAGAAATATTCCCCATCATCATAGAAATGAAGCTCATCAATAAGCGCGAGGTCTACAGGATATCCTAACGCAGCTTCTGTCGCCGGAACACAAATAACTCTGCTTTGGGGCAACTCAATTTTCCGATCAAACCATTTCTCTAATTCCTTATCATAAACACTTTCTGTCTTGAAATGCCTTAAATAAATTTCAGTTTTAGTATCTGAATCCCCAATGTCATAAACAAAATCTAATCTTGAATTCTGAAGAAATTGTTTAATTTGCCGAAGAAGGTCTTTTGATTGGGGAAGTGTCTTTGAAGTCATTAAAACCGTAACGCCAGGACTCATCAATGCAAAATGAACTCCTTTTAAACAAAGGGTAATCGATTTTCCAATCTGATTCGCCGCCGCAAAAAATATTCTTTTGTGAGGATCATTAATAATTGCATCTTGATAATAATACAATTTGAATCTATTATTTGGATTTCTTGGGTCTTTGAAAAAAGCATAAGCATAAATTGTTGGATCTTGAAGTAAGGCGTAAGCCGTCTTAATTTCCTTAGGAGATCCATTATCCAAAGTATTCTTCTCAAGTATATCATCCCAGGCCTCAAATTTCGCGGCAGTCTTTCGAATCATCTCCGCATCTGCACCATCCACTATTTCAAATAATATCTCACCTCTCGAGTGTTCAACCGTTGGTCCAATGATTAATTGTTGTTCCATTTTCTAACTCTCACTTTTCCTCTTTTTCTTCTTTTCTGTAGGAATTATCTCAATCACAGATTCTCTAATCTTACTTGAAATATCGCTATGAGAAACCTTGTGTAAATGCAAATTAACACTTTTGTCACCGTAAATCGCTGATTGTATCTTATCCAAAATTTTATTGTAAGATTCAACCCATCTTCTTGTATGGTCACTTAAAACACCCTTTTTAGTCATCTCAATCTCTATTTGATGGTCTAATGCTATTTTAACCTTAACTGCTAATTCTTTTTGGAATTTAACCGGGTTTTGCATATCTTCAATAAGTTTATTGAATTCTTCTTCCGTCAATTCCTTTAATTGTGCCTCTTTTTTTAATACAGGCTTCATATCTTTAGCAGATTCAAACCGCTCTTTAGTAATCACATCCATCTTACCTTTTAAATAAAATTATCGAATCGCTTGCATAATTTCTTACAGCTTCAACACCTAACACAGCATTACGCTTAGAAGTATACCCTTCACTAACTGCAATAATCTTACTATTTGGAGCTCTCAATCTGAATCTCCATTCTTTTTTCCGATCTTGATAAATCTCAAATCTTGCTATCATTTTCAACCTCCTTTTGAATTTTTAAAAATATAGGGTTATCTTCAGGCTCCGCAGTGATTTTTAACTCATCGCCCTTCTTCCAACTAAGTTTCTCGAGTTCTTCTTTTGGCAAGTTCACACTATTCAAAACTGAACCATTCGACCTTGTTGTTTCTTGTAATTTACTCATCAGATTTTTTAAACCCCACCATTTTTTTCCTTCTTCGCTTCATCCCTTCTGAATTTGAAAAAATTATCTCCTGCTTGCCTTCTAACACAAATTTTGCATTAACAAACCACAGACACATTTTATCCATCATGTCGTTTCGATCTTCACACCAAACAAAGTCCAAAGAATATTTCTCCTTCATAGTTGCAATAATTTTTCTTAATTGCGCGGAAGCTGCCTGTAGGCGATATCCTCCAGCAAATCTCTTTCGATAAAAAGTCTCCTCGGGGCATTCGACAAAAATCGCAAATTTCAAATCCTTATCTATGGCTCTTTGAATCTCTGCTCTAAAACGCGCATGTCCTTGAATTATCGAACCATACAAATCGATTCCAGATTTTCTCTCAATATGAGCTCTATTGAAAAGTTCATCAGTGGTGTAATCACCCTCATCTAATTTTTTCAAAAGGACATTAAAATAGGCCGGGTCCCATAATGGTTTTTGTTCGCGAGTATCTATGATTATCATTTCAAATCTCCTCAATCCTCTTTTCTAATTGTTTATAAGTAGAGCCATTTTCATAAATATCTGCAAATTTTTTCGCATAACCTTTATCAACCCAATCAATAAATGATTCATTCAAATTCATATTTATGCCTGTTTTTTTAAATATCTTCTGTCTGTATCTTTCTACAAGTTTATACTGCTCTAAAGTCCTAGAATCAGCGATGATGATCCCTTCTAAAGGACAATAATCAAAACTTCTACATTTACAGTCTTCCCTCATATCTTTCATTAATTCATGTCTTTCCATATTTTCTTGTTTATTTATTTCAATTAGGTTAAGCTTAACAATTTCCTTTTTTTCCACCAGTCTTTTTTCCAGCCCCTTCTCCGCCAGCTCTTCCTTGACCTTTTCCACGACCATCTCGCGGACCTTGTGAATTGTCTCGAGGACCTTTTCCGTCTTTATTTGCCATTTTTAACCTCCCTGAATTTATAATTTATTATCATCGTTATTTATCACCAAAACTATTTATTCTTTGTTCGTATTGTTTTGACATTATGTTAAATTCATCAGAAGATCCACCAACCATATCAGGATGCAACTCTTTAACTAATTCCTTGTATCTTATTTTTAATTGTTGGGAATTTTCCACATCTATAAAATAATTCTTTTCCATAGCAACTGTTTGACCTGGTGCGGGAAGGGCTTTAAATCCTGTAAATAATCCATCTAAAAATTCACTTCCACCCCATCTTTCTAATCCTCGAATGGCTTTGATTGATAATTTTAACGCCCAAATATTATGCTCTGGTCTATCCCATTTATCGCAAGCCATCGCTTTAGATTCGCCTTTTAATTCAAAGTAAATCACGATTCCCTTATCTTCGTTATATTGTCTTTGGCACAGAGTTCTGTTTTGTTTGGACTGCATATCGCTACTTACTAAAACATTCTTCGCTCCCAATAATTTCAGTTCATTATTCAATTCGATACCTGCTTTGTATGCACTGTGATTTCCGAAGTTTGCTCTTTTAGGATTTTCTGTTCTTGGCTGTTGTTTTAGCCATTGGAGAGGATATTCAAACTTCATGCAATTAGAGTATATACTTAACTATTTAAACCTTTTGGGAGTATATACTGGTCATCCTCTTCGAGCCCCCTTATTAGATAGAGTATATACTCATCTCTATTTTTTTTTAAAAATTATTTATTGCCTTATCATAAAACACCAATATCACAAATATTCACTACCCCCCCGTAACAACAAATAATCAAAAAATTGCCTTTATATATTTATGTGTGATGTAGTGATATAGTCATACAATCATAAGGTTTATATACTAACAAAAGCACTATTATCTTATGGTTATACAATCATTTAAGAATAAGAAAAAGAAAGCAACCCCTGAGGAGGTAGTATGTGCAAGATACCACATGAAGAAGTATGGCATAGCCACCTATGACAACAAGAGCATAATAAGAACTTGTGTGGGTGTGTGTATGGTGGTGGTAGGTATAGCAACCTTCCTTGTGCCATGTACCACAATCCCCTTGTGTGTGGGTGGTGTTGGGCTTATAGGGTATGACCTAAGGGCATTACTCCAAAAAGTAAGGTATGAGAGCCACTTGGTAAAAATGAGGTTGTTGCTATGGTAGAACCCCTTATTTCCCCCTTTCCAAAAAGGATAAAAAAAGCGGGTTTGTGTTACTCGGAATTAGTAACTTTAAAAAAACTCTGGGAATCTGCCAATAAAACCCAAAAAAAAGCAATCCTTCAAAATGTTATTACTATAAAGAAGTATTCGCAAAAAGTTCCATATGAAGAAAGGGTTTCGTTTTTAGCTCCAAAAAGTAGAAATTCACAAATTAAACGGAGAGATTTACACATAAAAACAGCTTTTCCATAAGAAATAAAGGTTAGTGTCATTTTATAATACTCACACCCTAACTTTAACGCTATTATACGAACACCAAAATTCACTTTTTTACCCTATTTGATGCAGGGTTGTGTGTGTATAGCGTGGAAGTTGACCTATGAGTATTTAAGAATGACAACAGAACAAAAAAGCCCTTATGTGTAATTAAAGACCAATGACAAAAAAAAGATATGAACCAAAAATGAGAGAAATCCAACATGGATTAATAGAGATTCGATACGGTGAGGAATACAACGAATTTAAAATAACCACACCCGAACGAGTAGAGGAATTTTTAAGAGTGTTGAAAGGAGGTTTTAGATAATGGAAGATTTACAAGCAATACATGACAGCCGAACGAGTTTTTATAATAAGGCACAAGTTGAAACGACAGACACAAGAAAAACCCTATTAAGTTACAATACAGAAGTTTGTTTTATTGAGAATGGCAAGGTGGAGGTTTTAGGAGAGTTTAGCAATACCACAATGAGACACATAAAGGAGTTTTTGAAGCAAAGTGGATTTATTGCAGAATCAAAGGCACAGATTTTAAAGGACTATGGCAGGAAGTGAATACGAAAAGAACGCCGTAGGCTTTTTAAAAGAAACTGAAACGACATTCAAGGCGGAGTTTTTTAAATTCGGGCGACATTTAGAGGATGACACGGAGAGCCGAGATATTTATAAAATAACTCTAACGAGAGGAGAACGAGTTTATAAATTTAATTTTGGGCAGAGTATAGCGAATAGTGGTTTTAAGTTAATTAATAAAAACACTAATAAAGAAGTTAAATATAATTGGTTTAATGAGCTTACATATAATAAAGATAACGATAAAAAGAAACTTAATAAAGATATTGGGCAGAAATTAGGATATATGCTAGGCTTACCTTTTGGAGATTGTTTAAAAATAGAATTTGGGGAAGAACCTTCGGCTTATGATGTTTTAAGCTGTTTGCAAAAAAACGAAGTTGGAACTTTTGAGGATTTTTGTGGTGATTTTGGCTACGAGGAGGACAGCAGAAAAGCAGAAAGAACTTATAAAGCAGTTTTGAACGAGTGGCAGAATATTAAAATTTTGTGGAGTGATGAGGAAATCGAAAAATTGCAAGAGATTCAATAAACAATTTATTTTTTTATCCTTTTATTTTTTGGGATAATTGAGAGAGAAAAGACCGAACAGAAGCGGTTTAAAACTTCTGTAATTAAAGGCGAAATTGAGGAAAAATAAAAAACAAATGGAAACAGTAACGACAACGATAAACGAATTGAAAGAATTTGTTTTTGGACAATTAAATAAAATGCTCGAGATGGAGCAGGAGATTTTAAAATGAATAAAAAATTGATTAAACTTTCTAAAAATCTCATAAAAGCGATAGATGAAAATTGTTTTGAGGGGCAAGATGGAAAAAGAAAAAATGATACAGATATTTTTATAATTCAAAGATTTATTGCTGAATTAGAAGAATTAAGGGAGTTTATCAAATGAAATTCAAAAAAGGCAACCTCTCCGAAGAATCCTATAAAATAATTATGCGAGATATACAACTTTTAAAAGACAATCAAGGCGAGAAAGATTTTGATTATTATTATAATTTGGTGGTTTTGAATCTAAGAGATATATGGGGGAAAGAATGAATAATCATAAAAATATGGATATGAGAATTGTTTGGTATAAGCAAGGAGAATACAATAAACTTGTGAGTGCTATTGAGGGAAACGATAGAGAAAAAGTATTTGATATTTTGTTTGGAATTAATCGTCGAGGAGATTTAAAATAATGGGTGGTTCGAAATTCATGGGGAGAGATTCGGGAGTTCCGCACACAGAAGAATCAATGGCTTTCGAGTGTTTCTTTTATTGGTTGCTTGTGGGGTGGCTACTTTGTTTTGGTTTATCAATGTTGTTTATCTCTCCTCCAGATTTCATCATTCCCTTTATAGTTTATCTTTTTGGGATAGTTTTTTTGTTGGATAGATATTTGAAAATAGAGAAGGGAAATAAAAAATAATGGAAAAAGAAAAACTTAAACAATTATTGGAAGATACAGCGAAGGAAAGTGGCTTAAAGATTGAAGGCAAAATTGCAGAAGTTAAAACTCCCGAGCAGAAGGAAGCCGAGAGAGAATTTCAAGCATGGAAGAAAGATAAGAAGAAATATAATATCATTAAGGAGTTTAAACTCGCTAATGACCTTCTAAAATGTTTGTTGCAAACCAAACAATACGAAGGACTTATTTTTACAGGAGAGGGAGGAATTGGGAAAACAATTTTAACAATATCCTCAATCAAAGAGAATCTAAAAGCAGATGAGTGGGAGTATTCCAACGGATATACTACGCCACTCTCACTCTATGAGTTTTTTTATAGCAATAGAAATAAAAAAGTTATTATTCTCGACGACATAGAAGGAGTTTTCAATAACAAATTATCTCTTGCGATTCTAAAAGGGGCGTTGTGGGATAGCGACGGAAAAAGAATATGCCATTACTCATCAAAAAGTGATAAGGCAACAATGCCCGAACAGTTTGTAATGAACGCAAAAATAATTATTTTGTGTAATCATATCCCAAAAGAAAATGATTCATCAACAAGAGCAATGATTTCAAGAACTATCTTCTACAAAATGGGATTCTCCTTTGAGCAAAAGATGAGAATTTGTAAAACATTCATCAGTGAAGATAAGGAATTGTTAGAGAAGGATAAGAAAAAAGTTTTGGATATACTATGTGAGGAAGTTAGCGAAGCGACAAAAGATTTCAATTTTAGAACTTTGAGAAAATTAATTGCGTTCGTTCAATACGACGAGAAAAAAGCAAAGATATTATTTCGAGCCACGACGGAAGTTGATGAGTTGAAAAGAATTTATCTCCAAGTTGTTGAGAAATATGATGTCGTAAAGAATCAAATTAGTGTGTTTATCGAGCATACAGGGAAGAGTAGAAGAACATTTTTTAGAATCAAGAAGGAGGTTAGTGTCAAAGTGCCATCAAAAAAGGATATTGGCACTTGCACTATATAAGATGGGGCAGTTGAGATTGATGGATGATAGAAAATCTTGTCATAGGTGTTTGTTGAAGAAATTTTCAATAGAATTTTTTGAAAAACATTTTGATAAAGGACATCAAGAGGATTTTCTCGACGAGATGAAAAGGGAAGAGAAAGGGAGGACTTTACTATGAGCCAAGTTTGTTTAATGGATTTTCAAGCAGGAGATAAATTTTCTGAATACTTTTTTGAAAGCGACTATGTGAAGCAAATTAGTTTTGAATCTGATGAACCAAATAAGTTTGGAGTTGAGATTTGTGAGACAAAAAAAATATTAAGCACAAAGAGAATACCAACAAAAAAAGGATTAGAGTTTTGTGTGATTGTTGATGTGGTTTGTAAAAATTTTGAATGTAGTTGGAGTGATGTGATGACAGAAAAAACCGAGAAGGAAGCCATTGATTTATTTTTGGGATTGAAACAAGAGATGGATTTTTTCAGAGAAAAACAAGAAAAAGGAAGATTCTTCGACGGCAGGAGATACTTTTGGAGTTTGACAGACAAAGAAGAAGCAGTTGATAGGGGGTGGGAATAATGCAGACTAATTTATTAGGAGAGCAGAAAGAACCTGTCGAATTAAAAGAAAGTTATGGAGGTTTTGAACTTTGTAGCCCCGACCATAGTACTTACGCAGATGTGAATCCAAAAACAGAAAGATGGGGGAAAAAAAGCATAGCGAGATATCCCTCTTATAAAATAGCAAAAGAAGAATTTGAGAAAGAAGTTAGAAGAAATTATAAAACAGATATTGTTTGGGTTAAATCGAAATTCCCCGACAGCAACGGATATTTTTGGTTAGAAGGAATAAAAATAAAATGGGAATTGGAAGCAAATTGGATTAGAGATATGTATCACATGAATTTGACGAGTGGAACAACTCCAAATTTAATTACAGGCACAGGATACAAAAGTATTTTCCCGAGCAATTTAGATTATTATTCCTCAATGAAAGATTATCTTATTGATTTAGTTGAGTATGAAATTAACTACGACGACAAAGGAAAAATAAAAAATAAATTGAAAGAGTATAAGTTAGAGTGGGAAGATACAGGATATTCTCCGCCAAAACAATTCACACTTACAGAAATGAAAGGAGGTAAAGGATAATGGAACAAGACGAAAAAAGTTTGGAATTTATGAAAAGGATTCTCAACAATAGTTCTCTTTTGAGATGGGTTAAGAAATTTTCCGCCGACGGATTGCAGAATAAAGATAGGGCGAAAGATTTTGATGTCGACACTAACGACGATAGCATTTCTGTTTCTGATACAGGAATGGTTAAAATGTTCTTTAGTTCCTCGAGATTCGACGGAAAGACTTATGCTTCATTCGACATAAAACACATTAAGGAAGTTTTATCTCTTTTGGATGGAGAAGGCAGATTGATAATTAATGAAAGCGACAATAAAAGATTGTGCTACATTCAATCTGGAGACAATGTTGTAGTGATTGCCCCAACAAGTGAAACTGATGAGATAAAGGCAAAACCAAAAGCAAAAGGTAAAGGGAAAGCTAAGAAAGAAGACGAAGTTGAGGAAGAAGATTCTGACGACGAGGAAAATTAAAATGGTATTCAAAAATTATCAATATGGAGCATGGAAGAAGGAAATTAGAAGATTACTTCAGAAGCGATTGGCTCTTAGAGATAAGATTAGATACCATAAATTAAAGGCGGAAACTTTTGAAAAAAAAGAATTGCCTAAAATTGAAGAGAGACTTAATGAATTTCTCCGACGAGCAGGAAACAAAATTTAATTTTTTATTTTTTATATCTATTTTTTTATTTATAGGATTTATCCTATTTATGCGATACTTTTATTATCGCACATTTATATGACAATACCAGCGTAAGCCTTTTTAAAGAAAAATTCTTCTTGTAATTATGAAAAAAATAATTTCAAATTGGATATTCAGAAGGGCAGT
>JAFCFZ010000007.1 GCA_017608385.1 Candidatus Parvarchaeota archaeon
TTTTGAATTTGCCATGACTGGACTAGGATATGCATCATCTACATCTATCTCCAAATCTGTTTCTCCACCTATTACAAAATTAAATCTCTCTGTTATGTTGAACCTTGTTCCTTCATCATTTTGAAATGTTAAGATAACATTAATATGATTGGTTCCTTCATTTATTTCTCCAGTTGCTTCCATTGAGATATTTACTTTTTTTGTTACAGATGCTAAAATATTACCTAATATTTTTTTTGATTCCTTTGGGAAAAAACTAATAGAATCTCCGATTTTTATCTCCGCGTTTTTTAATGAATATGCTTCATTATTCTTCAAATCAAATGAAACATAAAATTCACCAAATGCACTAACGCTTGATACTGCTTTATTTTCAAATGTAAATAACCTCTATTTCAAAACTATCTATAATTTCCTTATTTCCTGCTAAATAATATTTTACAAAGAGTTTACCAAGATAATTTTTTGGAGGAGTAGAAGAGGGGACATTTAATGAATAGAATATTTTCTTAGAGTTACCTGCATCCAATTCTCCATAATTGATAAAACAATCATCTTCATATTCTATACATTGTCCTGTATATGAGCTCAATGTTTTACAAATAGAACAAGTTGAAGAAGTAAGAGGAGATTCAAGATAAACAAAGGCTATTTCTATGTTTTGAATATTTGTGGTTCCTGTATTTTCAATATCAACTTCTAATAATTTTGAGTAACCTATTTCATATGTTTCCTCAGAAACAGAAACATCCAAACCCGCTTGTGAAACTCCTAAAATCATGAATAAACCAATTATAAAGAGTATTTTTTTCATTTCCTTTTCACCATCCTTTCAATTTTTCCATCCATTAAATAGATTATCCTTTCAGAATGTTTAGCTAATTTTTCGTCGTGAGTTACCATAACAATAGTATTTCCTTCTTTGTGAAGTTTTTTGAATATTTTTACTATCTCATCTCCAATTTTGGAATCAAGATTACCAGTAGGTTCATCTGCAAGGATTATCACTGGCTTTGTTGCTAATGCTCTCGCAATTGCAACTCTCTGTCTCTCTCCTCCAGACAATTGAGCAGGCTTATTGTTGCTCCTTTTTGATAATCCCATTGTTTCAAGTAATTCTTTTGATCTCTTTGTTCTTTCTTCTTCAGTTATTTCTCCAAAAAGCATGGGGAGTTGTATATTCTCTTCAGCAGTTAAAAAGGAAGATAAAAAGAAGAATTGGAAAACAATACCAATATCTTTGTTTCTTTTCTCAGCAATATCTTCAGAGGAAAGTTTTGTTACTTCTTCTCCTTGTATATAGATTTTACCTCTACTTGGTTTATCAAGAAGACCCAATAAATGTAATAGTGTGCTTTTACCAGAACCAGAAGGACCAAGAATAGATATAAACTCCCCTTTTTTTATCTTAAGATTAATTCCACTAAGTGCTTTGATTTTATGTTCTCCCATTTCATAGTGTTTTTCAACGTTCTTGAGTTCCATAACTGGCTGTTCCATAAAAAAGTATTATGAAAGATCACTTTAATATTCTTTTCAATAAACAAAATAAACAAAATAAAAAAGAAAAAGTGGGGTAACATTATTTGGAGATTCTCTTTCTGGAGAGTCTTTTACTCATTATCTCAATTCTTTTCTTATACCATTCCATAAGATCTTTTCTTTCTCTCTCCAGGGATTCCACTCTGCTCATCACTTCTCCATATTCGAGGATTGTGCCTGTCATAACTATTTATTAGAGGGGGGTATTTAAAAGCAAAAAGGGAAAGTTTCCTCTTTTCCACTAAAATTTTAAAGAAACGAGTATTAGAATTATTACGGGCTCATAGTCTAGTGGCTATGACATCACCCTCACAGAAGTTTACCAAGAAAATTAAGCTTGGAGATCTGTGAAGATCGCCGGTTCGATTCCGGCTGGGCCCATATGATAGAAGAAAAATTTGTAAGAGTAACAGGACCAGCACAGGTCTACAAAAAAATGGACAATATTGGGGTTGTTCTAAGAAGAGCTGAAAGCATTGTGGAGGAATTAGAAGAAATAAAAACAAGGAAAGATGGCACTAAGGCATTAATGGTTGACGAAGTTACTAGAATGATTGCTGATTTGGATGATTTAAGTGCCTTTCTTGAAAAAAATGAAGGACCAATTGGACTAAAGAAAAAATCCCAACCAATAAAACCTGCTAAGGCAATAAAACCTCCTAAGATTGTCACTAAAATTCCAGAGGTTAAACCAGTATTAACTTCAGTGAAAATCAAACCTAAAAAAGATGCTAAGGTAGAAAAGGAAAAAACAGTTCTTAAATCTAGCTTAAAAGACTTGAAAGGAGAGTTAGAAAGGCTCAAAAAAGAACTAAAATCCTAAATAAGAAAAAATAAAAAGAATTATTTCTGCACATAGATTACGCGGGGATGCCGGAGTGGTCAAACGGGGCAGGCTCAAGATCTTCTTGAGCGATGATGCAAAGATGATTAGTCACCTGTTGCCTTAGTGGCTGCCAGGGTTCGAATCCCTGTCCCCGCATTTACCAAAAACAAATAAATAGGTTCTCATTATTCCTTCTTTAATGGAAAAAGCAATGATTGATTCAGAAGATATAAGAAATTTTTTAGTTGTTTTCCTTTTGTTTGTGTTTTTCCTGATTTTATTTGTGGTTTCTTATTCATTTATATCTGGACAATCTTTTGATTATGCAATAAGAGATGCTTTTGCAATAATGTTTGGGACGGAAGCTAATGAATCTCTAACCGCTTTTGCATTTCTCTTTGTTTCAATAGTTTTCGTCTGGCTTCTTTTTGAATACTTATTAAAGATAATATTAAGAATAAATTTTGGGAGTGTGAGAAGAATGGTTAAATTAAGTGGTTCCAAAAACCACTATATTATTTGTGGTTATGGTAGAGTTGGTTCTAATGTAGCACTTAGATTGAAAGATACGGGGGAAAAGATAGTTGTTGTTGATGAAAATCAGGAGTCATTAAGTGATTGCAAATTTCCATACATACTGGATGATGCCCTTGAGGAAGGTGTTCTTGAAAAAGCAGGAATAACTAAAGCAAAGGGAATTATTTGTTGTTTGGGAAAAGATGAAGAAAATGTATTTTTAACAATAACAGCAAAGCACATCAATTCTAACCTAAAGGTAGGTTCAAGGGCCAATAGTCAAAAAACTGCTTCAAAGCTAAGACATGCTGGATGTGATGTTATCATCCTTCCAGAAGTTGTTGGTGGTTTTGAACTTGCAGATAAAATGGCACAAAAATGACTGGGCTTAGAAAATATCAAAAAGAGATACTAGAAGTTGCAAAAGAATGCAACACTCTAGGTGCTTTTTCTAGCTCCAACTAAACCTCTTGTTGAACAACATAAAAAAACATTTTCAAAGTTTCTTGAATCTAGAGAAATGATAGTTTTAACGGGGGAGAAAAAACCAGATCAACGAATTAGAGAATGGAAAGATTATAGGATTTTTTTTGCAACACCTCAAACTATAAGAAATGACTTAAAGAAAAATAGGATTTCTTTGGAAAAAGTTTCATTAATAATCTATGATGAAGCTCATAGGGGTGTTGGTGAATATGCTTATGTTGAAATTGCTAAATATTACAAAAAACAAAGAAAAAAAAGAAGAGTCTTGGCTTTAACTGCTTCTCCTGGCCATGATTCTGAAAAGATACAAGGAATCTGTAAAAGTCTTGATTTGAATAGAATTGAATCAAGAATGGAGGAGGATGATTCAGTAAAGGAATATGTCAAAGAAAAAGAGATCATCAAAGTGAATTTAGATCTTCCTCCAGACCTCAGAACAATTTCAGACATCTTTAGAAATGTTTTGAAAAGATTCAATAATATATTAATTCAAAAGAAATTTCTCAAGGACAGAGTTAGAAAAAGGGACTTAATTGCTTTACAAAAGAGATTGATTGTTTCCAAAAAAAAGGAATTGTTTTATTTTGTTTCAATAGCTTCTTCTTCAATAAAGATATGGCATTGTGTCGAGTTATTGGAAATGTATGGTCCTGAATCTTGTTTAAATTATGTTGATAAATTGAAAGAAGATAAAACAAAGGCTGCTAAACGCATTCTAGATGATTTACAATTCCAAGAAGGAGTAGTCATTTTAAAAAATACTAAACAAGATCATCCAAAAATTCAGGTTCTTAAGGACATTGTGGAAAAGGAGAGAAAGGGAAGGGTCATTGTTTTTACTCAATACAGGACTACTGCTGAATCCTTAGAAAGGGTTTTGGGAAAGAAATCAAGGTTATTTGTAGGTCAAGCTAAAATGACGCAAAAAGAGCAAATGGAAAGGATAAAAGATTTTGAAACTAAAAAATTCAGAGTTCTTATTGCCACAAGTATTGGAGAAGAGGGATTACACATTCCTGATGTTGAAACTGCTGTATTTTTTGAGCCTGTTCCTTCAGCTTTAAGGATGATACAAAGAAGGGGTAGGGTAGGAAGAACTAAGTTTGGAAAAGTTTATGTTTTAGTCACAAAAAAAACAATAGATGAAACATATTATTGGACAGCTTCAAGAAAAGAAAAGAAGATGGGTGAAAGCATAAAAACAGTGAAAAAAGGGCTTGAGAAAAAAAGAAGACAAAAAAGTATTGGCGATTTTTGATGATAATTGCAGATTTTAGGGAAAAAAGAGTTATCGGATATCTTGATAAGAAACGAGTTATAATAAAACCATTACAAATTGCTGATTTTGTCATATCTGAAAATTGTGCTCTTGAAAGAAAAACAGTGACTGATTTTGTTAAAAGTATTATTGATAAGAGAATGTTTAGACAAGCTGAAGAGATGGTTGAGTACAAAAGAGCTATTTTAGTTATCGAGGGCGATGGTCTTTTTGATTTGCCTGGAATCCATCCAAATGCTTTGATGGGTGCTATTGCTTCTCTGATATTAGATTATGGACTGATAATAATAAGTACCAAGGATGCTGGTGAAACTGCAAGATTAATATCTGGAATTGATAAAAAGGAGGGTAAAAAAAAGCATGAAATTCCTTTGAGATCCAAAAAAAAGATTAAAGATATTGAATATTTGAGATTATATCTTATGGAAGGATTTCCCAACATAGGACCAACCTTATCGAAAAGAATCTTAGATAAATTCAAAACACCTAAAGAATTTTTTAAAGCAGATGAAAAAGAGATGAAAAAAATCCATGGTCTTGGAAAAAAGAAGATAAAGTCAATATTAGATGTTATAGGGATTGAAAAAAATGAAGTTAAAGTACTTAGAAAAACTAAAAAAAAGAAAAAGAAAGTTTGAGAAAAAACTAACACCACAACAAAAAAAGATGTGGAGTCTTCTAGTCTTTTTGATAAAATTTGGTATACTCTCTCTTCCTGTTTATTTCATAATGTTCTCTGACCTTGACTTTTTTATTTTGCAGGATATTGAAGCAAATCAAGTTAATACTATTGTTAATCTTTTGGGCACAAACTCTAGCGTGCAATATTGTGGGATTTCTGAATGTAGCCCAAATCCTCCAGGAATGCCTTCTATTGTTTATCAGGATAAAGCAATTGGAATTGATAGAGCATGTACGGGGTATAGATCTTTTTTTGCTTTATTAGCCTTAATGCTTGCTGTTTCAGGAATTGAAAACAGAAAAAGAACCAAAGGATTCGTTTTTGCAATAATAATTGTTTATCTTGCTAATATCCTTAGATTGGTAACTACATTTTATCTTTCCCAAATTTTTGATTTTGAATTAATTCATGGAATTATGTGGAGAGAAGGCATGATTGCTGTGGTTTTCTTTTCATGGTTGTTTTGGTTGAAAAAACTATAAACTCTTTAGGAAAATGTTTAATATGTATAATTTTTGGTTTTCCTTTATGGATAACTATCAGAGTGTTATTGATTATTTGAAACAAAATGGTCCTTCTCATCCAGTTCAAGTGGGAAAGGCAATTGAAGCAGATATTTTCATGTCTTCTGCAATTCTTCAAGAAATGATTAATGATAAAAGAATCAAAAAAACCTCAAAAAAAGTTGGTGGCTCTCCATTATATTATTTATCGAATCAAGAAGAAACAGCAAAGAGAATGGTTGAAGATTCTTTAAATTTGGTGGAAAAAAAAGTATTGAGAATAATAAAGGAATCTGGTTTTGTTTTTCAAGATGAATTAGATGCTCAGTCTAGATTTGTTATGCAAGATCTCAAAGATCTTATTCAAGCACTAAAGGCAAAGATAGGTGGTGAGGAAAGAATTATTTGGAAGTATTATTCTGTTGATAATAATAAAATTGAGAGAAGGATATTATCAACAAAACCAAAGCAACTACCTAAAAAAGTTGAACCAGAAAAGATTGAACCAGGAAAAGTCGACTATGGGGTGGATTCTTCTAAAAAATATAATAGTGCTGAAGAAGTTATTGATAAATTAGGTGCTAAAATAATCAAAAAAGAGAAGATCAAAATTGGAGAAGTCAATTATGTCATTGAAATGAGCTCTTTACCCAATCAAAAGTATTTTTTGAAATACAAAAAAAAGAAAAGATTGAGTGATTCTGACTTAAGTCTTGTTTATACAGAAGGAATGGCTAAGAAAATGCCAATAATGCTCGTTACAGATGGTAGCATAACTAAGAAAGGACTCGAGAAAAAGAAGGAATTTGGAGATCTTTTTTCTGTCTTAAAAATCTGAATTATATATTTTAGGCAAGATAAATCTTAATAAATGATTCTCGATGTTGAGAAAACAATGGCTGGAAAAATTATCAAAAGAGATGGTAGAATTGTTAATTTTGACCCAGAAAGGATCAAAACAGTTGTTAAGAAGGCAATGATCGGTGCTGGTAAATTTTCTGAAAAAAAACTTGATCCAATTGTTAAGTATGTTTTAAACACCGTGGAGAAGAATTTTACAGAGAAAACACCTCATGTAGAAGAAGTTCAAGATATCGTTGAGTTAGCTTTAATGAAATATGATCTTTATGATGTTGCTAAAATCTATATATTATATAGGAAAGAAAGAGAGAGGATCAGAAAAGAAAAGGTAAGAATCATCCAAAAAGAGTATGTTGATGAAATTGACAAAGTTTTTTCTCTTGATTCTATAAGAGTTATTGCTTCCAGATACCTTTCAAAGGATCTAGAAGGAAATATAATAGAGTCTCCAAAACAAATGTTCCAAAGAGTTGCACTTCTTGTGACTATCCCTGATATTCTATACAGTCCTTTAATATTTTCAGATAAAAAACTAGGAAAACACAAAGAAGAACAGTTTGATCCTAAACATTATGAAAAAAAGGTTTCCCTAAATTTAGGTGGGAAAAAAGTATTTTTCAATAAATATCATCTTGACAGGATGAAATATCTTTATGATTGTTTGAACAAAGAGGGAAAAATGAAACATCCTTGGTCTAAATTCTTTAGAATGTTAATTGCTGGAAAATTTAGGGCTTATTCCAAAAATCTTTCAGATTATTATAAAATAATGGTTGAAAAGAAGTTTATGCCTAATTCTCCTACTTTATTTAATGCTGGAAAAAAATTAGGTCAGCTATCAGCTTGTTTTGTTCTGAATATAGACGATGACATTAGTAGTATCATGGACTGTGTCAAAGAAGGAGCTATTATTTTCAAAAGTGGTGGAGGAATTGGAGTTAATTATTCAAAATTAAGGCCTTCTGGAGATCTTGTTGCTACCACAACAGGTATTGCTTCTGGCCCAACTTCTTTCATGAAAATTGTTGACACTATGACTGAAGTAATAAAACAAGGGGGGAAGAGGAGAGGAGCAAATATGGGCATAATGGAATCTTGGCATCCAGATATAAGTTCTTTTATAAAACTTAAAGAGAGAGAGGGAGATTATTCTAATTTTAACATCTCTGTTATGTTTGATAATGATTTTTGGAGATCATTGAGTAAAAAAAAGGATTATAATTTAGTAAATCCTAGAAATAAAAAAAAGATAAGGAAGATAGATCCTACTGTCTTAATCAATGAGGTAGCTTATCTTGCTTGGGAAAACGGAGATCCAGGAGTTCTTTTCAAAGACAATATTAACAAAAGAAATATTTTGAGAAACGCTTTGGGAGACATAAGTGCAACAAATCCTTGTGGAGAGGAACCCCTTTATGAATATGAATCATGTAATTTAGGTTCTATCAATCTCTATCATTTTGTAAAAGATGAGAAATTTGATTGGAAATCTTATATTGACACTATTAGAACTGCAACAAGATTTTTAGACAATGTAATTGATGTGAATAAATTTCCTATTGATAAAATAGAAAAAAACACCAAGAAAACAAGAAAAATAGGTTTAGGTCTAATGGGTCTTGCTGATGCTTTATATTCTATGGAAATAACCTACAATTCAGAAGAAGGATTCAAATTAATGAAGACGTTTGCAGAGAGTCTTACATACTATTCAATGGATGAGTCCTCAGAAATTTCAAAAGAAAGAGGCAGTTTTCCATTATTTAATAAATCAGAATATCCAAATGGAGAAATGCCTATTGAAGGTTATTACAATAAGGAAGAATGGAATCTTGAATGGGAAAAACTTTCAAGTAAGGTAAAAAAATCAGGAATAAGAAATGCTGAAACAACAACAATGCCACCAACCGGGTCAGTAAGCATGATTGCTGATACTTCTTCAGGAATAGAACCACAATTCTCATTAGTCTTTGAAAAAGTGGTTCCTGTTGGATCTTTTTACACTGTTGATTTGGAATTTAAGAAAAAGCTCAAAAAATGGGGCATGGTGGGGGAGGAATTCTTAAGAAATGTGACTGAAAATGGTGGAAGTATTCAAGGATTAAAGGAATTTCCAGAAGAATTAAGAAGAATTTTTGTCACTTCTCATGACATTCCTTGGTGGGATCATATAAGAGCACAAGCAGAAATAGGGAAATGGGTGTCTGCTGCGGTAAGTAAAACAATCAATATGCCTAATCATGTTAGGCCAGGTGATGTAAAAAAAGCTTACATACTTGCATATAAAACAGGATGCAAGGGAATAACTATCTACAGAGATGGATCGAAGTCCCAACAAGTGATTTACTTACCTGATTCAAATGGAAATAATCATGAAGGTATTGAAATTGAGAATAATACAAAAAAAATGATGAATGCTCTTGGTATTGATTCAGATGACGATATGGAATTGTTCAAAACAAAGGAAGGAATACAAGAAGCAAAGAATGGACATAAGGCATGTCCAACTTGTGAAAATAAAATATTGAAATATGAAAGTGGATGTGTTTCCTGTCCTTCATGTGGTTGGAGTGAATGTATAATATCTTAGGCAAAAACAATAAAAGCCTATTTTTATTACTATTATCTTATGGAGTATGTTTATGTTTTGGTTGGAATTGTTCTTGTCATAGGTGTTTTAGCAAGTGTGTATGGTATGTTCTTTGATCCAACAACAGGAGCCATAATTGATGTTTTCAAGCTCAATCTTTTGATAAACGATTCAATAACAATTTACAACTATGAGGTATTCGCTAGAAACAATATGACAGCTATTGATGTTCTTTCTCAAAAAGCAGATAATGAATATAATGAATCTGGAACAGGATTAATTTATGTAACAGGTATTCTAACAAGTTCTTGGATCAGAAATGATAATCAAACAGAATGGGTTTTCATGGTAAATGGTGAGGTTCCTTCAAAAGAGGGTGTTGTGATCTCCCCAAATAAATTTTATGTTGTTCCTGGTACTAATATGAGCTTTGTCTATGCTCCTAAAAGTACTTGATAATAAATACTCCTGAAAAAAGTCCCAGTCCTATAAAGAATATATCAAATCTAGATATTATTTCTCCAATTATTAACCAATTAGCTCCCATTAGGAATCCTGCATAAGCAAGACCAAAGTTCCATATTATTGATCCAATAAAAGTCATATAAAAGAATTTCTTCATATCCATCTCAACAATTCCAGCTGGAACAGATATCACCGTTCTTACTGCTGGCATTATTCTTGAAAAAAAGATTGCCTTATCTCCATATTTTTTAAAAAAACCTTCGGCTTTTTCCAAATGTTTTTTGGATATGAAGATATATTTCCCATAATTAATAATGGCTTCTCTTCCCCATCTTTTTCCTGCATAATAAGCAATTACTGAACCTAATAAATTAGCTACAGAAACAACTAGTGTAACTAAAATCACTTCTGCAAATCCAGAAGAGATGAACCCGGCGAGAGGAACTACTATTTCACTAGGAATTGGAATCATTGCACTTTCTAAAGTCATTGTTATGAAAAGTCCAATATATCCTGTAGCTTCAACAAAAGATATGGCCCAATCCATTACTAAATCAATAATTCCTGTTTTGAATTCATAAAAAATAGAGACAGTTAGTAAAGTGATTAATATAATACTTGAAAAAATCAAATATTGTTTTCTATTCATTAAAGCAAAACATAATAAGATTGTTTATAATTTTAATGATATGAATTTTGAACAGGCTGTGAAAAGCATTCCAAAAGGGAAAATATCTACATATGGACTAATTGCAAAAGCAATTAATTCAGGTCCAAGAGCAGTGGGACAAATGCTAAAAAGAAGTAAGGGTGTTCCATGTCATCGAGTTATCAAATCTGATGGAAGTATTGGGGGTTATAGTGGAACTCAGTGGAAAAAGAAAATTAAAATCTTGGAAAGAGAAGGGATTAAATTTAAAGATAAAAAAATAATGGATTTTGAAAAGCATCTTTTCAAACCTTGATTATTTCTTTAGTCTTGCTTTTACTTCATTCAGCTTTTTAATAAATTCTCCTGGTTCTCCAAAAACACTGAATTTAATGTTTGATCCACAAAAATCAGTCATTTTTACTCCAACTAAACTGAAAAAAACAACTATTGTTCCTAAAATCATACCAATAGGACTAATCAAACCAAAAACAGTTGTTATATCCAAAGCGAACCATAAAGAGATTATGTCACTGATTCCAAATAAACCCAAAATTGTTGGAATAAAACCAATTATAAAAAGTATTATTCCATATTTGAGGTATTGTGGTTTTCCTGTCCATCTCGTTCTCACTCCTGACAATTGATCAAGATAAATAAATCCAGCTCCTTTTTTTATCAGACGTTGACTAGTGACAACAAAATTTTTCCACTCAAAAACAAGACTTTCACCTTTTGAAAGAAATTCTTTGGCTTCTGTCATATTTTTTTAAGTATGCAATAATTAAAAGATGTTTTGGTTTTCAGAATAGCGGGACGTGGATTTGAACCACGGACCTTTGGGTTATGAGCCCAACGAGCACTCCTGACTGCTCTATCCCGCTCTAATTGGATACAACCTTGGTTTCCATTTAAAAAATTATGCAATTACTTGCACATCTGAGAAAATAATTGGGGAACACTTTATTGTATTTTCTTGTCTAACGTCACTAGATATTTCTTTTATATTTTTTAGCATCTCAAAAACATTCCCAGAAAGCATTACATGTTTCAAAGGAGTCATTTTTCCTTTTTTCACAAGAAAAGCATTGTCTGTATTAACTGAAAAGTCTCCTGAAACTGGATTTGCTGTATGGGTTCCTACAAGAGAATTCACATAAACTCCATTAAATCCAGAAAGAATTGTTTTTGAATTTCTTTTACCTGGTTTTACTATAAAATTAGTTTCAAAAACACTTGGTCTGAGTCCAATACCTTTGAAATTTCCTGTGCTTTCTTTTCCTTCTTTTTTAGCTGTTGTAAAATCATACAAATAAGATTTGACTGTTCCATTTTTGACTAATATCTTCTTTTGGCAAGGAGTTCCTTCACTATCTATTGATGAGGTTAAAAAACCATGAGGAAGAAGCCCATCATCTATAATATTTAATTTATCTGAAAATATCTTTTGATCAATCATATTAATCAATTTTGAGTTTCCTTGTTGAATATTATTTGCGTAAAATGAGTTAGATAAAATACTAAAAATTGAAGAAGAAGCGAAATAATTCATAAAAATATCATAAATTCCTGTTTTTGCCTTTTGTTTTTTCAATGATTTCAAACACATTTCAGATGCTTTTTCTCCAACCCAATCAAAATTTTCAAGCCTTCTTGAAGAATGAGTTTCATAAGCATTACTATTCCCTTTTTTTACATCTATACTTGATGAAAGTATGGCTGTTTTTGATTCATAAAAGATATTATTACTATTTGCAAATTTTCCATGACCTATGGCCCTTCCAACTGATGCATCAACAACCCTAACTTTAGATTTATTCACCATTGAAACCGCCATCAACTTCATTTCTTCTAATGAAAGATCCATTATTTTCTTGTCAAACATTTTAACTTTTTTGTATGGTTTTTTAGAAGGAATACCATAATATTCTGCTTTTTTGGATAAATTACATATTTTTTTAGCAGTATCAAGACATTTTTTCCAGTCATTTACATTTGTGCTAGAACAAGTTCCACTTTTTCCTTTTTTTGTTACTCTAATAGCAATTGCTTCATTCTTAGAACTTTTAGGTAATTTACATTTTTTTCCCTCAAAATAAAATGAATCTGAAAGAATGTCAACATAATTGACTTCTACATCGTATCCTTTCAAGGAATTGGCTATTTTCTCAACGTCCACCAACAATCGCCTCCTTTAACATTATGTGTGGAGCTTTCTCATCAACAGGAACACTTTGTCCCATTTTACCACAATATCCTGTTCTTGGAAGAAAAACAGATTTTTTTCCAATTAGTCTTATTTTATTCAGTGTTTCCAATATGTTTCCAGATAATGAAACATCACTAACCATCTCTTTTTTCTCTCCATTTTTGATTAGATATCCATATTCTGCATTAAACAAGAAATTTCCAGTTGCCGTATCAACAACTCCTCCTTTTGATCCAATCAAATACATTCCATTTTTTACTTCTCTTATCATTTCCTTAAGATTTGAGTCTCCTTTTTTGATAATAGTGTTAGACATACGTGGAATTGGAATGGTTTCAGAATTTTGGACTCTTCCATTTCCTGTTGGTTGAGTCTTCATTCTTGCAGCTGTTTCTTTTGAATGAAGATAATTAACAAGGTATCCCTCTTTGATCAATTCTGTATTACTTGCTCTCTCTCCTTCATCATCATATTTGTAATGTCCAAATCCATTTAATTTAGGATTATCCGCCATTGTTAAGATTGAGGGAGCTATTTTCTTTCCTAATTTCCGATAAAGAACACTTGCCTTGTTTAATATAGCATCAGCTTCACATGCGTGTCCTACTGCTTCATGGAAAAAAACTCCTGATAAAGCAGGATCCAAAACGATAGGATATCTCCCTGCTGATGCTTTTTTAGCATGAATTACTTCATCATGTTTTTTCAATAGTTTATCCACTCTTGATTGAAAATCATGTTTTCTTACAGTTTCATATCCTCCGTGAGTTCCAAAAGAGAAAAAACTTGTTTGAAGGTTTTTCCCTCCACTAATGGTTACATAAAAAACAATATTGGAAATTGGTTCTATTATTTCTGAATTATTAGAATCTGAATATTTCTTTTCCCCTCTAGCTATCCTCATTAAAACATTCTTGTAGGAAACATTATTCGCTTCTAACATAGAACTCACTTGTTTCACAAGTTTGATTTTCTCAGAAAGAGAAATCTCGGAAGGATCTTCTTTGAATTTTGTTTTTATTCTCAATTTAACTGTTTTTGATTCTGGAAATTTTATTTTAGAGTCTGATAGTTTAGCTAATTTCTTTGCCTTTTCCAATAAAGAATCTGAATATTTTGTTGCAGAAACAAATCCAATACCTTTGTTAACATATCTAACTCCACACAAAGAAAATGGAGTTGACATAATATTGAGATTATCATTTTCTAAAGAAATTATCTCACTGATTCCTGTTGATTCTCTTATATCATAGAACATATTATGCTAAAACCTTTTTCATCTTTTTTAAGATTTGCTTGTTCTTTCCCTTCCAATCTAAAGAATGTTCAATAACTTCAGCAATATTAGAAACACTAACAATCTCAACTCCCTTTACAAAAACATCATCTTTATTCATTGCAGGAACAATCACTTTTTTTATTCCCGCACCAATTGCTGCTTCTACTTTTGCATTAACTCCTCCCACAGGGAGAACTTCACCACGAATGCTCAAAGATCCAGTCATAGCTACCTCTTGTCTTATTGGAATATTCTCTAAAGCAGAGATAACTGCAGTAGCAACAGAGATGCTTGCTGAATCTCCTTCAACTCCTTCATATGTTTGGATAAATTGAATATGTAAATCATAATTGAGAATATCTTTTCCTGAATACTTCTTAATAATGGCAGATACATTTTGAATAGCCTCTTTAGCTATTTTTCCTAATTTTCCTGTTGCGATCATTTTTCCTTGTTTTGAATTCATACTTGGTGTCATTGCTGCTTCAATTGGTAATATTAATCCTGAATTGGAGTTTTCTATAACAGCAAGACCATTAACTCTTCCTACAGCAGATCCTTTTGTTCTTATTACTTGGTATTCTTTTTTCTCTTTGATATATCTTTCAGCCATTTGTTGTTCTAGGGAGCTAGAGACTTGTTCAGCAAGTTTCACGTGTTTTGCTTCAACTACTTTTGATTTAGCTTCTCTTGCAAGATCTCCTGCTGCTCTAACAACTCCACCTAACTCTCTCATTTTAAGAGTCAAATATCCCTTTCTTCCTGAAATTTTTTTGGACATTTTTATGATCCCTTCCACCGCTTCTTTTGAAAAATGAGGTATTTTTTTATCTTTGGAGACTTCTTGTGCAACAAAAATAGAGATTTTTTCCCTGTTTTCTTTTGTATCATCCATATTTGATCTCATATAAACATCATAACCATACCCCCTTAACCTAGATCTTAGTGCAGGGTGCATTTGTCTTAGTGTTCCAGCATTTCCTGCTCCTATAAAAACAAAATCGCATGGGACTGGTTCTGTTTGGACCATTGCCCCTGCAGATCTTTCACTTCTTCCAGTTATTGAAAATTTACCCTCTTGCATAGCTGTTAACAATTCGACCTGCATTTCAGGCCTTAATGTCCCTATCTCATCAATAAAGAGAATTCCTTTGTGAGCTTTGTGTATTGCTCCTGCTGAAACTCTTTCATGTGCTGGAGTTCCTAATCCTCCAGTTTGGAATGGATCATGTTTTATATCTCCTAAAAGAGCTCCTGCATGCAATCCTGTAGCATCAATAAATGGAACTATTGTTTTGTTACTATTATCTACTATTACTTTTGGAGCTAGAATTGTAACTCTCCCTGTTCTCAGTTTATAACTAAGATAAAATACTGAAGCAATAATCATAATCATAAATGTCATCATAGCGCTGATTATCCTATCAGCTGCCATTAGTATTTCGCTTGTTTCCATACTGATTAACCAATCTGCTACAAATGAAAACACAGACAATCCAACTATGAGTAAAATAAGAAATAACCATCCCCTATCTTGGGTAGAAGTCATTGACCTCATTTTTGCATTTGTAACTAACTTATTTCCATGACCTGCGGGGAGATTTTTGATTAATGGTTTATCTTCATCTTTAGGATTAGGAAACGCTAAAGTATCAACCAGGTTTTCTTTTGGTAATAATTCAGCCATTGCTTGGCCAACCATGGATTTCCCTGTTCCAGGTTCACCAATAAGAAGAACATTTCTTCTTTGTTTTGCTGCTTTTTTAATTATTTCAACAGCTTCATCCTGACCAATTACTTGATTAATAAGTTTTTTCGGAAATTTTATCTCCTTGGTAGTCTTATATTTCATCTTCTTTCATCCTAACGGAAATGAGGGTTTAATTAGATTCTGTTTCCTCTGACACTGTTGAACGTGCGATTATCAAAATATCGCCAACAGCTCTTACAAGTTGGTGGGGTATTAGAACTCCTTTAGCTCCTCCCAATGATCTAGAAAGTAAAGATCCTCTTGTTGCTCTGACCTTCCATCCAGAAAGTTTATTTTTATCGAGCATGAGTTCATCAACTTCTCCGAAATATTCACCATCTTCTGTGTATACATCTTTTCCATACATTTCGGTTATACGTTTCATTTTAAGCAAATTAATCACCTAATTCTGACTTTTCCTTTCCTTAAATAAATACTTTTCTTCTCCCTTCTTGATTTCAAAATATTCGAAGAATTTATCAGTTAATTTCAGTTTATTGGTCTTTCCGAATGGTTTTGAAGCAATGAAATTAGATTCTTGTAGGAATTTTATATGATCATATCCTTTATTTCCTCTTATTTTGATAATGTTTGATTGAATTGCTGGATTAAAGAAGGCTATTGCAGCTAAAGTCTTTACAATTGACTTTGGAATCTCCATCGGAGCTAATTCCTTAACTAATCCAGTCATTTCCGGCTCAACAATCATTTTCCATCTTTGTCCATCAGCTACAATTTTGAATCCTCTTCCCTCATAATCTTGAGTTAAGTTTTCCAAAATATCTATGACTTCATTTTCTGGTTTTCTCAGCTTTACAGCTATTTCTTTGGTTGTTAACCCATCCTGTACTGCAAAAACCATAGCCTCAATCTGTTTTTTCAACATAAATTTCACCAAAGGGTTCATCTTGATGTAAATCTAATTTTCCTTGCGAAGATAAATGTAATAATGGAATAAATGTCCATATTATATCTGTTCTCTCATTACTTTGAACAACTTCTGTAAAGGATATTCTCTTTTTTCCAATATTTTTGAAAAACATGATAATTCTTGAGTATAGTCCTCTCATTTTTTCCTCAATATCGACGCTCTTGAACATTTCTCTGATTTTTAGGGATCTTTCTCTTTCCTGATGTCTTCTCTTTCTTCTGTCTTCTACTTCCGTTGCTTTTCTTAGAGCTGAAATTAAATCATCCACAGTGACTTTCCTTCTTCTTGAAGGAGTTAGTTTTGGAAATATCTTGACATTGGGCATGTCAAAAACTTGTTTTAGATCTACTGCTCCTGCTAAATCAGATAAATAATACTCATATCCCTCTTCCATCAAGTCTGATTTCATTCGGAGGAGCAAAGAGGCAGTCAAAAATAGTTTACCATACATTATGATGTTCTTATCTTCAATATTTTCAACAAATTTTGTGGTTAACTGAGATATATCAATGTCCCAAGGATCCATATTCTCCTTTTTCACAATATCCTTGATAAGGCCTTCCCAAGTAAGGAAAGGTATCATGTCAACAATTCTTTCTTCATGCATTTTTAACCAACATAACTGTGTTCTTCTGTTTCAAGTTGTCCAAGCCTTCTATCAAAATCTTCATAGAATTTGATCTGTTCTTTTGTTATACTTGGATTTATCTTTTCAACTGCTGATTTAAATTCTACAAGACCAACTTTTTTGGCTTTCTTGTTCTTTCTCAGAGCTTCCATTCCTGCTTCTCTACAAATAGCTTCAATATCCGCACCTGAATAACCTTCAGTCAATTTAGCAAATCTCTTTAAATTAACATCTTTTTCCAGTGGCATATTTTTAGTATGGACTAAGAATATTAGGTGTCTTGCTGCCTCATCTGGAGCTGAAATTAATATCATTCTATCAATTCTTCCAGGTCTTAACATTCCTGGATCTATCATGTCTGGTCTGTTTGTTGCAGCAATCACAACAACATCATTAAGAGTTTCCACTCCATCCATCTCTGTTAAAATTTGGTTTACTACTTTTTCAGACGCCCTTGCTCCTGCTGACATTCCTCTTTTTGGAGCTATAGCATCTATTTCATCAAAGAAAATAATACATGGTGCGACTTGCCTGGCTCTTCTAAAAATTTCTCTTATCGCTTTTTCAGACTCCCCCACCCACTTGCTAAAGATTTCAGGTCCCTTAACAGATATAAAATTGGCTCCTGATTCTGTTGCAACTGCTTTTGCTAATAGTGTTTTACCAGTTCCTGGCAAACCATAAAGTAAAATTCCCTTTGGTGGTTTTATTCCCATTCTTAAGAATGAATCAGGATATTTCATTGGCCACTCAACTGCTTCTTTTAAAGACTCCTTAATTTCATTAAGTCCACCAATATCATTCCATTTGACTTTAGGAATTTCTATTAAAACTTCCCTCATAATAGATGGTTGTACATTTCTTAGTCCTTCTTTAAAATCTTCCATATTTACTATCATTTTTTCAAGAATTTCTTTAGAAAGAGGTTCATCGTCGTATAACTCCATTTTTTCATCATCAACTAATTTTCTAAGAACATTCATTGCTGCTTCTCTTGACAAAGCTGCTAAATCTGCACCTACAAAACCATGAGTTACATCAGCCATTTCTTCAAGATTAACATCTTTTTCTAAAGGCATCCCTCTTGTATGAATCTTTAGAATTTCGGTTCTGGCTTTTTTGTTAGGAATTCCTATTTCTATTTCCCTGTCAAACCTTCCAGGTCTTCTTAAAGCAGGATCCAGGGCATTGTGCCTATTAGTAGCTGCTATAACAACTACTCTTCCTCTTGCCTGCATACCATCCATCGTAGCAAGCATTTGTGCTACGACTCTTCTTTCCACCTCGCCAACAGCTTCCTCTCTCTTGGAGGCTATGGCATCTATTTCATCTATAAAAATAATTGATGGTGCGTTTTTTTCAGCTTCCAAAAATACTTCCCTGATTCTCTTTTCTGCTTCACCTACCCACTTACTCATAACTTCAGGCCCATTCAATAAAATAAAGTGGGCATCTGTTTCATTGGCAACAGCTTTTGCTAATAAAGTTTTACCAGTTCCTGGAGGGCCATATAATAGAACTCCTTTTGGTGGATCTATTCCTAATTTTTCAAATAATTCTGGTTTTTTCATTGGAAGTTCAACCATTTCTCTTATCTTTCTAATAGGTTCGTCCAATCCACCAACATCTTCATATGTGACCTCAGGGATTTTATCTTCTTTTAATTCAACTGCTTCTGTTTTCACTTCGATTCTAGTTGTTTCAGAAACAATTGCTGCTCCTTTTGGATTTGAATCAACTACCATAAATTTCATCTCAGAAAAACCAAACGGTAACAAATTAAGATCCTCTTCAAACAATTTGAATATGTCCGAGAAAGGAGACCCACCCATAACGGTTCTTCTCCTTCTTGTTCCCCCCAAAGAAACAACATCTCCTTTAGTCACAGCTCTTCCTAAAAGACTTCTCTTTATCATGTCTGGAGAAATTTGGACAAAAACCCCTTTTTGAGCTGGAGCAATTGTTATATTTTTAGCTGATCCTGCTTCTGCTCTCCTTATCTTAACTCTTTCTCCAACACTTGTTTTAGCATTAAATCTTGTCAGACCGTCCATTCTTATCAAATCCATTCCAATATCACTTGGGTATGCTCTATCAACTATAGCAACTGTCTCTTTTTCCCCTTCAATATACATAAAATCTCCTGGTCTAACTCCTATTTTTTTCATATTATTAGTATCAACTCTTACAATTCCTTTTCCTACATCATCTTGAACTGCTTCAGAAACCTTCAATCTCAAAATAGATTCTTCTTTATTTTTCTTAATCATTTTACATCCCTCAATTTTATTACAATTCTAGTCCTCTTAACTGTTGGAATTTTTCTCCTTCCAGAAACTTCAAATTCTATGAGTCCAAATTTGTTAAGAAGACTTAAATCCTCCCATACATTTTTTACATCTCTTTCAAGCCCTTCTGCAAGAGCCCTAATGGATTTAAAATCCTCATTGACTATTTCTTTAATCATTTCCATCCTCTTTTCAGTAAAAATTCTAAAGAAGTCAACATCATCAAAATCCAACATAATATCTGCCATACTCAAAATCTTATTAAAATTAGTTTATAAACATTTTGGTATCTGACACCAACATAAAAAATATAAAACCTCGAAGCCAATCTGGAATAATGACGAAAGTGCTTTCCTTGGAATTACAAGGGTTCAAGTCATTTGCACACAAAACAAAACTTATCTTCAAAGATGGTTTAAATGTAGTTGTTGGACCAAATGGCTCTGGTAAATCCAATATAATGGATGCTCTTTGCTTTGTAATGGGAAAGACAAAAAAGCGAGAAATGAGGGCAGAAAGACTATCTCATCTTATTTTTAATGGAGGTAAGGGAAAAAAATCAATGGATTTTGCCAAAGTTGTTTTAACCCTTGAAAATAATGGAGAATTTCCTATCAAATCTAAAGAAGTTAGGATTAGTAGGGTTGTAAATAAAGACGGTAATTCTGTTTTTAGAATTAATGGGATAAGAGCAAATCTAGCAGAAATAGTGAATTTGTTAAGAGAAGGTAATATTGACACTGAGGGATTTAATATAATTCTTCAAGGGGAGATTAACAAATTTGTAGACTTAAGCAATGTTCAAAGAAGACAGATAATTGATGATGTCTCTGGAGTTTCTATTTATGAAGAAAAGAAAAGGAAAACAATGGATGAATTAGATAAAGTAGAAGAAAAAACAAAGGGTAAACGAATAATTCTTGCTGAAAAGGAAAAATATTTGAAAGAATTGTTGAAGGATAAAGAATATGCAGAACAATATTTGAAATTCAGGGATGAAATTAGATTGGGAAAAGCCAAACTTATTTTCAAAAGAAAAGATCTTCTTGAAAAAGACAATGAAACTAAAATGTCTGAAATTAATGTTATTGAAAAGAAAAAGCTTGCTGTTGAAAAGAGAATTGATGAAGGAAATAAAGCATATGGAATTACGGAAAAAGAAATAGAGGAATTAGAAGAGGAATTAGGGAGAAAAGGTCAAGAAAAAGAAAGAGAATTAAGAGATAAGATAGAAAAAACAGCAATTGATCTTCAAAAATCAGAGGGTAACGTAGAGAATTACTCAAGAGAAATTGATGAGATAAGTCAAAGATTAAAACAAATCATTTCTGAATCAAAAGAAAATCATTCTTCTTCCTCTGAAATGTCTAAGGGCATTAACAGAGTAAAAAAGGAAATAAAAAGTATTGAAAGTATTATTGAAGAAAAAAAAGATTTTACAAGCAAATATTCTCCATTTGAGATAAAAAAGAGGGTTGTTGTTCTTGAGAGGGATGTAGAACTTCTTGAAAGAAGAATAAAGGAACTAAAAGAAAAAGATGAGATAATCAAAAAGAATTCTTCTGCTTTAAGAGATTTAACCCTAAAAAAAGAAAACATCGAGAAGAGGTTGAAAAATCAAGAAGATGATATGAGGAATTTAGGAAAAAAAGCAGATGAAATTGATGAATATCTGAAACATCTTCACAAGCAAAAGATCAATTTTGAGATAAAATTAAGGAATTTCATGAGTTCTCTAAGTAGAGGAACAAAAGCAATAATGAACCTAAAACATCCTGGGATTATTGGGAATATAATGGAATTAATTGAATTCTCTGAAAATATGAGTCAAGCAATAAATTCGCTTGCTGGAGGCAGAAGAAATATTATTGTTGTTGATACTGAAGATACGGCAATATGGTGTATAAATCATTTGAAAAGAGAAAGATTGGGAACTGCCACCTTTATTCCCATGTCAAGAATTTTTGAAGCAAACTTAAGACGGAATAAGGCAGAAGGAGTAATTGCACGTGCAATTGATGTTGTAAAATATGATCCAAAATTCAAAAAAGTGGCTCAATGGTTGTTAGGAGACGCATTAATAATCAGAAATTTAGAAGTTTCTAAAAAAATAAAGGATTTTAGAATGGTAACCTCTGAAGGTGATCTTGTTGAAAGATCTGGGGTTTTCAGAGGAGGTTACAGAAGGAATATTGTTGGGCCTAACAAAGCAGAGATTGATGATAAATTAGGGAAGATAGACACTGAATTGAAGAGATATAACAAATACATGGAAACCCTTGAAAGAGATATGGAGAATAAGAGAAAAGAAATTTTTGATTTGGGTGAAGAGATAAGGTCTATTGAAAGAGATGAAACAGAACACAGAGTTAAAATAGAAAACGCTGGAGATATTGATCTTAAAGAAATAATCAAAAAAGAAATGGAATTCGAAGAAAAGAAGGATGAGTTAGAAGAGTTGTTGAAAATCAAAGAAGATGAGGAGTTTGAAAGAATTTCTAAAGAAATTAGCGATATGCAAGAAAAAATGAATAGTCTTCTTGTCGAAGAAAATACATTTAGAATGAAGATAGAAGTTATTTCAAATGAGAATGATAAGCTTGAAAAAATTAAAAATAGTTTAGAAAAAGACCAAAAAGAATTCGCTGAAATGTTATCTACAGAAGAAACTAACATGAAATCTCTTAAAAAACACCTTTCTGACATGAAAAAGGAACAAGAAAAGTTTTTCTCAAGGATCAAAGGTCTTTATGAGAAGAGGTCCAAAATGAAAAAGAAGTTAGATATCCTTAATAAAAAAATCAATGAAGAAGAGAAAAGAGCATATAAATTTGAACAAGATAAACAAAAAATTGAATTAGCAAAGGCAGGAATTCTCGCAAAAATTGAAGGTCTGAAAAAGGAATATGAAGATTTTGAAGATATAGAACTCACAAGAGTTTATGAAAAAATAAGTGATATTGAATCAAAAATAAATTCTCATGAAAAGAAAATAAAAAGATTTGGTCCTGTTAATATGAAAGCTCTTGAAACATATAATGATATCAAGGAAGAATATGACAAAATGATAGCTAAAATTGAAATGTTGGAAAAAGAAAGAGAGAACATAATCAATAAAATGGAAGAAATTGAAAAAGACAAGGAAGAGACTTTTATGGCTGCATTCAATAGTGTTAGAAAGAGTCTTGAAAAAATTTATTCTGATCTAGCAGAAGGAGATGCTAAAATGGTTTTAGAAAATCCTGAATCTCCTTTTGAAGCAGGAATGGAATTAGTGGTAAGACCTATGGGCAAGAGATTTGTTCCATTAAGAGCTTTATCTGGTGGGGAAAAAACAATTGTTGCAATTGCATTTATTCTTGCTATCCAAGAATTTGAACCTGCTCCATTCTATATTTTTGATGAAATTGATTCTGCTTTAGATAAAATAAACTCTCAAAAATTAGCAAACACTCTCGATTCAAGTTCTGATAAATCTCAAATGATAGTTATTACACATAATGATGAAGTTGTTGCAAGTGCACATTATTTGTATGGTGTTTCTATCAATAATGAAGGTATTTCTAAAGTAGTTTCAATCGAACTTCCTTAAGAATTCATGAGAACGCCTAATGCATTGAAAAGATCAAAAACTCCCCATATTGGGGATATTAACAACTGTCCACTAAAAAGAGCGCTCATAACTCTTCCACCAACCTGCATGTATAACATGATAGAACTAAATCCTGTGGCTCCTTGATTCTCTCTCATAATATTAAAAATATCCTCAAGAAATATCAGATCCAATTTAAGATACAGTGGAGTTCCTTGATTTTCTCCAAAATAAAGACTCTTTGGTTCTCCATTCTCAATATTAATTGTTACTTGTATACAATCAGTATTGTTATAATCCACATCAATTGTTGTTGTTTTGTTTATTGCTCCAGCAATCTCAAAAATAATGCTGCCTTCCTCTAATATACTCATATCAATTCCTTGGAAACCAGAGTTTTCAATTAGACCTAAATCTTCCAAATCTTTAATTGTTAAATTGCTGAATTCTTCAGGAATCTCATCAAATCCTGGAGGTAAAAGGGATGGATCTATGTCTCCTAAAACTTCATCAAGAGTTTTATTGTCTAATTCTTGAAACATCAATGACGTTTCATTAAGATAAATGGTTGAATTCTCAAACATATTAGCAATTTGCATTTGTTCACATAACTGATCCATTGGAATATCAGATAGTTGGTTCATATTTAGTGTTTGTGCTAGGGTAAGGGGCAGAATTATGAAAAATAAAGAAATCAGTAAAATTTGTTTTGATTTCATGTTTCTAATGAAAACATATTCACTTAAAAAACCAACGATGGGCCCGGCCGGATTTGAACCGGCGACCTTCTCCACGTCAAGGAGACGTCATAGCCACTAGACCACGGGCCCATGGGAGGGTGCGCCAAAAGTCGACAAACACATCTTGAAGGATTATCCGGATCCTTTGCTCCACCCCGCTACCCTACAAGCATGCAATGATGCACTTACCGCTGCTTCCTTCCGGACCTGACGGGTTCGCACAACAAAACATCCTGCAGGACGAGGCTTCGACGCTCGGGAAACGGGTCCCTTGGAACGTGAAAGCCTTCCTTTGGATTCAGCTCCACCATAAGGGCGATTTGTGGTTACAAGCTACGCCCAACAGCCCAGCCTAACCCTCCCAATAATCACAGATTCAAATGGTTTTATAAGTCTTGTTCATAAATAGGATTGATAGACCTAAAAGAACAATTACAGACAAAAAATCTAAATCGGGTGTTACAGAAACATCAATTAATCCACCAGTTTGAGTATATGTTTTTACAAAAAAGCTCTTTTGAGTATAGATATTTGAACATAAAACATCATAAAATTTTATATTGAAACTCTCTTCTATAACTTCAGTCGCAAAAATCTTTAGAATTGCTACATCTGCATATACTACAGAAAAATTAATTCCATCTAAATCATCAACATCATATATATTTCCATACCTAGATATTTGAGCATAAAATCCTGGATCCATTGTTACATTATAATAATATTTTTCTGATCCGTTGTTAAATATTAAGATAGGAACATCCCATATTTGTCCAATCCTTGCTGAGACAACTCTAGTAGTTGTATCTATTCCAAAAGAATTTTTTATTTGAAAACTTCCTGAAGAATTAACAAAATCATCTGTGGTACTATTTATTGCATATTTTATTGACACATTGTAATCATATGAATTATCTAAATCAGAACAATCCATTTTTTTAACTTCAAATAAAAAAGTTCCAATTCTTCCGGGAGCAATATCTGTAGGAGATGATTCTATTCTATAATTTTCAGAAATATTCAATGTGACATTCTTTATGTTAGCAGTTCCATCTCCATTATTCCTCAATTCCATTGTAATTATTGGGTTATTATGTACAAAATTATCAGAAACTGAAACATCTATCAAAGAAAGAGTAGTATTTAGTTCTGCTGCTGAGACAAAATTAAAACATAAAAAAATGAATAACAGGATCCATAATCTCATTAATTATGAATCCCTATGCTAATTTTTAAACCTACTTAATAGTTCTTCTTGTGATAATCTTTATTTTTCTGCTTCTGACTCTGGAATCCTCTCCAACAATCGATTCCACTGACTTTTTCTCTGCAATCAATACTAGCGTTTTATCTACTATGCCATTAATAACCAATGTTTTCACATTGTCTACTCCTTTCAGTGTGTTTTCCAATTCCTTTAATGGAACTCTTCCAAGGATCTCATCGTTTCTTCCTAACAAGTAAGCTCCATTAGTTCCTTCTAACTCATCTAATAGCTTTTTGAGTGGACTTGGTTCTCTTTCTCTAGTTATTCTTCCTTTTTTGTCTCTTAGACATAAGTGAATCTCTTTTTTTGTTAATTCTTCGACTTCTCTTCCGTTTGGAGCTTTTATTACTGACTTAATCTTAACAAAGTTCTTCAACTCTTTAGCAATTAGGTCTCCTCCTCTATCTCCATCAACAAAAAGAACAACTTGTTTGTTTTTACAAAGCGTAACTATACTTTTTGGAATATTAGTTCCATTAATAGCTATAGCATTTTTAAAACCGTGTTTTAATAGGTTAATAACATCAGCTCTTCCTTCAACTATGATTATTTCTTCAGCATCAAGTACTTCAGAACCTGCAGGAAGCTTTTCAGGACCATATTCTATGATATTCATCACTCTTACTGAATTTTTAACATTATTTGACATTTCCCTTGAGTCTGGAGTTTGCTCATCAATCATTGTTTTCAATAATTGCTTTGCTCTATCTATCACATAATCTCTCTTGTTTAGTCTAACGTCTTCTATTTTGTCAACATCAACCTTTGCATCACAAGGACCTATTCTTTCAATAGTTTCAACAGCTGCTCCAACAATAGCTGTTTCTGTCTTGTCTAAAGAACTTGGAATTATAATTGTGCCTCTTGTTTTTCCATTATTTGTTTTAAGGTCTACATCTATTCTCCCAATTCTTCCGCCTTTTTGCAATTCTCTTAATTCTAAATCCTCTCCCAGCAATCCTTCGGTCTGTCCGAATACAGCACCAATTACGTCTGGCTTTTCTACAACACCCTCTATGTCTATTTTAGCATATATGATGTACTTTGCTGAAACAGGTGCTACTTTTCCCATAATTACCCCCCCTATTCTTTAAGGTTTATTCCTTCTATGTGCGATATTTTCAATCTCTTGGTCGCACTTTGAAATCTTTTATTTATTTGTAAACCCTTGTGGGAAAATTCCTGGAGAAGTTTTTTGAAGATTTTTTTTCCTTCTTTATCATTATCTAAAAGCAATATCACGCTTTTGTAACTTTCAGCGATTTCTTCAACAAATGAAAATAATGGTTTTTGTGAAAGTGTGTGAATGTTGTGAATTCCTAACTTCTCCAAGGCGGCTTTATCTTTCTTGCCCTCTACCACCACTGGTTTACATTTACTTTCTTCGATTAGTTCTTTTATAAAGTCTTCTATTGAATCCATGATCATGTAAGTTCCGCAACCGATCTACTCTTCATGAATCAGAGAGACACCCTTGCGGAACCAATTAGAAAATATATGAAACTAAATTTAAGCTTTTCCAAATATTCATAAGTTGTTTCATTTTCTTAATTATCATGACAAAAAAGCTTGAGGTCTACAAATGTAATGTTTGTGGGAATATAATTGAAGTATTACATGAGGGGGCAGGAGAATTGGTTTGTTGTAATCAACCAATGCAACTTCTCCAAGAAAAGACTGAAGATGTTGGAAATGAAAAACATGTGCCTGTGATTGAAAAAATAGATGGTGGAGTTAAAGTAACTGTGGGTTCTATCCCTCATCCTATGGAGAAGAAACATTTGATCGAATGGATCGAAGTAATTAGTGGGGAAACAGTTCAAAGAAAATTCTTAGAGTCAGAAGACAAACCAGAGGCCGTTTTCAAAGTTAAGAGAGATGTAAAAGCAAGAGAATTCTGCAACCTTCATGGATTATGGACTTCTTAAACATTTGAAATACAGTTTAGAGATTTCACATAAATCTATTTAGATTGAAGAATGCCTTCATTTCATTTTCGAATTTATATGCTTCTTTATAGATTTTGTTTTGCCAATTCAAATAAGTGCTTCTGTAAAGATATTTTTCTTGAATTCCCTTGAATAATTTAGTTACTGGATGGGATTCCCATCTTCCCTCATAATCTGTTTCAAGATATGAATTGATTGTTAGTTCTATAGTTGCTTTGTCCATTTTCAATTTAATTCCGTCTCTCTCTACTTCAACCTCGTTCATCCCCAGAACAAGCCAACTCACTGTTATTCTAAATCTGGTGTAATCATCAAATTCCTTTGTTGCATGCCATGAAATTTCAACCTCTTTCCCCCCCTGACTTACCTTTTCTTTGTATTTCATCTCTTCAATATGATATCTCATATCAACCAAAATAGAATGAGCTATCCTATACAAATCAGACATTTTAAAGATTCCACTATATTTTACCTTTGAAGGTCCGGTGATATGATTTTGAGCTGGCATAAGAACTATATTAAATAACAGTAATAAAAATATTACTGAACCTCTTCCAAACAGTCCTCACAAACCCACATTGCCTGAGAATACTGTAATTTGTCAGAATAATTACTACAAACTTCACAAGGTCCAGACTCATGTCTTTTACTATCATAAATTGGTTTTGACTCTGGTTCTTTAATCATTAATTTTTCTCTTAAGACATCGATCACTTGAGGCTCTGTTTTTAAGAGATCTTTAACTGTTATCATCCCTATTAATTTCTCTCCTTCAATAACTGGAAGCCTTCTAACTCCTTCTTCATTCATTAATTCTGCAGCTTCCTCCAAATCTAACCAGGGACTGATAGTACATAATTTAGTTGTCATTACTTTTGTTATTAGAGTCTTTTTAGGGTCTACTGCTACTGCAACTATTTTCTCGATAACATCTTTTTCTGTGAATATTCCCTTGATATTCTTTTTTTTGTCAACAATAACTATAGAACCAACTTTATGTTTCATCATTTTTTTAATGGTTTCCATGACTGTTTTATCTTCAGTTATAACAACTGGATTTTGAGTCATTACTTCTCTAACAAGTATACCATATGCCATTGATTAACAAAGTAAGAAGTTGTTTTTAAAGATTTATCTAATACGCAATACATCTAAACCTCTTGGTGCAGATGTTTCTATTCTAAAGTTTTTGTGAGTAGAACTAGCCATATCAAGACATTTGCTGCTTTCTCCATGCACAAAAATAACTCTTCTTGGTCTTGGATTTAATTTTGAAATAAAATCCATTAATTCGTTTCTGTCAGCATGTCCTGAAAAACCTTCAATAGTGTAAGTTTCCAAATCTATTTTGAGAATTTCATTCTTACCATTGATTGCCTCGATTGGGACCTCTCTAGCTCCTCTTTGGATAACTCTTCCTAAAGAACCCTCCCCTTGATAAGAAACAAAAACTAATGAGTTTTTCTTATTTGAAGCCAAATGTTTTAGATACTCTACAGAAGGTCCTCCAACTAACATACCAGAAGTAGCAAGGATTATACATGGTCCTCCTTCTTCTATAATTTTCATCCTTTCTTTTTGAGAACCAACTCTTTTAAGAAATTCGGTAGTAAAAGGATTGTAATCTTTATTGAAAACAAGGGATTTCACATCTTCGTTCATATGCTCAATATATGCTGTATGAATTGCAGTAATATCCCAAACAACACCATCAATGTATATTGGTATATCCACAATTTTCTTTTGTCTGATCATTTCATCAAGAATCATAATTATTTCTTGTGATCTCCCTACTCCTAAAACAGGAATAAGAACCTTCCCTCCTCTGGTTGTAGTGTTTTGGATTATTTGGAAGAGGACGTTTTCACACTCTTCTCTACTTGGTTGCATATCTTTTCTCCCACCATAGGTGCTTTCAATCATCAATGTTTCTAATCTTTGAAAGCTTGAGGCTGCTTTTGGAAGAAGTTTTGTCTTTTCATATTTCATATCACCCGTATAAAGGAAATTGTGGAAACCATTTCCTATGTTTAGATGAGCCATTGCTGAACCAAGAACATGTCCAGCATTGTAAAGAGTCATTCTAAAATCAGGACTAATATCTGTAACAACACCATAATCCATTGAGACTGTGTGTTTTATCATCTCTTTGATATCCTTTATACTGTAAATTGCTTTTTTTCCTTCTCTTTGGTTGATATCAATATAATCTAATTGTAAGAGAGTCATTATGTCTCTTGTTGGTTCTGTTAAATAAACAGGCCCCCTATATCCATATTTGAATAAATAAGGTAAGAATCCACAATGATCTAAATGAGCATGAGTGATCATAACTCCATCTAATGATTTTAGATCTACTTCAGGAGCTTCTAGATAAGGATATGGTTCATCTTTGGAAGCAATATTAACCCCACAATCTAACAATAATTTACTCTCTGGTGTTTGAAGAAGGAATGCGCTTCTTCCTACTTCTCTTCCCGATCCAAGACAACTCATTCTTATCCAGTATTTTTTATCTCTTTCCCAACCAGAATATATTCTCTCTCCTAATTTATTGAGGAATTTTCTTCTGTAATCTGATTCCTGATAAAGTGATTTTCTGATAGTTTCAACAATATCAGATTTCACTGATGGGCTTCTTCTAACCTTTGGTGTCCAAAGTGTATCCTCTCTGATTTTTTGAATATTCTCTCCTGCTTTTCCTATTGCTAAACCTGGCTTTTCAGCTTCGATAATAACAATGCTTCTCTTGATTTCAAACCAAATATTAGATAATTTTGCTTCCTTTGATATTAGTTTTTTTATGTATTCTTCTGTTTTCTCAGGATCTAGTAACAATGATTCGTCTGCCCTTAATCTAACCCTTTTCTTCAAGTGATTAACAATCCCCTTAATTGTGTCATCTCCTTCTTTGAAAAATTGTTTATTAGTTGTGTAGAGAACTACATTAGCTCCCTCAAAAACAGTGTCACTAATGCTAGCGTCTTTGGGAAGTCTCTCCTCTATCTCCGAAAATAGATCCTCTTTTTTCATGAAAATCAGAATTTATTGAACAATGTCATTTATTTCCTGCTCACTTAATAGTGTTGCACCCTTTTTGTTGATGATCATTACATCCAATCCGTTTCCTGTGTAAATGTCCCTGCTTATCGCTGCTTTCACAGCCCTTATACCTATTTTCACAGCATCTTTTTCTTCCATATTTTCTTGAAATTTGTCTTCAAGAACACCATATGCCATCACAGAACCACTACCTGAAGAAATGTATACATCTCCTACATTTGCTCCATCTGGAGTCAATGTATATAATTGAAATCCTTCACTGTCTTTTCCTGCAACAAGAAGCTGTACATACAATCCATAATTGAATAATATGTTTGATATAAGGCTTGCACAAGCTTTTATGCTTGGTTTCCTTCTCTTCTTTATTTCAAAGAGTTCCATCTCTGATCTGATCAATTGAAGTATCTTTTGAGCATGTCCTACAGAACCGCTCATTGTCATTCCAATATCATCAGTTATTTTGTGTATTTTATGAAAATTTTTGTGAGCAACTAAATAACCCATACTTGCTCTCTTATCGGCTATTAGGACTACTCCTTCCTTATATTTTATACCAACAGTTGTTGTTCCTGTTTTAAGTTCTTCCATAAGAATCAAATGTTGATGTGTAATCCAGTTTTATAAAGTTTTTTATAACAACATGTAAATTAAGTTTCATGGGAATCAGAGGAGTTATCAGAGATATCATTGGTATTTACATAGGATTTAGACTAATGCAAGCTATTTGGTTTGGTATTCCTAATCATCATGCTTTCTTATTCGGAGCAATAATATTCTTTTTCTCAGTATGGTTTATGTTAGAGAGATTTGGAATAATCCCTAAGGTGATATAAATGGAATTTAAACCTAAATTTATTGAAAGATATTCAAAAGTTGTAGATGATATGGATCTATTTATGGAATTTACTAAGAAAAAACTAAGAAAGAGTATTCGAATAAATACATTGAAATCAAGTGCCAAACATTTAATTCCACTTTTGAAGGAGAGGGGATGGGAAATTGAAAAGACTCCTTGGTACGATGATGGATATTATGTAAAAACAACTGAAACAGTAGGAAAAACGATGGAACACTCATTAGGTTATTTTTATGTTCAAGAAGCAGCAAGTATGCTTCCTCCAATTGATTTAGAACCAGGAAAAGATGAGGTTGTTCTTGATATGGCTGCAGCGCCTGGAAGCAAGACAACTCAAATGTCAATGATGATGGAAAACACTGGAGTGTTGGTGGCAAATGATATTAGAATGGATAAAATTCGAGCATTGTCCTCCAATACTCAGAGGTGTGGTTGTTTTAATACAATATTAACAAGAATGGATGGGAGAAGGTTTAATAATCATCCTGAAAAATTTGATAAGGTTCTTATTGATGCTCCTTGCTCTGGAACAGGTTCAATAAGAAAGAGTTGGAAAATCTTAAAGATGTGGAATCCAAAAGGAATAACATCATTGTCAAGAAATCAACGGGCTTTGATAATGGCAGCTTATCGGACACTAAAACCAGGCGGATTGTTAGTGTATTCTACTTGTACACTCGAGCCAGAGGAAAATGAAGGAGTAGTTAATTTTCTTCTTGAAAATGCAGATGTGAAATTGGAAAAGACTAAAATAAAGAATATGAAGATGAGGCCAGGATTGTTGGAATTTGAAGGAAATAGATATTCTTCTGAACTAAAAAAAACTGTTCGGATTTATCCACAAGATAATGATACCGGGGGCTTTTACATAGCAAGGGTGAGGAAAAATGCATAAGAGGATAATTAACAGCAAAAATAAGGTAAATAAGTACTTAGAAGACCAATTTGGTGTAAATATTGACTTAGATTTTGAAATACAACCAAATGGTAGAGTTTGGGTAGGAAATAATCATGTTTTTGGCTATGAGATAAACTCTGTTTTAAGAAGAGGAATTTATTTTGGATTTATTGAAGACGACGGGTTACGGCTTTCAATTGAAGGAACCCAATTAGTTGGTCCTGTTTCTAACAAGAATGTTATTGAGTTGGATAGGGAAGAGATGACAGAGTGGATGAGGGGTTATGCTCTAAACAAAGATTCTCCTCCTGGTTATTTGATTATGAAGTATGGAAAAAACTTTATTGGGTGCGGTAAATCGAATGGGGAAAGAATATGGAATAATACCCCAAAAGAAAGAAGAATCAGAAATATTACTTCTCTTTAGAAATTAATTTTGAAACCTTGTCGTGAATCTCTTTTTTGATCTTTTCAGGGCTCTTAATGCATTCAAATGCGAGATTTCCTTTTTTTGATTTTACTAAAACATCTCCTACCTTCATTATTCTATGGATTGGTGTTCTAACAACTCTAACATCATCAATGTCTTTAAAATCAGTCCGCTTTACTCCAAAGATATTTTTTACATGGACTTGTTTTTTGAGGATAAAGTACTTCTTGGTCCTATATTCATAAAACAAAGAAAATAAGCTCAAAAAAAGTAGTACACTTGAAAAAGTAATCACTGACAATTCAGAATTGTATACATACGGAATTGAATCAATAGACATCATAACCAAGTACAAACAAAATACGCAAATGAATGTAAGAAAGGGTCCCTTCTCAAAGAACCAGACAACAACTGCTTTTTTGCTTGGTCTCACTTCCATATATATATAATATAACTGTAGACTTATAAAACTCATGCCCTGGTAGCTCAGTGGTAGAGCGCTTGTCTCGTAAACAAGAGGTCGAGGGTTCAAGTCCCTCCCGGGGCTGTTTATTATTTACACAGGAATGGATTGAGAATACACATATCTTAACAAAAAAACACATATTTTTCACGTAAAAAAGCTCTTTTTTGAGGCTGAAAAACCCGTAGTAACTGTTTTTAG
>JAFCFZ010000017.1 GCA_017608385.1 Candidatus Parvarchaeota archaeon
CTTTATCAAAAGGAGGGGATTTTTTGTTTTTTGGATATGATATACCTTTCTTATCACTTATTCCAATATTTCTCATTTTTTATTTATTTTGGCCAGAGAAAACTAAAAAAATAATTTATTAACACTTTAATTCTATTGAAAAGCTCATAGCCCCAAAATCTCCAGAATCATCAAAACAATTTGATTTTAGAACATAGGTGTATTCTCTATTTGGGATAGTAATAGTGTGGGAGTTATTTTTATTTGTTTGAACAGTGAAAGACTCATCATATATTGCAGCCCATGTGGAATGAGTTACAATAAATCTAATATAAGTTGTTTTATTTTTTTGACTCACAACATTGAAATCACAGGAAAAAGTACATATTTGTCCATCTTCATGAATTTTTTTGCATTCCATTTTAATATCCATTGGCCCTCTTTTTTCCAAAAAAGCAAGAGGAATTAAAAGAATTAAGGAAATTATCAATATTCTCTTATATGATTTTGAAAACAAAAACATTCCCCTCCTGCCATAATTTTTCATAATTGTTTGATTCTAAAAATTTATCTTTATCTAAACCTATATCCGTTGGGCCTATGAAAATATGAGTAATATTGTGCTGTTTTAATGCTTGAATTGCTGTTTGATTGTTTGGATTGATTGAAACATCTCTGTAAATTCTAACTCTTTTTTGGTATTCCTCTAAGTCCATAATACCTGAATAATAAAAAATTCTTCTTGAAGTCAAGATAAAAATTCTATCTCCATGAGATCCACTATGGCCCTCAAATATCCCTTCCCCACCCCCATCTATTAAAAATATTGAGTCAGGAGGAACATTATTTTTAATGAATTCATAAGCATGAATCTCCTCAATTGTTGTGACATCAAGATAAGTGTCATTAAAATCAAATAGTGAATACCATATAGGAGATCTTGGTGTAATTATTGCCATAACAGTCCAAAAAGTAGCGGACCCCACATCATTAAACAACAATGACAAACTGATAGGGTACACTATTTTAGGGAAAGTTGAAAATCTTGAAAAAAGAGGATTTGAAATGTAAAAAGTAGTAGATATAAAACATATTATGAAAAAAAGAGATACTACCTTTTTTTTGTTTTTGAACCGATTAAAAACAAATAAGGTAATCATAAATCCAATTAAATAAGAAAAAACAAAGAAGGGTTCCATACCATTTACAAAAATGTTATATAACAATAAAGTGAATATGTTTTTATTGAAATTCTCTGAAATTATTTCATAATTATACCATTCCGCTGAAATGAAAGGCAGTGAAGTATGTCCTATGTTCTCCATAAAGATTAAAAAATATGGAAGGAAAATTATTATAGAAATTAAGAGAGAAATAATCCCCAATATAATTAACTTTTTTAATATTTTTTTGTCATGTTTTAAGATAAATACTGAAATTAAAAATAAAATTACAGGGAATATATGAAATAAATGTGTGGTTACTAATAAAATCAAAGAAGGAATGATCATTTTATCTATTTTTTTTTCATTAAATCCTTTTGATATATAAAACATAGAAAGAAACATTGGAAAAAAACCTGCTGAAAAAGAGAGCATAAATCTGTTTGCCAGATATATCAATGAAGAATCAAATAGAATTGTGTAGTAGAAGCAAGCATATACTGCTTTTTTTTGGTTTAGAAATTCTCTGCAAAACAAATAGAAAGATAAAACAGACATGGAACTCATTAATATTGAAATTATGATTGCTCCAGATGCTGGATTAAAAAATAATGTTTCTGTTATTAACACCATAAAAAGAGTTGTTGGAGTATATATGAAAAAATTCCCAGAAGGGAAGAAAGGCATTAAGTCTTTAGTTATTTCTGCATTAAGAAACCAAGAATGAGATACAGTTCCCCACCTGACTATATCAGAACCTAATGGAAGCCAATTACTTCTAGAAAAGAAAAGGATTTTTAATAAAATTGAAAGAAGTAAGATAATTAAAATATATTTTACTTCTTTTTTCCTCAATAAATTTTTAATGGTTATATTCTTTCTTTCCAAAAAGACTAGAAGAATAATTATAGGAATATAGGCCAATAAAAAGAAATTATTAATAGGAAACCCTATGAAATTTAAATATTGAATCAATGCAATTGAGATCAAGATACTGATTACAACAGATAATGAAATTCTTTCTAGAATATTATCTTTTTTTACAATCAAAAAACCAGGAATAAAGAAGACAATTGGAAATCCAATCATCTGAATTATTATTTCATACATAAAAAACAATAATTATTCTATATTTAAAAATCTGGACAAAAACTATAAAGTTGATTTTTCTATTTTAATTATGTTCATAAAAGAAATTTTTAAATCAGGAATTAAAATAATAGGGGCAAGAGTAGGGATAAAAACGCCATTGAGAGTTATGTTCTTTTCTAATTTTAGATGCAATCTTAAATGTGATTATTGTGGTATTTGGAAAACCAAGAAAAAAGAAATGACAACAGTCCAAATCAAGAGAGCAATGGATGAATTTTCAAAGGCAGGAACAATAATGTGGACATTCACTGGAGGAGAACCACTAATAAGATCTGATTTGAAAGAATTAGTGGAGTATGCTAGTAAGAAATTTGTTGTAACAACAGTAACAACTAATGGAATTCTTTTGAAGAATAAATTGAGTGATTTGAAAAATGTTACCTATTTGACTGTTTCTTTGGATGGTGGAAAAGAAGTCACAGATAATAATAGGGGGAAGGGGACTTTTGATAAGACAATGATGGGCATTTTGGCTGCGAGAAAAAAAGGGATAGATATTGTTATTAATTCGGTTGTTTCAAAGGAAAGCATAAAAAATGATTTTAAAGGAATTAAAGAGATATTTGAAATAGCAATAAAAACAAAATCCAAATTGAACTTTAGTATTCTTTATTATGACCATTTTAACACTGAGAACGAAAAAATAAGGAGATCAACAGAATCATGTTATTTAAATTCAAGTGAAAGACGCTATGCACTTTCATTTATCAAAAAACTCAAGAAAAAATATAGAGGAAGAGTTATGTTTTCTGATTCATGTATTGATAAATTAAGTAATCCAAAAAATTGGAAAAGATGTTACGCTGGTGTTCTTTATTGTGACTTATTTCCAGATGGGACTGTTTCTTCATGTTTATTTAAGGAAAAACAGGGATTTAATGGGCTAAAAATTGGTTTTGAAAATGCTTTCAAAAAACTGAAAATAAATAAGGATTGTCTTTGTCCAAGTACGTGTTATACTGAACTTAATTGTATTTTTTCTTTAAATCTTAATGCTGTTTTTGAGAATTTAATGAAATATATGAGGTTTATGAAATGAGAATAGCTTTAGTTACCCACACCTTTTTTCCAGAGTCGGTAGGAGGGAGGGAAAAATATGTTTTTTCTCTTGCAAAAGTTCTTGCAAAGTTAGGTTACACTGTTTGTGTTTTTACTTGTTCAGATAAATTGACAAAAGAAAAGAAAATACAACAAAATGGATTTAAGACAGTTTATCTTAAAACGTTTAAGATATCTGTTCCTGGCGCAAAATATAGAATCCCCTTTGGTTTCTCAAAAAAGCTAAAGGAATTCAATCCAGATATTATCCACACAAATGATTCAAGGCATTTTACAACATTTCTCTCATATATTTTTTCAAAAAAATACAAAAAACCAATGATATTAACTGAACATGGTTTTCACTCTTTGAAAAGCTTCACAAAGATAATTTATACTTTTTATAACAGATTAATATCTCAAAAAATATTTAGACAATCAAAAAAAATAATAACTGTTTCTAAATCCTTTAAAAAAGAGGTAATTTCTTTAGGAATTCCAGTTAATAAAATTGAAATGATTTACAATAGTCTAAATTTAGAAGAATATGATATCAAAATTAGAAGAGATAAAAAAAACTCTAAAAATAAAATAATTTTTTCTGCAGGTAGACTGATAGAAGAAAAAGGTTTTCAATATTTAATAAAAGCTATTCCTATCCTTTTAGAAGAATTTCCCAATTTGATTCTTATGTTAGCTGGCCCCAATCACTATTATAAAAAGCATCTTGAGAACATTAGTAATCAATTGAATATAAGAAAACAGGTATTATTTCTTGGAGAAATATCTGAATATAAGTTAAAAAAATTCATGAAACTTTCTGATATCATTGTGATCCCTTCTTTATATGAACCTTTTGGGATAATTGCTTTAGAAGCAATGGCTATGGGAAAGCCAATTGTTGCTTCAAAGATAGGTGGCTTATCAGAAATAATATCCGAAGGAAAAACCGGACTTTTTGTAAATCCAGGAAGCCATTTAGATATTTATGAAAAAGTAAGAACCTTGTTGAACAATGAAAAGCTTTCAAAAAAGCTTTCTAAACAAGCAAAAAACGAATCAAAAAAATATGATTGGGAGAAAAATATAGGAAAAATTATTAGAATTTACAAATCTGTAATAAAATGATCTGATTTAGTATTCATAATGTTTAAATGTTTCTTTAACATATATTCCTTCATGTTTGAAAGTCAAAAAAATCAATACTTTTTGATTTTAATTTTAGCGATGGGGATGGTATCTTTGATTCTTTTCGATTTTTACTTTGATTCCATAACGGATGGAGAAGCTATTAATCTATTCAATACTTTAGATTATTCCTCAGATATGTCTTATGTTTGGGGGAATATCAGTATTTATCCTGGAAAGATAGCAATCATAGATTTGTGGATGGAAACAAGAGAAGATTATGCAAAAAAATGTTCTTTTGAGAGATATGTTTTTAGAAACGATCTTGAACAATATTTATTAGATTCCATTAGTGGAGGTGGAAAATGTTTAAAACCATTTGAATATATGGAATTTGACAAAAATTTAGAAAAAATAATTATTACAAATATTTCCTTTGAACCATCAAATGAATTTATAAAATCTAATGTTTTTTCTCCAGAAAATATAGAGACTCATACTTTTCATTGGGAAGCTATTGGCTTTTTGGATGATAATGATAATTGTATAACGTTTTCTTTTAGAGAGAGAATAGCAGGAAACTTGACTTTTTCTATGCCAAAACTACGTATAACTAATGAAAGTGTTTTAGGAATATCTGGTCCAAATATGGTCATGCAAACATCTCTTGTTAGGTTGAATGGATCAAGAGATAAATTACTAGTTTCTTTTGATAATGAAGAATATGAATATGGCTCACCAAAAGTTACTTTTTGTTGGTTAGATTTATGATAATAGATTTTTTCAAAATCCATGAAAAAAAAATAATTTTTTTCCTCTTATTGATTTTTTTTATAATAAAAATACTATTGATTTTTCCGACTTTTTCAGATGAAAATATTTATTTTAATATGGCTAAGAATATTTTAGAAAATAAATTAGTTCCTTATTCCGATTTTTTTTATGCTCATCCTCCTTTGCAAATTTACTCTATTTCACTGTTTTTCATGTTTTTAGGAATCTCATTATTTTCTGGAAAACTTTTTCCTATAATATTCTCTTTAAGTTCAGCATATCTCGTTTATGAAATATCTAAACATATTGTAAAAAAAGACTCAAAAATTCCACTAATTTCCATATTTTTCTTTTTGATAACACCTCAATTTCTGTCTTTTTCTAGCATAGGGTATGGTATGTGGCCTGCGATTTTCTTTGGTTTGCTTTCACTTTTACTAACTTTCAAAGAGAAACCATATCTATCGGGATTTTTTTTAGTTATTGGTTTTTTTTATAGATATTTGATGATATTTTATTTTCCAATACTTATGTATTATTCTATAAAAAGAGGTCAACATAAGAAATTTTTTATTAGTTTTTTGGTTTTTATATCGGTTTTTTGTATTATGTTTTATTTATCCTATGGGAATAATTTTCTTATACAAACAGTAAATTATCATGTTTTTTCAAAAACAAATAATTTTGTTAATCCTATCATTTTAGAATATTTGGCTCTAAATTCTCCTTTGATATTTGTAACTCTACTCTTTTTTTATTATAATAAAAAAGAAATTGAGATTATTGCGATTCCCTTATTGTTGGATATTTTTATATTCTTATTTTTTAAGCAAAATTTTTACCATTATTTTTTGTTGTCTCTCCCCTTTTATATCATTATTTTTTCAAGATTTTTCATTGAAACAGAATATAAATTTGGACTAATTTTATTATTCTTGTTTATGATATTTGCAGGGAGGAATACAATCATTTTTCATAATTCTCCAAATCAGGTAATGATATCCACAGAAACGTTAATAGCTTCTTATTTAGATGAAAGAAGTGTTTTTGGAGATCCCATATTATCTAATTATATTTCATTTAAGCTGAACCTTTCAATCCCTCATAATAATTTTGATGGAGATATAAATAGGATAATGTATGAACAAGGACTTTTGGAGGAGATTAAATCTTCAAACCCTGACTTTTTTATTGAGTCATCTCAGTATAATGGAAATAATTTTGGTGAATTTCTTAAAAAATATTCTAAAATATCTAATTTTGATGGATTTCCTAATGTAACTATTTATGTGCTAAACTCCTCCTGAGAAAAAGTTAAGCTTTTAATTTGAGAGATTCTTTAATAAATATCATTTAGGAAGTCACAAAATGGATAAAAAAGGTTTTTATTTAGCTAGCATTTTTCCTATTTTATCATCCCTGCTATTCTCTGCATGGAGCTTTTTATCTTATTTTCCTTTGATGATCCTCATTTTAGTTTCTTGGGCTTTTTTCCCGATATTGTTAATGCAAGAAAAATTATCCAAAAAAGCTATTTCCCGTTTTGGAATTTATTTACTTATATTTTCTTTTTTCGTTATTTATCAATTTTTTATTGGTTTTGATACAGTTGTTGCAAGCTGTACATATAGTCCAGCACTAACAAATACTCAGTGTGAAACGAGTATTTTAGCATGTTGTTCTGGAACTACTTCCGGTACAGGTCAAGCAGGAGGTACAATAGTATGTGATTCAGCTCAAAATACTTGTTATTGCTATGATGACTGGGAAACTTGTTATTTTGGTACTTGTAGCCATTCTACGGGGGGTTCTGGGTGTAATACTTGTTCTTCAACAATTGGTCGTTGTACTACTGAAGGATCCACTAGTGATTCAGGAGAATGTTGTGCGGAGGAATATTGTGAAGTGACTAATGGAGATTGGGAATGTGGTTGTGACCAGTGTGATTCAGGAGATAGATGTGAGCATGATTATTATGGTGGTTGGGGGGTGTGCGTTTATGATCCTGTTTGGATTGAGTGGGCTTGTGATAGTGATGAAGTTTGTTATGATGGAGCATCTGGGAGACACGAAATAGATTGTCAATATTGTCACAAAAGTACAAGTGATTTAGATGTTTGTGATCCAAGTACATCTAGTGGGTATTTTGAAGCAACTGGAGTTTGTGGGGTCGGAACTGGCAATGACTGTTGCACAGGAACTGTGAGTGAAAGAAGCGGAATTATTTATTGTAGTTGTGCTTCTGGTACAGGTGATGAATGTATAGCTGACGTTGGTGGATGGGAAACTACATGGACTCCAGATGGAGTTTGTAATTCAGATAGTGTTTGTGATACAAATGAAGTTTGTCTTTCGGGAGGAGTCTATTACGATGATTGCTTAGACCCAAGTTGTGCAAGTGATGGAGAATTTTGTGATTATGATGTAGGGAGTAATGGGTTTGAAGCAGATGGAATCTGTATAGCAGATGTGTGTGATACTGGAGAAACCTGTTTTGATAACTCTAATTACCAAACAGATTGTTCGAGTTGTTCAAATGGACATTTTTGTGATTCAAATGTAGGTGCATTTGGATTTGTTAGAGATGGTAGATGTGCAGGAGTTACTTGCTGTACCGTTACATTTGCCCCAGCTAGTGGTGGTTGTAGTTGTTCAGACTCAGACGGAAATGCATGTGATTCTACTCCTGCTTCTGGAGTTGATTATGATGGCGCTTGTGTGTCGACAAATGGAGGCGCACCATTTTACTGTGATATTGATGAAGTATGTTTTGATGGAGTTGATTATAATGATGACTGCAGGTATTGTTCATTAGGTGATGAATGTGATACAGATACAGATCAAAATGGATATACTCCAGCAGGTATATGTGCAACTAGTACAGATTCTCCTTCTGTTGATGATGATTATGACTGTGATACTGGCGAAGTTTGTGATGATTCTGGATCTGGAGCGTATAGAACAGACTGTTCTTTGTGTGATAATGGGGATAAATGTGACGCAAATGTAGGAATTACTTATTCAGCAGATGGTATGTGTATTGGAAGTGATTGTGATAATGATGAGATATGTGATAATGATGGAACATATATGGCAGATTGTTCTTCATGTTCTTCAGCCAATACAGATATAGATAAGTGTGATTCAAATGGAGGATCAACCTTTAGCGCAAATGGTTATTGTACTACTGGCGGAACCTGTTCAACAGGAGCTGTTTATGATAATTCAGGTACTTTAACAAATGGTTGTTCAAATGGAGGAGGACAAGATTGTCATTCAAACGCAGGTGGTTCAGAAAATGGAGCATTTATGAATTATGTTAATGGTGCTTGTGTGAGTGGGAGTACTTGTGATGTTGGAGATGTTTGTGTAAATGGAGGAACATATTATGGAACAATATCTTCCTGTTCAGATCAAGATGCTTGTGATTCAAATGCTGGTGATCTCCCATTCATTGGCTATGTTAGAGATGGTTATGTTTGTTCCAGTTCATGTGTAATTGATGGTTCTGTTGGTGCTGGAAGTAGTTGTTGCAAAAATGAAAATTGCGTCTCAGGAGCAGAATGTAGTGGAGGCACTTGTAAATTATCTGATGGAGAGTCTTGTACAACAGGAAATCAATGTGCTGGAGATTATTGTATTAATGGTGTTTGTAGGTCTGGATGTAGCGTAACATATGATGCTTTTCAGTGTTCTACTACCTCAGCTAGTTATGATGATTATGGAATATGTGCTAGAAATTCAGGTGGAACTTATTTTTGTGACACAGAAGAAGCAGCTCTGTCAACATATCACTATATTGACTGTGATGAGTTAGGCTCTTCTTCAGAGTATTTGTGTGATTGGGGCACTCTTGATGGAGGATATACTTCAAATGGCGTTTGTGTTTCAGATGGTAGCTGTGATGGTGGAGATGTATGTTATGATGGAGGTAATTATCATGGGTCTATGGCTTCCTGTTCTGATACAGATGAGTGTGACTCTGATACAGATAATCCTGGTGAAGGTTTTGAAAGAAATGGTTATGTTTGTTCAAGTACTTGTGTTGTTGATGGTTCTGTTAGTGGAGGAGGAAGTTGTTGTCAAAATGAAAATTGTGTTTCTGGATCTATTTGTAGTGGCGGAATATGTAAATTAGATGATGGAGAAAGTTGTACTCAAGGAAATGATTGTGCATCTGGACTTTGTATAGATACAGATACCACTTGTGGAGGAGCCGCAATATGTCAAACAATTGGAGCTATTTATGATGGAAGATGTTGTTCTGATGATGGGTCAAACAATTGGAATGCAGATGGAATAATTGCTAGAAATTCTGGAGGAACATGGAGTTGTGATGAAACAGAGGTTTCATTATATTTAGCAGATTATTATATTGACTGTGATCAAAGCGCTGGAAATGGAGAAGAATGCGATTCCAGTTCTCTTGCTGGAGGATATTTGAGAAGTGGAAGATGTTACTCTGGAACTTGTTGTGATAATATCTATGCAGCAAATGGATGCGATTGTGGAGTTGGGGATGATAACCAATTATGTGATTCAACTCCAAATACTGGAACTACTTATGATGGACTTTGTACAGATGGAACAACAGACACTTGTTGTACTGACGGAAACACTGTAAGTAATAGTGGTTCTGATTATTATTGTTCTTGTTCAAATGGAGATTCAAGAGCTTGTGATTCTATCTTAGCAAGTACTACTTACACTCAAGATGGTATTTGTTTCATAACTGATGGAGCTAACTTATGTTGTGATGGGACTGAAGATTATAATGATACAACAGGATCAAGTAATTGTTGTTATAATGGGGCTCTTTTGACAGAGGGAATTACAAGTAGTAGTATGATCTGTTCAAATGGAGGATTATATGATTGTGGAAATCAAGTAGGAACAACCTCTCCAGATATTCATACAGATGTAGATGACACTGATTGTACTTCAAGAGATGGGTACTATTGTAGTTCAGGCAATACTTGGGAAATCACTAAGCCTGATGGTTGTTCTGCTAGTCAAGGAACAGAATGTACTTCTGGTTTGGTTATTGAAGGTGTTTGTGCTGCATCATGTGATGGTAATGGTAATTCAGCTTGTTCTGATGGAGCTTATGATTATGATACTGGATGTTCAGGAGGGATATGTAACTTGTGTTGGAACTCTAATAAAGATGCTGGAGTTATAGAGGAATGTTCTCCTGCAATTGCAGCAGATTCAGGAACATTAGATATAACTCAAGGAGGATCTTCTGTTGTAAGTTCATTCTTTGATTATTCTGATACTGTTGTATTTACAGGAGATGTAAAAGCATTAGCTTCTGGACTTGGAGACAGTCAGACAACTTATTGTATTGTGAGAAAATATAACAATGATTGTTCAACTGGATCAGCGAATATGGATTCTTCTGGAGATTCATCACCTTATACTTACACAACAACACCATCAACCGTTTCTTGTACAAGAACTGCAAATCAAGGATATGGTTGCTATAAATTTTGGTATGCAATTTGTAATGCTAATAATTGGATAGATGGAGATGGATGTTATGATCTTGGAACAACAGGATATCATGGATATGAATGGAGTGGAGAAGCTAAGTCAGATGATATTTCACTTTCTTGTGGAGTTGCTTGTTCTTCTGATCAACTACAAGTGACATTTACCAGAAGCCACCAAAATACAGACAATACAAATAATATAGAGAGCAAGGGATGTTATGATTCTTCAGATTGTGAATCTGCTGGATCTAACTATTGTAGTTTTACAACCGGGACTTCCTGTTTAGTTAGCTCAACAATTACCGAAGGCATAAATGTTTATGCTTATTCAAGAGATGAATCACTAAATAATATAGATACAGATTCTTCTTCATCTTGTGGAGCAATCCCTGACATAGATACCTCTTCATGTTATTGTACTGCGGGAAATCAAGATTGGGATTCTGATGAAACTCTTTGTTGTGGAGATGATATAAGTGAATCTTGGTGTTCAATTGGAGGATCTTGTATAGAAAGTTCAGCTAGAACAGAAGGAGATTATGACACAAACAGACCTCAAATAACTAATACTCAATTAGGAGCGAGTGTAATAAATTCAGTTGGGGACACTTTTACTTTGGATTGTACAAGTACTGTTCAACATAATTGTATTGGATTATATTCTGATGGAGGTGCTTTAGATTGTACTTGGGATAGTTGGTCTGGAACCTCTCCAAATTATGTAGCAGGGTATACTTCTTGTGATTATACTGTTGAACCAGCTTATGGAACATATACAGTAAGATGTTTCATAGATCCAGACTCATCTAATTGTAACACTCCTGGAGGATGTACAGGCTGTAATTCAGATGGAAGTTCATGTTCTCAAGGAAGTGGAAATGATTATTATGATTCTTCAGTAGAAGTTTGTAACGACGGAGACTCCACTTATGGAGACGGTTCATTCAACTGTTGTGATTACAATTCAGGTTATTGGAACATTGGTGGAAACATCGACTCAACCACATGT
>JAFCFZ010000008.1 GCA_017608385.1 Candidatus Parvarchaeota archaeon
AAATATTCTGCTAAGTTTTTGGTTGGTTCTGATGGACCTATTAGTATTGTATATAGATATTTAAACAAAAATAAGAGAAAATATCTTTTTAGTTCTTCAGGAACATTTTTAATGAATACTAAAGAAATTGATGAAAAAATTCAAAATCTTCTTCACATATACTTTGAAGATGTTCCAGGGGGTTATGCTTGGTTATTTCCAAGAAAAAAAGATGTTTCAATTGGTATTGCAGGTACATTTGAAAATATGGAACAAACAAAAAAAGAATTTGAAAATTTTGTTCAAAACTTGAAAAAGAGCTATGATATAAAAATAGATATTGACGCTGTGGCTAATTGGATTTTACCAATTTATAATAATAAAGATATTTTTGCTTCAAATAGAATTATTTTAGTAGGGGATGCTGCAGGATTAGTTAATCCTTTTTCAAGGGAAGGGATATACTATGCGATTCTTAGTGGAGTTATAGGAGCTAAATTCATTTACTTAGCCCTGAAAAAAGGAAAAAATGAACTTTTAGAGTATGAAAAAGAAATTAAAAAGAGAGTTTCAAAAAAATTTAATTACGGTTTATTAACTATGAAATTTTTGAGAAAGCCCTTGGTTTTATTTACAAAGCTTTTTGGAAATGAAAAATTAGGGATGTATTTCATAAAGAAATTTGTCTAAAGAATTACGCCAGGAGCAGGATTCTCATTGTTTTTCATATTATTTATATGGATTATTTGTTAAATAAAATTATGAACAAAGTTATCTTGAAAGATTATGATATGAAACTCCGACCCAGTAATATGTTTGGTTACATTCAACATGAAAAATATCCCGAATGGTTCCATAAATCAGACAAGGAATATATCAAAAGATTTAGAGAAGAAAAAGAAGATTTTCATTCTGACGAGCTAATCATTCACTGGAGAGATTCTATCAGAAAAATCCATGAAAATCCCAATTTGAGAATAAAATATGGTTCTGGTTTAGATTCTATTTGTAAAAAATGTGATAAAAAGGAGTTATGTAGTGATAAAAATCATTGGGCTTACAAATCAGTAAAAAAATCTGATGCAGAAGCAATCAAAAAACTTCCTGAATTAGAGTTAGGAAAAGTTTATGATGGATATTTCTTAAGAAAGTTATCAAAAAAAGGGACCGCCGAGATTTAATACGCCAGGAGCAGGACTCGAACCTGCGCGGACCGAAGTCCACAGGCTTTCAAGGCCTGCGCATTAGCCACTCTGCCATCCTGGCACACAAAAAAGAATTTAGTATTATTATAAAACCTTTCGGATTTCAGAAGTAATTTCCTTTTGCTTCTTAATTCTCTCCATTTCAGAAGTATACCACGCTGTATCTCGTTTTACCCAATCTTTTGGATTATATGTAATAGCTTCCCCATTTTCATCAACTGTAATAACTTTTAGTATTCCTGAATTAATTACTGCACGAGAACATCTGTCACAAGGCCTAGATTCACCAATACTTCCATCTGGATATGTGGCAATAACATAAAGAACTCCCCCCATCACTCTAGATCCACTTCTTGCAGCATTTATTATAGCATTTTCTTCTGCATGAACTGCTGTGCAATATTTGTAAGATTCATATTGCTTTTCATCCATCTCGTCTTTCAAACAACCAATTTCTTCACAATTAACTACTCCTCTAGCTGGTCCATTATAACCTGTACTAACAATGGTGTCATTAACAACTATAATGGCTCCGAATTTCCTTCTTGTACACGGGGATCTCATGCCAACTGATTTAGCTATTTGAAGATAATAATCCTCTTTTTCTGGCCGCATAAAAAATAAGAAGTGTATTACATTATAATTATTTCTTTACTGAGATATATATTCTAAATCCACCTTTTTTTGCAATTGTTTTGACATTTCCAAACACTTCTTCCATACAATCCATTAATCTTTCCCCACCTTTATTGTGTCTGGCAACCAATTGAAATCTACCTTTTTTAATCAGATGTTTCTTAGCATCTTTGATTATTTGAGAACACACAGCGAATCCAGCTGCAATTGGTGGATTTGTGATTATAGAATGAAATTCTCCTTTGACTTTACTATATAGGTTACTTTTGATCACTTTGCCCTTGATTCTTAAACTTCTTAAATTCTTTTTTGTCATTCTGATTGCTCTTTCATTGACATCAATAAAAGTCACATCTGCTCCCATCAAAGAAGCAACTATTCCCAAAACCCCATATCCACAACCAACATCTAAAACAAGATCTCCTGGATATATTTCCATGTTTTCAGCCAACAATCTACTCGCATTGTCTACTTTTTTCCATGAAAAGATTCCAGATAAAGTGTATATCTCAAGATCAAAACCTCTAACATTTGTTATTATTTTACCTTTTCTTTCCTCAGATTCTAATTTCTCAGAATAATAATAATCCATAATAAAAAAAGAAGATTTAGTTATTACTGTTTTTTGGTTTTAGAGTAAATCAGTTACTAAATGTGCTCCATAAACTGCTGTAACAACTGCAGCAGTTAAAGCAGTAAGTGTTATGGGAACATATTCTACAGGTACATCTGCTAAGATTCCCATTATTTGAGGAACATAAGTACTAGCTAATGCAGAATTTGCTATTAGACCCATATCAGAATATTTATTATTTGCTAATCCTTTTTCTAGGTCTTTAACTTCTAAATTACTTAAAAGCCCATCTAAACTATTTGCCATATTAACTACTTAAAAGTGACTATATATAAATATTTCTATTTTTTCTTAATTTCCTTTCGTTTATCAATAACTCTAGCTCCTTTGAGAGTTCCCATAACATTTTCATATATCTTATCGGGATCCTTTATTTTGATTTTAGGAGTGATTTCAATTTGAGATTTCATCTTTCTCTTAATTTTATCAACCAACTCTTTTGAATTAACAACATGTTTTTCAGGTCCAACATGAACTTCCACCACATCTCTTGAGTAAGGATCATACTTATTCTCTTTTTTGATTATAACTTGATACTGATTTATATTTCCAATATTTGACAAAATATTATCAAAAACATCTAAATCAATGAGAACTCCTTTGACCTTTGTAGTGTTCAAAGCCTTATCCATATCAATTATTCTTTTGATCTTTCCAACAATTCTTGGTGCTGCAGACCCACATCTGTCACAAACTCCTCTCTCAATTCTTCCTTTCAAAAAATCTCCTGTTAAATAACGAATAAATACTGTGCCTCTCATATCAATATGACTAAAAACTAACAATCCATCTTCTTCAACAGGTTCCATTGTATCTTTATCAACCAATTCCCATACATGTAAATGAGGGAATAAATGAATGCCTGACCCTTCTTCACATTCCATCATAGCTACTTTTGATTCTGTCATACCATAAGCATTGATAATTTGTGGGACCTTCCCAATTTCTCCAAAATTGTCTTTAATTGTTCTGATCATGCCTTTTGGAGCAGCTTCCCCACCAATTACTATTTTTTTCACATGAGACTTAATTTTCATTTCCTTAGCTACATCTGACACCCTCTTTGCATAAGTAGGCATTGCAGCAATGAGATTTGTTTTGAATTTTTCCATTAATTGGACTTGAGCTTCGGTTCTTTGTGCTCCTAAGGTAAACCAAAAAGTTCCTGGATAATCCATTATACCAAATGTTAATTGCCAAAAAGCCAAGTGTGGAGCAAAAGGAAACATATTTTGAGCTATTGGAGTGTCTATACCTTTTGTAACCCTTTCCAATAAAGCCTTTGTATTTTCTCTGATTATTTCAAGATCATATCTTGTTAGAAATACAGGAGTAGAATTTCCAGTTCTTCCAGATGTTCCAAAAAAAGTTGTTGGATAATACTCTTCAAACATCTTCTCTTTGAATTTTTGCATATTTCTCAATGCAGATAATTTTTGTTTAGAAGTTAAAGTTTTTTTAATGTTTTCTTGTTTTGGTTGGAGAATAAAGTCTCTTGGCTTCTTTCTTAGAGGAATTTTGGTTGTTATTGGAAATTTTCTCAAATCATCTCTATTTTTAATGTCAGAAGGCAAGATTTTCTGTTTTTTCATGATTTTTCTATAGTATGGATGATGAAAATAGATCAATTTCATGAAGTGTCTAATTTTCTTGTTTTGAAGTCTCATTTTTTCTTCCTTCTTATCTCTCTAGCAGGAACGCCTCCGTAAAATTTTCCTTTTTCCAAAACCATATTCTTTGTAGCTAATGAGTTGGCTCCTAAAACAGAACCATCCTCCATTGTAACTCCTGCAAGAATGGTGGCTCCTTGACCAACCAGACAACCCTTACCAATTTTGACTTTTTTAAAATATAATTTTCCTTTTTCACCAACATGAGATAAAATTTCACATCTTCCTCCAATGATTGTCCCATCTCCAACTTCAAAAAGAGAAGGATCTGTGATATACCCTCCTAAAACTACTCCCTTTCCTATTTTAGCCCCTCCTGCTTTGGCTAACCATTCTTTTATTTGGTATGCATGAAGTTCTGTTACCAACCAATTGATTGAGTGATAAAAAGATCCATACATAACATATCTGAAAGCTTGCGGATCTTTCAAAGATAGTTTGTAAGTTCCTTCTTTGTATTTTAATCTGAAAACTCTGACAAAAATAGCAATTAATCCAATTACAGTCAATATGAATGAATAAAATCCTATAACTAACAAAAATGGAAACACTAAGAAGAATAATAAAGTATTCCCGAGAAGCTGATATGTAAAGAAAATTGATAAAGAAATGGGCATTAAACCAATTCCATAAATCAATAAAAATGATAATAGAACAGCACCTAACTTGAAAATAGGCATTTCCATTCCTTCCATAATAGAATCATATTAATGTTTTTTATAAAGATTATCAAACTATATCTAACATAAATTTCCTGTTTGGGAGTTGTTTTGCCCAATCTTCAAAAGCTTCCCTCTTGTTTTTTGCTTCCTCTGTGTCAATTGAATCGTGAGTCTCTACTTGTACTACTAGCCTATCTAATACTTTAGAAGCCATAATATCTGGTATATTTCCTTTGATTGTTGTAGGTTTCCCCCAACCTTCTAAATTAACATGAACAAGATAATATTGTTTTTTATATAATTCAGCCCACTCAACAACTCTTTTTTTTCTTTTCATAGTCACCACATTTTCTTGTATATGTCCTTGGGCAATATTACCCTTTCCATTTCTACTGCAATTCCTTTGTTTTTTTCTTTCATTTCTTCCCAATCCATAACAGCATTACCTACACCTACTAATTCGTTTTTAAGGCTCATAACTGCAACCCAATTACCTTTATTTATTTCAGATTCAAGTCTGACAATTCCTGGAGCTGCTAATCTAGCTCCATGACAAATTGAACTGGTTGTAGGGTCTGAAACCCAAATCTTTGGAAGATGATCTGCTCCCCTTTCAACAGGCAAAACAATTTTTCTGATTTGTTTTTCATCTCCTTGTTCAAAATAATGAAAAGCGTCTTTGAGATCTTGTAATTTTACGCTAGTTTTTTCATGAAAAGGACCTGCCTTTGTTCTTCTTAATTCAACCATATGGGCTCCTGTATTCAATTTCCGTCCGATGTCATCACACAATTTTCGAATGTATGTTCCTGCTTCCACACCTGTTTTAAACAAAACATTTCTGCCATCTATTTCTAAAATATCAAGATAGTAAACATGTCGTTTCCTTTCAACACGTTTTACATTAGATCTTACAGGTGGTTTTTGCTTGATTTCTCCAATAAAATTATTCATAACTCTTGTAATTTGTTTTTCAGTAGCATCTCTATGAAGTCTCATAACTCCTACATATTCCTTTCCGGCTTTTAACAAGAAAGAGAGAATTTTAGTGGCTCTCCCAATTCCAATTGGAAGGACTCCAGTAACATTTGGGTCAAGTGTACCAGAATGTCCTGTTTTCATGTTTAGGATGTCTCTAACCCAAGAACTGATTTGGTGAGAGGTTGGACCTGCCGGTTTATCCAAATTAACAATACTATATTGAAGATGGTAGTTAATTGCCCTTTTTTCAGGAATAAAACCATGTTTAGTTGGTTCACAATCTTGTTTAACAACTATCTTTCTCTTTACTTTTTCAAATGGTAATTTCATAAAAAGAAGTTAAGAAATGAGTTTATTTCTTTTTTGCTGTTTTCTTTGCAGGCTTTTTAGTCACTTTTTTAACTGGCTTCTTTGCAACTTTTTTAGTTTCTTTTTTCTTTGGCTTCTCTGTTTTTTTTGCTTTCTTTTCTATCTTTTTTGGCTTTGTTTTTGGAACCTTTTTCTTCTTTGGTTTGCTTCCTTTTTTCAATTTTTGAATCTCTTTTCCCTTGTGTTGTTTTCTCTGTTTCTTTGGTTTTTCACCAAGTTTCTTTTCTTTTGGTGGTTTCTTTTCAATGATTTCAAATCCTAAATCGGCAAGAACTTTCTTTACTGTGTTTGTTTTTGCGTCTTTCTTAATATCAGCAGTGAATTTTGTTGGTTCTAAATGCTTTGAACTACATTTTCTTCTTTTGACATTTCCATCAATCAAATAAGTGTTATCATCAGTTTTATCAACAATAACACAAATGCTTCCAGCTTCTCTTCCTGCTATTTTAATACAAACTCTTCCAATTTCAAACATTTTTTCCCCATCTCCTATCAATTATTTTGTTTATAATACTTGAAAATAACATTGTTGAAATTAAGTAAGTTAGTAACCATCCTATATCATTTCCAATTATTGGTAATGAAAATGGTAATATGATAAACGCAGGAGCTTTTCCAAACATTTCACGCATCCACATAAATAATAGAATAAATGGGATGAAAGTGAATATAGTTGGCTTTAATTGCATTTTTGTCAATTCTAAATTAATATCAGTCATTTCTTCATATTTTTTTGAATGTTCTTTTGTTCCTGGTTTCAGTTGCTTAGTTTCTTTTCTGATTTCCTTTATTTTCTTCTTTAATTCGGTTACTTTTTTCATATCTACTGTAAGAACCATTGCAAGTTTTGAAGCTAGAGCTGCTGTAAACCCAATCAATAAGACCTGTGAAAATGCTATGTAATCCATTTTTGTTCAACCCTTGAAAAACTTAGCCAACCAAGGTGGTAAGTCTTGCATATACTGTCTCTTAATTTGCTCGTAAAACTGATATATTATCATAACAGTTAATAATATTCCTGTTCCTCTTGACAATGCTTGGAAAAGATCTGCAATTACTGCTAACAAACCAACTGTCATACCCCCCATAACTGCAAGAGGCATGATATATCTAGATAGCATTGATTCTAACACTCTTTTATCACTTCTGAAGCCAGGCATTGAAAGCCCGTAAGAACTTATTTGATCAGCTAAGGAAGAAGCATCTTGTCCCCCTATACTTACCCAAAGTATGGAAAATACTATAGATCCTATTACCATGAACCCTCCATAAATAAGCAAAGTCAATAAAACATCCATATTAAACCCAAAAAACAAGTCTGTTATTGTAGGAGGATTAAGATATTTAACTAATCCACTTGTTGGAACTTGTCTTCCATTTACTAATTCAAATTCTCCCATTATTGGAAATCCCATATTAAACATCATAGAACCCCAAATCTGAAGACTAACTAGTAAAGAAGCCACCAAAATAACAGGAATGTTACTTGTATAGATAAAACTAAGTGGCCATTTCATACTTAATCCCCGTATACGGCCCATACTAAGCGGTATTTCTACCTTAACAGATTGTAAATAAATCGACAGAACAAAAACAAGAACAGTAGAGGATATAGTTATTATTGGGAACCATATTGATTCTAAAAATCCTTGACCTATCATAATAAGTACTTGCCAAACTGCACCAACAGGATATCCTGTTGAAGATTGTAGTGGAGAGAAAGCATTAACAAATATTTGTCTTCCTACTCCTCCTGCAATAAATAATGATATTCCTGAACCAATTCCCCACTTAGAAACTACTTCATCTAACAACATCAATACAAATCCTGCTACAATCAATTGAACTGAAAGTAGTCCCAAATAAAAAGGAGTATTTACTATTGGAGGCAATGCTCCAGATAAAACATAAATTAGATTTTCAAAGACTATAAAAAATATGGAAAATAATTTTTGGATTCCTTGATAATAACTTCTTCCTTCTTTTGTATTGGTATCTACTTTAATTATTTCAGCTCCCACTAACAATTGTAAAATAATACTTCCTGTAACAATTGGCCCAATACCTAATGTGATCAAAGAACCAAAATTAGCTGCTAATAGAATTGATAATGTCTCAAATTGAGCAACATAAGATTCACTTAAACCAAATAAGGGAACCATAGATAAGATAAAATAAATTATAAGAGCTAAGCCGGTCCATTTTAATCTCTCCTCAAAGCTTAATTTCTTCTCTGGCTGTTTTACTTCTGGTAAATTTCCTAAAAGTTCCTTAAAGTTCAATCCACTTTCCCCCAGCCTGTTCTATTTTTTCTTTTGCTTTTTTAGTAAAATAAGACGCCTTAATGGTAAATTTTCCTTTTAGATCTCCTTTTCCAAGGACTCTTTTGTTTTTTAATTCAAGATTTTTGTCAACATCAGATAAATTAATCCATTCCATTTTTTCTTTTATTGGAGTAAATCCTTTCTTTCTTTCTTCAGTAGAATATTTGGTCTTTTTTTGTTTGCCTCTCTTTCCCCAACCAGCTCTTCCAACTCCACCCCTATTACCCGATCCTCTTCTTCTTAGACCTAATCTCCTTGAGTATCCTCTCTTCTTTTTGGTTTTTCTTGAAAGACCCATTATACCATCATTCTCCTCAAATAATTCTCCATATCTTCTTTACTTCTCTTTCCTGTTTCTCCTGCTGGGTATGTTTGTTTAATACTTTTTTTGAATCCTCCTCTTGGAGGATGAAGATTATAAACTCTTTTTTCTCCAAATTTCTTTAAGATTTCTTCTTTCATTTCTTTACTTATCTCTCCAAACATGACTCTGTTTCTTACTTTATTCAACATGCTTAAATTTTGATTATTATTTTCAAGAACCCTCATTGAGAATTTTCTTTTCATTTTTAAGATTTCTAAACCAGTAACTATTGTTTTTCTTGCTGTTACACATCCTCTAATTGTTACAGCTGCTATCATACTTTACCCTCCACAACACCTGCTTCTTTTTCAAATGATTTCATTATTTTAGTACTTTGTAAAGTTTTCAAAGCATCAAAACAAGCATTTATTAAATTAATCCTCTTTCTTGTTTGTCCATAGGATCGTCCCCAAACATCTTTTATTCCTGCTAATTCAAGGATTTTTCTACATTCTGAATGAATTGCAAGACCAACTCCTTTTGGAGCAGGTAAAAATTCTAAACGAACAGAAGAAGATCTTCCTAATATTTTAAAAGGAATTGAATGATGTGTTTGACATCCACATTGCCAAGATCCACATCCTCTTTTGATTTTGATTAAATTTAATTTAGCATTTTTTATGGCTTTTTCTCTAGCAGGCATTGTTTCAGATGAAGTTCCAAAACCAATACCCACATAACCATTTCTATTACCTATAACAGCCATTACTGAAAATTTTGGTTTGCTTCCGTCTTCTGTTTTTCTTTGAGTAACTCTAAATGGTTTTCTTCTTCCACCACCAAACTTTCCTTTAGATTGGCCAATTAAAAGGAGCTGAGCTTCTAAATCGGGCATTAATCTATCAACCATGCCTGCTTCTTTTATCCTCATACCCCTGTCTAGAAAATAATCTATCTCTTTGATTTCACCTGAAGCTACTTTTTTTCCATCTTCAGTTATAGGAGTCCAATCTTTTATCCTATCTCTTCTATTATCTCTTCTATCTCTATTGTCTCTTCTATTCCTATTGCCCCTCCTATGGGTTACTCTTTTGTCTTTTCTATTTTCGATTTTAATTCACCCCAAACCTTTTCAATTTTTTTATCAATATGATTTCCCTTTATTCTTTTTTCTGAAGGAAATATTTTCTCGTCAAAAGGGATTTTCATTCCTCCATCTATCGCTCCTTTGAGAGCAGCATATATTTTTGAACCTTTTGTTGAAACATTTAATCCCATGTCCAAAACAGCATTCTTTATTTTTGATTTTTTTGCACAAAGAAGACCAGTGAGATATGCTGCAGGAAGATTAACTGTACTGAATTTCCAACCCATTTTTTTGAGTTGATTTGAACTCACTTGTGTTAGAACCTTATCTTGTCCTTCTTTAGATGATACTACTTGACAAATTATTCTTTGATTTGATTTTCTAATGACTAGTCTTGTCTTTCCTGAGATCAGTAAAATTCTTCTTTTCCTGTAATCTGTTTTACCTTCTCTTCTTCTTCTAAATTTTACTACATGTGTTGCTTTATTTGCCAATTCCCTCACCTATTTTTCCTAAATGTGTTTTTATATGTGAAATGGACCTGAAAAAACCTCCACCTATCCTTCTATATAGGTTTCTATAGGTTTTTGGGCCTATTTTTTGATTTTCTTTGAGCATTTTAATGAATTTTCTCTGAGCTCTTACTTTACTCATCCACTTTTCCTTTTTATTAAGAACTCTCCCTTTTTTTCTTCCCTCTCCCTTTCTTCTTCCTTTTTTTCTTTGTTCTTTTAATTTTCTGGCTCTTCCCCTACTAACTCCTCTTTTTCTTTTGATTTCAATTGCACCAGTCTTTATCAAGATTTTAACATCTTCTCTAGTGATAGCATCTTTCAAATCCTCAGGTCTTTTTACCTTTACTCTTCTCTTTCCTACTTTCTTTATTGCAGCTGCTAATCTCTTTTGAAGTTTCATTTTTTAACCTCTTTCTTTATCATTTTCTTTGGAACTTCCTTTTTCTCTGGTTTCTCTGTTTTTTTAACCTCTTTTTTTACAGGTTTTGGAGTTTCTTTTTTCTTTATCTCCTCTTTTGGTTTTTCTATTTTAACTTCTTCCTTTTTTTCTTTAACTTCTGGTTTAAAATTCAAGACCTTTATTTTTTGTTTTTTAGCATGATTGAAAAGCATTGTTTTCTTTTTTCTTCCCATTTTTGAAAATCTTGCTACTTGTGTTTTTGGATCTATTTTTTCTAATTGTGAAAGGGTACTTACTAGTATTTCTTCAAATCCAGATGGGTGTAATCCTCTAGTTTTAGCAGGACTTCTCCTTCTTGAAGAAGGCATATCTATCACTTGTCTCTCCTTTCTTCTAACCTTAGAGTGCATGCCTTTTGGCTTTCTCCAGGTCTTGGTCAACCTTTTTCTTCTATGTACTTCTTTTCTATAGTATTCTTTACTCATACTGGATTACCTGCCTTTTCGAAAATATAGATTCCATCTTGGAACCTTCTTTTATCATATCCTGATCTTTTTGAAACAAGTTCTATATTTGCAGCACTTTGGGCTGTTTTTTCCTTGTCAACTCCTGTAACAATTATTTCATCACCTTCTACTTTAGCTTCAACTCCTTCGAAAATTTTTGTTTTTCTTGGTTTCTTTTCTCCAAAGAAATTTTCTACTACAACATCAATCCCATTTATTTTGACATTTATTGGAAAGTGAGAAAAAACTATTTTGAGTTTGTAAACATAACCTTCTGTTACACCTATCATCATATTTTTAGCGTGAGATGCAAATGTATTGACCATCATTTTACCTCTTTTTCCTTTGATTTCACTGGAAAATATTAATTCTTTTCCATCTATTTTAAAATCAATTCTAGGATAATCAAAATCTCTATTTAATTCTCCTTTTAGTCCCTTTACAAATAGGACAGAACCTTCTTTTTTAGCTTCTACTCCTTGAGGTATGCTAATTTTAGTAAACATAAGCTATCAAAGTTCCTCCCAATCCTTTTTTCTTTGCTTCAACATTTGTCATAAGTCCTTTTGGAGTTGAAATTAACACCATTCCAAATCCTTTAGCTGGTAGAAATCTCTTTTCAAACCTTTCTATATCATCATTTTTACAAGGAAATCTTGGTTTTATTGCTCTAGCATTGTTCAATTTCTTTTTCATTTCAATCTTAACAATACCCCCTCTTTTATTTTCAACATATTCAAATTCACCAATATATCCTGTGTCCTTCATTATCTTGAAAATATCTTTTAATAGATTAGATACTGGTTTTACCACACATTCTGATTTACCTGTTTTTTCTGCATTTACTAAGGAATTTAATGCATCTGCTATAATATCATGTTTCATTTTTTACACCTCATGACCATACTTTTCAAAGCCTAAACTTTTTGCAACTTCCCTAAAGCACTGTCTACACAATTTAAGCCCATATCTGCTTATGTGAGCTCCTGTTCTTCCACATCTAGTACACTTTTTTCTTCCAGCGCCATATTTTCTGATTTTTGGCTTGTTGAACTTCAAAAACCTTTTTTTATTGGCTTTCTTATGTTCAATTTGCTTCAAAACCTTTTTGTATGAACTTGTTGTCATTCCACAACCACTCCAAATTTTTTCTTAATGAATTTAATTGCCTCTTCTTTTTGTATGGCTTGTTTTTTGCCTACTTTTGAAGGCTTTATTCTTCTTTTCTTAACTCTGTATCCTGGTCTTTCTAAAGTCACACAGACATTCAAACCTCTCATTCCTATTTTTGGATCATATTTAACTCCAGGAATGTCTATGTATTCTTCTACTCCAAAATTTAAATTACCAGTACTATCAAAATTTGATTCTTTGAGTTTGTTAGCTTTTGATTTTAATAAATTCTTTAATAATTCAACTGCTTTTTTTCCTCTAACAATTGATTTTACACCTATTTCTAATCCTAATCTCACATTCCAAGTAGGAATTCTCTTGTTTGAACTTGTTTTAACTGCTGTTTCTCCTGATATTCTCTCTAACAAACCCTTCATCATATTCAATTTCTCTCCAGGTTCACCTAAACCAATGTTTAAGGTCAACTTACTGATATGGATTTGTTTCATTTTACTCATTTCAAACTTACCTCTTTGCTTGTTGGGAATGCATATTTTCCTAAGGTTTCAAACTCCTCTTTCTCTCCTTTGATTAATACTTTTTCTCCCAAGATCTTCAAAACAGTTGCTTTTTGTCCCACATGCCTCCCTGAAGTAATAAAAACATTTGATCCTGCTTCATATGGAATATATCTTACAATTTTTTGGTCAGGTAAACTGATCAAAACAGAAGATCCTGTTTTGAATTTTTTTGCTTGAGTTTGTGATAATAATATATTTCTTCCGTCATGGAGCGTTAACTGGATTTTTTTCCCTTTGACAGCTGTTTTTTTGGTGATCATTCCTATTTTCAGATTAATTTCTTTCTTAGGAATTTCAACAGGTTTTAATCTTGCTTTTTTGTCAAATGAAACTCTATAATATTTTTTATTGATTTCAATAGTGTCCATAAACCCAATAGGAAATTTCACATCTCTTCTAGGAACACCATCTACCAAAATTTGTTTATTTCTAACTATCTTTCTGGTTTCTTTTGAATTTGAACTTAATTTTAATATATCTCTAAGCAATACTCCAATAGCTAAACTTGCTTTTTTTGGATGAGGTCCTGGATTTGATTTTAACAAAAACCTCCCCTGTTTTCTTTTTATGTGAATTGCTTTTGGTGCTGCAAGTCTTTTCATATGTCCGCTCATTTTATTCCCCTCTCAATTTTTTTGATTCTTTCTTTATCTGCAAGATCAAGTTCAAGGATTAAGACTTTTGAAGGATCAATTGGTCTTACTTTTTCACTTCCATCATTTTTTTTGTTTTTTATTCCGACAATGAATATTTTAGATTTTTTCAAATCTACTCTTTCAATTTTTCCTTCTTTTCCTTTATCTCTTCCCCTCATAATTTTAACTAAATCGTCCTTTCTAACAGAAAGGCTTCTCTTGCCATACCTTTTTCTCAATGTTTCTGACAAGTGTGCAGCTACCATCTTCTGCTTTTTATGAAGAGGTGCATTTGCTTGCCTTTTTCTGTTTTTACCTGGTTTTTTTGTTTTCATACTACTATCCTTATTGCTCTTCCTAATGCTGGAAATCGCTCAATAACTTCTCTAGCAACAGGCCCCTTTACTGTAGATCCTTTAGCTTCTATTGTGTCTCTATCTTTAATTAACATAACAGCATTATCTTCAAATTTGACTCTGGTTCCATCAGGTCTTCTTAATGCTTTTTTCTGTCTAACTATAACAGCAAAAACAACCTTGTGTTTTAATTTTGGATCACCTGAAGTTACATTAGCAACTATCATATCTGCTACTCCTCCAGATGGAAATCTTCTTTTTCTTCCTTTATATCCAATAACATGAATTAAAGAGACTGTTTTAGCCCCACTATTGTCAGCTACATTTAATACAGATCCTCTTGTTAGGGGCCTTCCAACCCTTGATTTTAATGGTCTCATTTTTCCACCTTTTTCAAAACAACAAACCTCTTTGTTTTACTTAGAGGTCTACATTCTCCTACAATGACTCTATCTCCTGCTGAAACCTTAACACAATCAGGTTTGTGAGCGGTAATTTTACTTTTCTTTCTTTCATATCTTTCATATTTTTTGACTTTAGTGATCCTTTCCCAACCAATTTTTACGGTTTTTTCCATTTTTCCAGACAAGATTATTCCTTCAAAAGTCTTACCTCTAACTTTTAGGTTACCATGATATGGACATTTTTTGTCTTTGCATTCTACCATCTTTTTCTCACCTTTTTGTTTTTCTTGATCCTGTCTTTTATTTTTCCTACAATTTTTTTTCCTTGTTTTTTTTCTCCATCAATTTCAAATTCACATGTTTTTTTTTCAACCATTACTTGTTTTCCCTTATCCTCAATAATGATCATGTTCTTTGTCTCGTCTAAAACAATACCTCTTATTTTTTCAAGGCTCTTGTTTTTGCTTTTTACAACCCTTATCTTCTTTCCTAACATTAAATCACCTCAATGTTTTGTGGATTGAATCCGAGTTTGACGAGCATTTCTTTTGCTTTTTGTTTGTGGTTTCCTTGAAGTTCAATAACTCCTTTTTTAACGGTTCCTCCGCAAGCCATTTTATTTTTCATTTTCTTGCCCAAGTCCCTTAAATCAACTGTTTTAGCGTCGATTCCTTCAATTAGTGTCATGATTCTTCCATATCTTTTTCTTGCACTTCTTATGATGACTCTTTGCTGTTCTTTCGCAAGGTCTCCACAGATGCAAACTTCTTTTGGAAAGCCACAAACTGGACATACAATACTCATTTTGTTTCTATCGTCCTCCTATTTTGTTCTGTTAATATCCTAGCAATATCTCTTCTCATTGGCTTAACTTTTCCAGGATTGTCAGGATTAGCACCGCTTGATTTTTTAGTTCTAACTACCATTAATTCTCTTTGGATTTCTCCTAATTTCTTTTCCAATTCGGAATTACTTAGTTTTCTTATCTCATTTCTTTTCATTTTTCTTCTCTTTTTTCTTGGTAGTTACTTTTTCTGATTTTTTTGCATGTTTTTTAGTTGTTTTTTTAGCTGGTTTCTTTGCTGGTTTTTTAGTTTCTTTTTTAGGAACTTCCTTTTTTAGAGGTTCCTCTTTTTTTGGAGGTTCTTCTGAAGTCTCTTTTGCTTCTTCTCCCATTTCCTTCACTTCTTCAATACCAACTGGTTTCAAATCAACTCTATCTGGCATTCTCACATGAGGTGGGAGTATACTAACTGTAATTCCAACAACACCCATTTTCATTACTTCTTTTTTGAAACCTTTTTGAACTTCATCTTTGGCTGTTTGACCACATTTTGGTAAGTATCCTCCATAAAATCTCCATCTTCTTGCTCTTGAACTTGGGACCCTTCCAGCTATGATTATTTCAGCACCGATTGCACCTGCTTGTATAATTCTTGCTAAATTTCTATGTCCAATAGCTTTGAATTTTGTGACTCCATAAATTGATAATTGCTTAGCAATTCTATTTGCCATTATTTGAGCATCAATATCTGGATTTTGAATCTCTCTAACTTCAATATGTGGAGAATCTAATTTGAATCTTTTCTCTAATTCTTTTGATAATCTATCAATATTTGAGCCCCCTCTACCTACAATCATTCCAGGTTTAAAGGAGTAAATTATGACTTTCATTCCCAAAGGTGTGTTTTCTAATTCAGCACTGGAATATCCCATATCTGCTAATTCATCTCCTAGCCAATCCATTACCTTTAGTTCTTTTGTTTTATCTTGTACAAATTTTCTTTCAATCATTTTCTTTCACCTCAATGAGGATATTTGTTTGTCTTCCAAGTCTTCTATTACTTCTTCTATGTTTTGAAACACCCATACCCACTTCAACCCTTGAAACTTTTAAATTCTCGGGATTCATTCCTTTTTGAATAGCATTATTCATTGCACTTCTTAAAAGTTTTAATAATGCTTTGGATGCTTTTTGAGGATAGGCACCGGGTCCCATTCCCTTTCCCTTTCTGTGAGCTCTATCATTGTTAAATCTTTTGAATGCTACTGCTGTTCTCATTTCTATAACTTCTTGAAGGAATTTCATTGATTTTGCTAAATCTTTGTTCCTGATGTTTCTAGCTACTTCTGTCGTATGTTTTGTTGATATTGGCAAGTTAATGCCTTTAGCTATAGCTTCCATGAACATCACTTAATTGGGACAAACTTGGAACTTCTTGAAGCACCTACTCCTGGTGTTCCATGTTGTGTTCTCCTTCTTGTCATACTAAATTCACCAAGAAAATGACCAACCATTTCCTCAGTAATAACAACTGTATTGAATTCCTTTCCATTGTGAACCCCAAATGTTAATCCAACAAATTGAGGTAAAACTATTAAATCTCTACTATGGGTTCTGATGGTTTTCTCTTTTTTCTTATCCATTCTCTTTAGGATTTTTTGTTGTTCTTCTGTAAATCCTCTTTTTAGACTTCTTCTTTGTCTTGCTGGAAGTAATTTTATGAAATCTTGAGTACTCATTTTTTGTAATTCTTCAAGTGTTTTTCCTCTATACATGAATTGTTTCATCGTGATCCCCTCTTTCTACCTGTTCTCTTAGCTGCAATACTTCCTACCTTTCTTCCTGGAGGCATTCTTCTAGCAATTGTTTTTCTCTTTTTGTGTCTCCTCATTCCTCCTCCAAAAGGATGATTTCCAGCATTCATTGCCCCTCCAGCAACAACAGGCCATGATTTTGTTTTATTTTTAATAGAATGATATTTTTTACCTGCTTTTAATAAGGGTTTATCTTTTCTTCCACCACCTGCGGCAATACCTATTGAAGCCATACAGTTTGGATGAAATTTCTTTTGTTTCCTACTTGGAAGCTTAACAATTACAATCTTTTCATCTTTTGAAACCACTCTAGCACTTAATCCTGCTCCTCTAACCATTTTTCCTCCATCTCCTGGAATTACTTCTAGATTAAATATAACTGTTCCTTCAGGAATGTTTTTCAATCGCATCACATCTCCCTTTCTTGGAGTTTCTGCATCAAAATAAACTAAGTCTCCTACTTTGATTCCTTCTGCAGAAGGAATTGCAGCTAAACCCTTGTTTAATTGAATTATTGAGACTGGAGCAGTTCTAACAGGATCATTTATAATATCTACAATTTCTCCTTGCATTTTATCTTCAATAAAAGGATATGAAACAGCTACCTTGTATTTATGTGTAGGAGAAGTAAATCTAGGCTTTCCTTTTCCTCTTCTTTGAGATTTCATTCTTTTTGGCATTATATCATTCCCATTTGAGTTGCAATATCCATTGCTGGTGTTTTTCTATTGATCTTAACAAATGCTTTTTTTCCTTTTTTTTCGATCAATGTTCTCACTTTTTCAACCTTAACTTCAAATAATCTTTCAACTTCTTGCTTGATCTCATTTTTTGAAGCTCTGTTATCGACTATGAATGTAATTACATTGTCTTTATCAATCATTCTGACCGATTTTTCAGTTGATAACAAATTTTTAAGTATCATTTGAACATACCTTCTAATTTTTGAATTGCTTTTTCACTCCATATTGTGAGTCTTCCGGGATAAGTTCCTGGTGCTAAGATTTCAGCATTTAAATCCTTTACAAGAATTGATTGAGTTCCTGGAACTGCACCAACACTTTTCATCAAATCACATCTTTCAGAAACAACAAATAAAGGGCCTACTTTTCTCTTGTACTTTCTTCCTCTCATTTTACCCTTACCTGCTCTGATTTTTTTCTTTTTGATTCTTTGTAACTCTTCTTTCATACCTAGTTTCAAAAGTAAGGTTTCAACATCCTTTGACTTTTTGATCTTTTCAATGTCATTTATCATGATAATTGGAACTATCCCATCATATTTGTGTCCTCTTTCTTTTACTAAATCTAAATGAGAAGTAGCTGCTATAGCACTCCTAATGGCTAATTTTCTTTCTTTTTTATTGATATTTTTAACAATTTTTTTCTCAACCATAGGAGGATGAGCAGATCTTCCACCTTTTGTTTGTGGAGCAAAAGCACCTCGGAAAACGAAACGCATACCTCTTCTAACCATTGTTTTCATTGGTGTTCTTGAAGTACCTCTTCCATAAGTTGATTTGTAAACATTTCTTCTTTTAGATAACCAATGAACTTTTCTCATTCCTGCTAATTTTTGGGTTCCTTTTGGTTGTAAAGAATTGCTTTGTTGGGCTAAAACAGCCCTTTTAATAACATCTTTTCTGATTTTTTCACTAAAATGGCTTGGAAGCCTGATTTCTTTTCCCTTTTTCCCTGTTAATGTTAAAATATTTGTTTTCATGCGCCAATACCTTGTTTAGTTTTTTTAGAAATATGAGTGATTTCAGGAGCAACGTTTGGAAATTTATGAGGTCTTATAGATTTTCTCATAACAATTAATCTCTTTCTAGGACCTGGAACAGATCCTTTTAACATAACATAATCTGCTTTTACATTACCAAATCTGATAAATCCTCCATTTGGATTGACTTCTTCTCCTGTTCCTATTTTAAGGATCCATTTATTAAATTCAGTTCTTTGGTGGAAACCAATTCTTCCAGGCATTAATGACCTAAAACTTACTTTTGCAGGATGCCATGGACCTATAGAACCAGCCTTTCTTCTCTTTTTTTCAGATTTGTGGCTCAGTAATTTAGCTCCAAACTTCTTTATAACGCCTTGAAAACCCTTTCCTTTTGAAATAGATATGACATCAACAACTTCTCCTGGCTTAAAAACCTCTTCTATTTTCAACTCCTTTCCAAGTAATTCCTTAAATTCAGTACCTTCATAACCCATTTCAAAGATTTCTGGAGTTTTTTTGAAAGTTGGCTGAGTTAAAATAATCAATCTAATATGAGAATATTCTGTAAAATCTTCTAATTTTTTAGGAGTTTTAACTTGTTTTTTTGGATGTTTTTTATCTTTTTTCTTTTTTGGAGCCTTTTGAACCTTTCTTTCAATATTTTTAGGTAATTTGTTGTCCCAAACCTCTCCCAATACTTTTTCTTTTTTATAAAATCTAATTCCTGCTATTTTAAGAGGTGGGACTTCAATAATCGTAACTGGCATGGATATTTTTTCTCCCTTAGTTGGAGATGTTTTTTTATTATCTATTGCAAGAATATGTGTCATTCCTGCCTTATATCCAGCAAAACCTAATAATCCTTCTCCCTGCCAATTTCTGACTACGGGATAAGGTTTTTTAGACCTCTTTCTAGGCCAATACTGCAAACTCCCTCTTCTGGGGGATTTTCTTCTACTTATTTTGTGTGCCATTTCTTATTTCACATTTCATTTATTTTTAAACCTATCCCTCAGAACTTACAGGTGCAGCAAGTAGTATGAACTATAATTAGTTTAAATACTTTTTCCCACTTTGGGCTTTGCACAATAAATACTGTTTGCACAAAAACTAAGAGGACTGCACAAAAATTAATTTTACGAAAGTCTTTAATTTCTTAGTAACGTAATAACAACATAAAAAAAATAAATGGAGGAAAGTAACATGACAAAAAATAAAGAACCTTTCAGGAATCCTTTATTAATAAAACCGATATTTGGAAATAATGTTAGTATTAAATTTGATATTAGGGCTAATGATAAAACAAAACAAACAGAAGTTTTTGCAAGACTACGTTTTACAGACAATACTAATGTTATACTTTCAGAGGTTGTGATTTCTATGTCTACACTAAGAATTTTGGCAAATATTTTACCAAAAACTATTGAGGGTGTTGATAAAAAAATTGAAGAAATCATTAAAACGGGGATTCCTAAAGAAAAACCAAAAAGTAGTGAACCAGAATTTAACTATATATCTTAATATTTGCTAATAATTTTGTGTAAAAAATGTTTACACAATAGTTAAAATAAGACGAGGGGGAGTTCTGGATCATTTAAATCTACTTTTCCCACTATTTTTCCCACAAGACTTTCTCTTTTTAATGAATGACCTAAAATAAGCTCTGGAATAATTTTACTTCTAATTTCTTTTGGATCTATTAACATACCTGGAATAAACCCTCTTTCATGTTTATAGAAAGGGACATCAACAACATCTATTTTCTTAAGTTTATCTTCTTCCCATTCACCTAACAAATATCTTTTCGGTGTTTTTTTAGAAAGAAGAAGTTCTTCTCCCAAATATTCCATTTTTTGTGGAAAATCTTTTTCCAAAGAAACTTTTGGCATAGTCATATGGTATGCTTTCTCCAAATTTTTTCCAATAATATGAAATCTTTTTGGTGGTGATCTTTTAGTTTCTACATTTGTACTTATTTCTTTATTAACTAAATCAGAAGAAACCAACATAGAAAATCTATCAGAAACCTGTTCCTTTATCTTTTCAAGAGCAGAAATTACATAAGGATCTAATCCAAACATTCTTGCTTCAAATTTTTGTAAATATGCTTCTACTGACTTATTTGCTTTTTTCCCCTTGAATCTTCTAATGTCTGTTGAAGAATAAGAAACAAAAAAATTAGGATTACTTACAAAAGCTTTTGAACCAAATAATTCTAAATCAAAAGGAACCTCAACATAATCTCCCCAAGTATGTATTTTTGATATTTTTCTTGCTGTTGACTCATGAATACCCATTACTCCAGCCATAATTCTTGGAGATAGTTCAACATTTCTTTTTATAACTCTATCATCACTTGAAACTTTCATTAATGTACCTAAAATATAAGGAGTCAAATCACTTCTATTTTTTGAGTGCCATAATAAAATACTTGTTACTTCATCATAATCTTTTGATAGGATTTGGCCTTTTGGTCCATAAAATAAATCAGCATTTAGTTCACTTTCTATAACTTTTTCATATGCTTTTCTTTCCAAAGGATCCATTAACAAAAAGGCTAGATTTTCAACATGTACTCTACCTCCACTTTCTCCTTTTTTGGCAGATTCTATATTTGCCCAAGGAGTCCATTCTATCTTTTCTGAGCCTCGTTTAGACATATTAAATTCTCGTTGTATTTTCTTTAAAATAAATTCCTATTTCTTTTTGAAATGATTAAAATTAGTTTTTAACCAAGTGTTCCAATTGCTTTTAATTTGAGAGGAGAATATATTTCTCTATCTGATTCATATGTAAACTCTGGTAATTCTTGTTCTGTGTTTTTATCAGATAAAATTTCGGATATTTGTTCAATTTTTAAATCTAATGTATCCATATGTGGTGCCCACAAACCTTTATCTAACGTTAAGATCTCTAATCCACTCATAGTTCTTACAATTCTAAGATCTTCATGAGTGTGTCCTCTTTTTCCTTGAACTTCTTTCATAATTCCATTTCCTTTATTTCCCCCTAAAACATAATAAATTCCCTTATGTTTAACAACCGGCCAAACTTCTAAATAATTTCCAGGAGTCAATGGATCAATATGTTCAATAATAGGAACATAAATTTCATCATTTTTACGTTTTGTAGTTAATCTAATCATACACTACCACATAGTAATAATTATTTATAAAATTAACCTTTTATGACTCCAACAGGTTTTATTCTAGCTACATAATTAGCTAAATCAAGATTGTGAGCTACTTTAGCTACTTCATCTAAATCTTTGTAAGCTCCTGGGGCTTCTTCTGCAGCAACTTTCCATGATTTTGCTTTCAAATAAATTCCTTTTTTTAATAGAGCTTCTTTTATTTGTTCTCCTTTAAACTGTTTTTTAGCGGCAGTTCTACTCAAATTCCTTCCTGCTCCATGTGGTGCTGTTCCGAAACTCATTTCCAATGATTTTGGTCCCCCTACCAGTAACCAAGTCCCTGTCCCCATATTACCCGGGAGAATAACTGGTTGACCTACACTTCTATATTTAGAAGGTACATTTTCATGGTTCTTAGGTAAAGAACGTGTAGCTCCTTTTCTATGAACATATACCTTACCACCATGATTTTCTATCTTAGCAATATTATGGGTTAAATCATAAATCAAATCCATTTCTAATTCTTCTGGACTCTTCCTCATCACTTCTGAAAAACTTTTTCTAATAAAATGAGTCATTACTTGTCTATTTGCCCATGCAAAATTAGCAGCAGAAGCCATTGCTTTGAAATATTTATCAGCTTCTTCTGAACCAGAAGGAGCGTAGATCAATTCTCTATCAGGTAAATCCATATTTCCAAATTTATCTCCTAACAAACGAATGTAATCTGAACAAACTTGATGACCCAAACCTCTTGATCCAGAATGAACACAAATAACAACCTGCCCTTCTTTATTAATTCCAAAAGATTTTGCTACATTGGGATTTTCTATTTTACTAATATATCCTAATTCAATAAAATGATTCCCTGCCCCTAAAGAACCTAATTGACCACTTCCTCTGTTTTTAGCGCGAGGAGATACTTCAGAAGGATCGTTTGGCTTTAAACATCCATTTTCTTCACAATGATCTGAATCTCCTTTCCAAGCATAACCATTTTCTAAACACCATCCTACTCCTTGAGAGAGAACTCCATCTAATTGAGAATTACTTAATTTAACTTGACCACCAATTCCAACTCCACAAGGAACATTTTGAAATATATTATCAATTATTTTTTGGACTTTTCCTTCAATATCTTTAGTTGTTAAATTAGTTTTAATCAATCTAACCCCACAATTAATATCAAAACCTATTCCTCCTGGGCTTAGTCCTCCTTCTTTATAATCTAATGCAGCAACACCCCCTATTGGAAAACCATATCCTTGGTGCCCATCAGGCATTACATATGAGTATTTTTTGATTCCAGGCAACATTGCTACATGAGACGCTTGATGTAATGTTTCATCTATTTTCATTTTTGAAAGTATTTTTTCAGAAGCATAAATTCTAGCAGGAACATTCATTTTACCTGTTTTAGGTAATTCCCATACAAAATCACTTATTTTTTTAACTTCCATTTTTATCACATATCGAAAACAATATTTGTTTTGAAGCTTCCATCCATTTCCCATACTTTCAACTTATTGTATGTAACTGCTTTCACTAGGCTTCCTTCCTCATGTTTTTCAGAATCAAACTTTTCACCTTCACAATAACACCTTAGTTTGTTTCCATGGATTTTCATATCAAACCCAGAAAAGACCATATTCTTTGTCTCCAATAAAAACAATAATTCATCAAGAAAATCATGAATTAAATCTTCCTTATTTTTGGTTTCTATCTCAATTAAATGAGTTATTTTTTTCTCAACCTTGAGAAGGTTTAATATTATTCCATACATTGCTCTTGCTGATTCAATAAATAAATTTTCCATAGAATCGCCTTCTGCAATGATTTCCATATCCGCTGTATGTTCTATATATTTAAAGCTCATAATATTGCCAATTTCTACTTGTTTAAGTATTTTTCAGAGTCTCAATAAATCTCTTTGATAATCTCTCTTACATTTTTTAGCTCTCTTCTGTCCAACTCATCCATATCTGGTATCTCTTTTTCATCATATTCTTCATATTCTGGCTTAGTCTGTCTCACTACCACCCCAATTTTGAGCTCCCTACATATCTTTTTTATGTTTACTGAAATCAAATTGACCTCTGACTTAATGTCCTTCAAGATTTGCATCTGGTCATTAGTCATAATATAAACAGAATTTTTGGAACTTATCTTTTTTTCGATAAGGATAATCTTTTTAAAAAATAATGATTTAGAAATAACATGGCTAAAATGAAGTTGAGTAGATTTCGTCTTTCAATGAAGAGATTTTTTAATAAATTTTTCAGGAAAAAAAAGAAATTATCTCTAGGAATTTATGGTCCAACCAATGCTGGAAAGACAACCTTAGCAAATAGAGTGTCTATGGATTGGTTAGGAGAAGAATTAGGAATTGTTTCTAATGTACCACATGAAACCAGAACAGTTCAAACCAAAGAAAATGTTGTCATAGAATCTGAAGATGGAAGAAAATTGATTATTAATTTAATAGACACACCGGGAATTGCTACCAAAATAGATTATGAAGATTTTAAGAAATTTGGAATCAAAGGAAAAAAAGCAAAAACAAGAGCAAAGGAAGCTACTCAAGGGATTATCGAGTCTATCAAATGGTTAGATAAAATGGATGTTGTTCTTGTAGTAATGGACTCTACAAAAAGTCCTTTTAACCAAATTAATTTGACAATTTTGGGAAATTTAGAAGCTAGAAAGATCCCAGTAATAGTTGTTGCTAATAAAATAGATATGAAAAAAGCAGATGTTGAAAAAATAAAGAAGGCTTTCCCACAATACACTGTTGTAGGACTCTCAGCTAAAAAGAACATGAATATTGACAAGCTTTACAAAAAAATGTTTGAGGTGATTAAATGAAATCAATTTCCATATCATTTTTACCATTGGAAAAATTCCATTCCATGAAAGTTAGTAATAAAGTAGATCTAATAATTGAAAAAAGCAAGAAAAAAGAGATATTGATTATTGAAGGGTTATTAAGTCCTTCAGAAGAAATGGAATTGATTAAAAAAACAATGGCCAATATTTCCAAACTCTTCCGTGGAATTGAAATTGAATCTTTAAGTGTGGAGGAGTTACAAGGAGGTCATAAAACTCTTTCCAATAAAATTAAATCCAAAATGCTTGATTACTTAATGGGTAGAAAAAGAGGAGTTACTGTTATAGGTCCTGCTACATTAGTTAAAGAAATTAAGAAAAATCCTGAAAGTATTTCTTTGAAAACAAAATGAATCTTTAGATCTTTAAAGTAAAATATTTCATTTCTTCGAAAACATCGTGGTCAACGTTCATCAAATTACTCTCAAATATTTCTGATCCAATTATCTCTCTTTCTTCCAAATGTGGCCAAAGAGCTATTAATTCTGGTTTTTTTTCCATCCTTAAATCAGTTATCATAATCTCTAAAAACAAAATACATTTTAAAAAATTATTGAAAAAGTAGCAAATTAATTAAATTCGTAAAAAATTAAGTTATCATGCCTCATGTTTGTGTTAGATGTAGGACAGAATATCCTGATGGAGCTGAAGAACTCTTAAAGGGATGTAATTGTGGAAGTCGTTTCTTTTACTTTGTTAGAAAGGAAAATATTGACAAATGGAAAAAAGATGTTCCAAATCTTACTGAAAACCAAGCAAAAGAAATGGAAGATGATGTTAAAGACATTATAGGAATCAAACCAGATGAAGATGTTCCTGTTATTCTTGATATAGAAACAATAACAATGAGGGGTCCTGGAAAATATGTTATTGACCTTACTAAATTATTCTCACATGACAATCCAATTGTTTACAAATTAAAAGATGGAAAATACTATGTGGATCTTTCTTCTATTGCTAGACTAAAGCAAGATGAGTAGTTTAGGTAAAAACCGAAGAATAAAACAAGCTTTATATTGAATTAGGAATAATAGAATATCATGAATTTCAAATCACAAGCGGGACTAATACTTGTTGCTTTATTCATTATTTTGGGTTTAATCACTTTTGCAGCATTACCTATTATTCAATCTTCTGATGATTTCTCAATGACAACATTTTCCTCTAATCAAGAATTTATTGAATATCTGGAAAATTCAGATTCCTATTCTGGCTATTTTGGTTCTATTCAAACACTAGGAGGAGATGTGATGGTCTCTGCTATGAGAGATTCTTTTGCAATGCCTGCAGCCGTATCCTCTGGAACAGAATTAAGTTCAGAGCCAGAAAGAGTTTCAGAAACCAATGTCCAAGTCCAAGGAATTGATGAACCAGATATTATCAAAACTGATGGAAAAGAGATTTATTTTTCAAGAAATGGTTTTAGAAGTTTTTGGGGAGGATTATATGCACCATATTATTCACAAAGTTCAACTGAAGTAATAAAGTCTTTTCCTGTTGAGAACATGACAGAAGAAAATAGTATTGGTAAGAGTGGAGATTTACTCTTATATGAAGGAAATTTAGTCATTTTTTCATATGAAGATATAACAGGATATAATGTATCAAATCCATTAAACATCTCAAAAACATGGGAATTAAAACTGAATAATAGTTATGTGGTTACTTCCAGACTTTATAATGGGAAAATTTACCTAATAACTCAAAAAAGTATAAACAGATACAACCCCTGTCCCATCATTCCTATTTCTATTGATGGAATTGCTAGAACTGTTTACTGTTCAGATATATTTCACCCAACCTATCCTGTTTCAGTAGATGTTAATTATTATGCTATGATTATTAATCCAAATACAGGAGATGTAGAAAACAGTATTTCATTTGTAGGAACTTCGGGTCAATCAAATGTTTACATGTCGAACAATGCTATTTATGTTACATATCCTCAATATGAGAGTTCATTTGATATTTATTATGGATTAATTTTAGAAAGTACGGACATATTCCCTTCAGGACTTATCCAAAGAATAAGATCAGTGGCTAATTTAGCAATAAGTGATAGAGCTAAAGAAACAGAATTAGGAGTTATAATAGAAGAATATATGACCGGATTAAATTCAGATCAAGCATTAGAACTCTCAAATAAACTTGTTAATAAAACAACTGCTTATTTTGAATCACACAAGAGAGATTTTACAAAAACGGGAATTGTTAAAATTGATTTGAATTTAAAAATCCAATCAAACGCTATTTTTCCTGGAACTTTATTGAATCAATTTTCAATGGATGAATATGAAGGAAATTTGAGAATCGCCACAACTGTAAGAGCTTACAATACTTGGAATACTATTGGTAGTGAAAATGATGTTTATGTCTTTGATAGTAATATGAATCAAATTGGTTCAATATTAGGATTAGGTGTAGATGAAAGAATATACTCAGCTAGATTTATTGCAGATAAAGGATATTTAGTCACATTTCGTCAAACAGATCCATTTTATGTATTAGATTTATCTATTCCAACCAACCCACAAGTAAAGGGAGAACTAAAAATACCCGGGTATTCTTCCTACTTACATCCTATTTCAGATGATTTGATTTTAGGAATTGGAAAAGAAGATCAATATATGAAAGCCTCATTATTTGATGTTTCTGACCCCACTAACCCGTTAGAAATTTCAAAATATACATTGAGTGAGTATTGGAGTGAAGCCTTGAATAATCATCATGCATTCCTATTAGATAAAGAGCATGAAATATTCTTCTTACCGGGAAGTCAAGGAGGACATATTTTAACTTATGCAGGGAATTCATTAGATTTAATCAAATCAGTGGGAGAATATGGAGTTAAAAGAGCGATATACATAGATGATTATCTTTACATAATATGGGATGATCAAATAAGAGTTTTTGATGAAAACACTTGGGAAGAAATTAATTCACTTGAATTAGAATATGAAGAAATTCCCACCATTCTTGAACCGATGATTGATGAAGAATTTATTTGACTTCTGTTTTATCAAAAATATAGGCAGATGCTAGAACAAATGTAATTGCTGAAACAAGCAAAATAGGTAGACTAATTAAAACTGGCATCAAAGAATAACCAGTCAAAGCAAATCTCATTACATCTATTCCATAAGTTAGTGGGCTTAAATAAGATAAAATTTGAATTGGTTCCGGAAAATTTGTTATGGGAGTTAATGCTCCTGACAAGAAAAATAAAGGAAATATGAAAAAATTAACTATTAATTGGAATCCTTCTTGTTGATCCATTATGGATGCAATGATTAATCCTATTGAAATGAATACTGAAGAACTGAGAAATATTGCTAACATTGTCAAAGGGATTCCAAATATATTGAAATTAAATCCTAATATTGATGAAAGAGCCAAGACCATCAAAGTTTGAATTAAGGTAGTGGTGGTTCCTCCAGCTATTCTTCCTAAAGCAATTGAGGCTCTTGAAACAGGAGCAACCATAACTTCTTTGAGAAAACCATATTCTCTATCAATCATCACTGTTATTCCTGCAAATGTTGAGGAAAATAAAATTAACATTCCTAAAATTCCTGGTGAAAGAAAATTTATGTATTCTCCTCCAGCTCCAGGAACAGAAACACCTTGAAATCCAGATCCTAAAAAACTAAGAAACAATAAAGGCATTATCAAAGAAGAAATTACTCTCGATTTAGATCTCGTAAATCTCTTCATTTCTCTTAACCATAAAACATAGATAGCTCTCAATGTCCTCTCCTCATTGCCATCATCTTCATTTGAAAATTCTCTGGTTTAGCTTCTCTTATTGTTTTACCTGTAAAATGTATGAAAACGTCTTCTAAACTTGGTTTTCTAATACTCACTGAAATAATATCAATTCCTGCTTTTTCAGCAAGTTTTAGAACTTTTGTAACTTTAGTTTCAGCATTCTGAACTGTTAAAGATAAGTGATTATTATGTGCTTTTACCTTTTTAATCCACTTACAATTAGTGCAAGTTTCTAACATTTTCTTTAGTTTTCCAGGAGTTTTTTTGATTTCTAAAGAAATTACATCTCCTCCAAGAAGATTTTTTAGTTTTTTAGATGTTCCTCTTGCAATTATCTTTCCATTATCAATTATTGCAATTCTATCACATAAGAAATCGGCCTCTTCCATATAGTGAGTAGTCAAAAAAATAGTGATTTTTTCTTTTTTATTCAATTCTTTGATATAGTCCCATATTCTTCTTCTTGTTTGTGCATCTAATCCCAAAGTAGGTTCATCTAAAAACAAAACTTCTGGGTTATGAATTAATCCTCTAGCTATTTCCAATCTTCTCTTCATTCCTCCAGAATACTTTTTTACAATAATATTTGCTTTATCTTCCATATTGACTAGTTTCAAAACCTCATCAATTTTTTTGTTTCTCTTATCTTTGGGAACACCATACATCATTCCATGAAATTCAAGATTTTCTCTTCCAGTTAATTGAACATCTAAAGCTGTTTCCTGAAAAACAATACCTATACTTTTTCTAACATCATCTCTTTGAGTTTGAACATCAAATCCATTGACTTTAGCTTCTCCAGAAGTAGGATTAAATAATGTTGATAACATTTTGATAGTAGTGGTCTTTCCAGCCCCATTTGGACCTAAAAAACCAAAAACTTCTCCTTTTTTAATTTTAAATGAAATATTATCTACTGCAGTAAACTCTTTAAATTTCTTTGTCAAATCTTTGATTACAATAGATTCCATGGCATTTTCAATCTCTAATCTCTTTTAAATATTACTAAGACTCGGGGGCAGGATATTACTTTAATGGTTTAAAATCTGAGGGTTGTTTTAAACTATAATTTAGACATTTGGAAATTTAACTTTTTTGACTTATTATTATAGCAATTTTTCTTGTACCTGCTTGAACTTCTTTATATTCTAATATTTTCCAATTTTTCTTTGTGTAGTGTTCTTTTAGTTCATTTTCTTGAAATATATGTAGCAAATCTCCTAACAAATTTTGTGTCATTCTAACTGCTATTACATTCAAACCATTTGATTTAGTCCAATTTTGCATTTTTTTAACTAAACTATCAATTTGGTCTGTTGTTAAAAAGTGTAATAAACCTATTGCTAAAATTATATCATATTTTTCTTTAGGTGAATATTTGTTCACATCACTTTCAATTAGTTTTAAATTAACATTTTCAGATGCTTTTTCTTTAATAATTTGTAAACCTTCACTTGAAGAATCTATCCCGGTTACATTAAACCCTTTTGAAAGTAAATATATGGTATTACGGCCATTTCCAACCCCCAAATCAAGAACAGCTCCTTGTTTTTTGTATTTAGTAATGTTTTCAACTATTTGCATTGGTTTTTCTCCAAAAGAATTTGGGGTTTCCTTATATTTTTGATTAAATTTATCTGTAAAATCAGCCATAATAAGATAGTATTACTTTTTTATTTAAATATTCCTTAGCTTATCTGAACAAAAGGTAAACACCTCTCAAAATTATCTTAAATAACCCAGGGACAGGAATGGAACCTTTCGTTCCTATACTGCTCCTGGCGTTAATGAAATATCCAAATCCATTTGTGTAGGTTTATAGGCCTTTGGAAATTCAATGTCTGGATTAAATAATTCTCTCTCAAATAATCCTGGAACCTTGAAAGGAGGTGGTGGAATTCCTGAAGAGACTCTACCTGAACTTAAATTTGATCTCAAATTTTCTATGAGTTCATCGCGTTTCCATTCTGGTATTGGTGCTTGCCAAGTAGGCAGTGTCATTGGTTCATATGAAGAAAGTCTTTTTTCTTTCTCCTTTTGTGCTTTATGGTCCCCTGCAATTACTGCGCCCCCTAAAGCGGCTATAGCCCAAGGAATTATAAATGCCATAATTAATTTATAAAATACTCAAAAATAAACCTTTTCTTTTACAAAATTTAGTATCTTTGAAAGATAATTTTTTATTGTTGATAAATACTAATTCAAAAAGTTTTTATTTTTCTTTTTTCCCTTTTAATTTGGTGATAAAATGAGTGTAGATTTAACAAATTTTTGGAAAGAATTAAATAATATTTTTAATAAGAAAACAGGAAAAAGTAAAATCCCTGCATTGATTGATGAAGGACTTCACGTACTAATAGAACAAGATTTAGATACTTTTGTTAAAAGTATTGGGGGGGATAAAGTCATTATCAAATCCAATACAGAAAGGTTAAGTGTGACTTTTTCTCCAATGGAGATTAAATCAAAAGTTACTGACTTTATTGATTCAACTCTTTTACCTAAATATTTAGAGATGATTGAGAGAGAATATTCAACAATGACAAGTAGTTTTGCAACAAAGAGGAAAACAAGAAAAGCCTATCTATGAAAAGATTTTGTTTAACTGAGTTAAGGATTCC
>JAFCFZ010000009.1 GCA_017608385.1 Candidatus Parvarchaeota archaeon
GTCAAGCAGATGCCGCTGTTCTTGTAGTTGCCGTTAATGATGGTGTAATGCCTCAAACAAAGGAGCACATTTACTTGGCAAAAGTTATGGGAATTACTCAAATAATGGTTGCCATGAATAAGATGGATGCAGTGAATTATGATGAGAAGAGATTCAATGAAGTGAAGAAAGAGGTAGAACAAATATTGAAAGGCGTTGGATATGATCCAAGCAAAATTCAATTTATACCTGTTTCAGCTACAGGCCCACAGAATATCAATGATAAACCAGATAAAATGGCATGGTACAGTGGAAAAACTATTGTAGGTGCAATGGACGATTTTACAGCTCCAGACAAACCAACAAACTTACCATTGAGAGTTCCAATCCAAGATGTATATACAATCAGTGGAGTAGGAACAGTTCCAGTTGGTAGAGTAGAGACAGGTATTTTGAGGCCAAACGATAAAATTATTGTTGAGCCTTCAGGTGCTGTTGGAGAGGTAAAAAGTTTGGAAATGCACCATGAACAGATGCCACAAGCAGAGCCAGGAGACAACGTAGGAATGAATCTTAGGGGTGTCACAAAAGACAAAATACATAGAGGTTATGTATTAGGTCCAGCAGACAATCCTCCAACCGTTGCAAAGGAATTCAAGGCACAGATAATCGTTATAAAGCACCCAACAGTGCTAACAGAGGGTTATTCGCCAGTTTTCCACATAAATACCTCACAAGTTTCTTGTAGATTCAAAAAGCTTTTAGCAAAATTGGATCCAAAAACAGGTGGAGTTTTACAGGAAAATCCAGAATTCTTGAAGACGGGAGACGCTGCCATTGTTTTAATTGAACCTTCAAGACCATTGGTTATAGAGCCGATGAAGAAAATTCCTCAGCTCGCTAGGTTTGCAATTAGAGACATGGGTGCGACAGTCGGAGCAGGAGTCTGTTTAGAGGTCACTCAGACCAAATAAACACTTCTTTTTTTCTTCTAATTTTTAATTTTATTTAGATATTATCTTTTTCTGAAGATTTGCATGACTTCTTGATAATCTAGATCGTCTAATAATCTATTTCCTTTAGAATCTTTCATTGGAATTAATTTAGGACCAGGATTTGATTTTCTGGAATTATAAATAAATAGTTCTGCCATTGCTCCTTTAGATATATAATCAGTACCAATATTAACTACATCTTTTAATAGTGAATAATCAAATAAAACATTTTCAAGGATTTCTTCATATTTAGAGATATCCAAATCAATAACAAAATTAACATCAAAAAGTGAATTTTTAAGATCTAACTTATTTTTGATATATTCTATTCCATTTTTTCCCAAAAGGTCAACTAAATCTCTTACCTTGTTTTTCTTTATGAATTCTTTAGCAACTTTTGTTAAGAATATAAAACCTTTTTTGTCAATTATTTCATTAACATTACTAAGAGCCCATTTCAAGAATTTTTTTATTGATTTATTTTCCCAAGAACTTACATCACCAATTTCCTCTAGAATTTGATCAAGATGTTCACTATCCTCTACTTTTATTTGAGGTTTTTCTGAAGATGTAAGATACATTCATTTAAACTGATGTCACTGGAATATAAACATATGGAAGGGAGTATGGAAAATCTTTTTAAAGAGTTACAAGCTCATTGTTTAACATGCCTAAAGCAAGAATAAAATTGACATCAACAAATCCAAAGATGTTAGATCACATATGTGATCAAATTAAAGGAATAGCTGATAGGGTAGGTGTAGATATGAAAGGACCCATACCTCTACCAACAAAGAGGATGAAAGTTCCAGTTAGAAGAAGTCCATGTGGTTCTGGAAGAGAAACATATGAGACTTGGGAAATGAGGGTTCACAAAAGGCTAATAGATATGGGCGTTGATGATAGAGGACTTAGATTGATAATGAGAATCCCCATGCCAAAAAATGTTCATGTTGAAATGGAAATAGTCGAATCATGATGGATGCTTTTCAAGCAATATTTTTAGGTATTATTCAAGGTATTACTGAATGGTTACCTATATCAAGTTCGGGTCACTTAGTTATTTTTCAAGAATTTTTGAATATTCCTGCAAGTGTTTCTTTTGATCTCTTATTACATCTAGGTACTTTGGTTGTGATTTGTTTTGTTTTTAGAAAAGATATATGGAATATAATAAAAGCTGTTTTGAAAAGAGATTTTGAGTCAGAAGAAGGAAAGTGGGCTTACTATATAATAATAGGATCTATCCCTATTTTTTTAGCTGGTTTATTTTTTGAACCAATAATTGATCTGTTTTTTTCTAGTGTTCTTGTTGCAGGTATAGGATGGATTATTACTGGAATATTTCTTTATTTTACTAAAACAATAAAAAATAATTTGACAGTTAACAAAAAGTCATCAATCAATATAGGAATTGTCCAGGCTTTTGCATTAATTCCTGGAGTTTCCAGAAGTGGTTCTACTATTTCAATGGGAATCTTTTCTGGAGTAGAGAGAGATGTTGCAGCTAAGTTTTCTTTTTTGTTGTCTATTCCTGCTATTTTGGGTGCCATGGTATTGAAAATAAATGATTTTTCAATTGATTTTGTGTCCATTATTGGATTATTGACCTCAATAATTGTTGGTTATTTGTCTTTGAGACTTCTTCTTAAGATAGTTAGGAGAGGAGATTTGTGGAAATTCTCTTATTATTGCTTTATTTTGGGTTTTTCAGCAATTGTGTTGTTTAGTAGAATTTAAGAAATGATTTAAAAACAGAATGCTTGATTTTTTTATGAAAGAAGAGCTTTCTGAGATACTTGTTTCCTTTCTTGGACTTATATTAATATTTTTAGTTCCTTCTCAATATTCCCTATATAATATAACATTATTTGGAATAGCAATAACTATTGCTTTTCTTGCAAGGATTTGTTTACAAAAATATTTTTCCAAAAAATCAAAATACGAGACAGATAAAAAACTATTATTTATCTCTTTGTTTATATCTTTGATAAGCTTTGGAACACTTAAATGGGCTGTTGCAGGTGGTTTAAAAAACAAGACAAAGAAAGTAGCTGCTTATGGTGTTGTTTTTAACATCATCATGGGAATTTCTTTTTTATTGATGACAATGTTTTCAGGAACGATGGTTTTGCTTTCTCAAGAAATTTTTATCATGACCTTCTCTTTTTTCATAATTTCTAATGTGAATTTTGTATTTGCAATATCAAATATGCTTCCTGTGGGAAATTTAGATGGAAAAATCCTATATAATAAGGATAGAAAATTATTTTGGGCTCTTTTTTCTTTATCTTTGTGTACCTTTTTCTTGTTATTATTATGGTATAGATTCTCAATAATCTATCAATTTTTCAATATTAATTTCTGAAACTAGTTTTCTACCCGTATTTATAAGTTGTTTCTGGTTATTTTACGGTATGGAACAGAATATTCCTTCATTAATGTTAGCAGATCATAAGAAGATTGAATTTTGTTTGGTTGAATTAAAGAATAACTTAGACAGCGATGATGCTTTAAAGTGCTTTAATCAACTCAAATGGACTATTCAAAAACATATGTTTACAGAGGAAAATGCTATATTTACCATGTTTAATCCTCAAGATGAGGATTTTGAAACAACTGAAAAGCTCATGAAAGACCATGTGAAGATTTTAGAGATTTTGGGGAAATTAGAAGTAGCAATGAAGATAAAAACAAACATAGATTTTAGTTATTTTGAGTCTTTTTTCACAAAACACAAAGATTTTGAGGAGGAATTATTTTATCCTAGCTTAGATAGATCACTTTCTAAAAAACAAAAGAAATCAGTGTTAAGAAAGATAATCGAAAAAGTATGAATTTACCATCTAGGAGCAATAAACTTTAATTTAGACTATGTATGCAAATATCAATGAAAATACCTAAAGGATGGAAGATAAAGAAGGATACTAAAGAATTGATAGTTTATGAAGCTGAGAAGTATATGATATATCTCTGGAAAAAAAGGAAAGATTACACAGTAGAAACATTCAGAAAATCCTCAACATATAACACTCGTCTTTTTGTACAGTCTTTTTTAAGTCTTAGGAATGCAAAGAAATTCTCGAAGGATATAATGAAAAGAGATAGAATAAGGAAATATTGAAGTTTTTATAAATAAGTTTAGTTATAATAATATACTAATGGAACATATAGCTATTATGGAGAGATCTTGGGATCTAACAAAGAAAATACTTCTTGGAGATAAAATTATTGAATCAAGGCTTTATGAAAAAGAGGTTCCTCCATGGAATCTAATTCAAAAAGAAGAAACAATTTATTTCAAAGAGATAGGAGATCTTATCAAATTAAAGGCAAATGTAGAGAAAGTAGTTCAATATTCTAATTTAACTCCTTTGAAAATAAAGAAGATTTGTGATAAATACGGTCACTTTTGTGGATTTGATAATGAAGAAAAGCAGGTTTTTTATGAAGAATGTAAGGACAAGAAGTTTTGTATCCTGATTTTTATAAAAAATCCAGAATTAGTTAGGCCTTTTGAAATAAATAATCATGAATTTGAAAAAGAATCTATGTGGATTTCAGTGGAAGATATAAAACAAATCAGATGTTTTTGATAACCCCAAGATATTTTAAGGATTGGAAATAGTTTAATTCAATGACTAATAAAAAGGACATTCTTGAGAATCTAAAAAAAGTTATTGATCCAGAGATTGGGGAAAATGTTGTTGACCTTGGTTTTATCAGAGAAGTTAAAACAAGCAAGGATAACGTGGAAATAATAATGACATTAACAACACCTTTTTGTCCAATGGCAGGAAACATAGTTAGTGATGTGAAAAAATCAGTGGAAAAGATGGGAATCAAGAAGGTTGATGTTAAATTAGATTTTGAAAAACCATGGAGTCCGGAGATGATGAAAGATGAAGTTAGGATTAGACTTGGTTTCGATTAAAAAGATGCTTGAAATAAAGCAGTTTTTTAGATTTTTAGTGGCTAATTCTGAATGGATAGTTATATTGTACATGCTTCTTGTTTCTGCAGGATTAAGTGTTCCTATTGGATTAGGTGAGGGAGGCGCAAGTATTGGTCATTTATTAGTATTTATCCCATATGGGTTCTTTTTTGGATTGATGAGTCCAGACTTCTTGCTTCTTATTGGATTTCCAATTTATGGAGAGTTTATCCAGTTATTTTTTCCATGGAAGTATTTTGATTTAGCAGATATGTCCATCAATATAGTAGGTGCATTTATTGGGTTCTTTATTGCAATATCAATCAAAAGAAGAATCGTGTTTTCTTAATTGAAAATTCTCTTCTTTCAGCACTTATTTTATATTTTTTAGATAGTATCTCTTCAAACCTTTCTAGGTCTCTTCTCAATGCAAATTTGAGAAAGATGAAGGTGCTTATTAAAACTTGAATATAGATTATTACAGAAACCCATAATATTTCTTGAAGAGTGATTAATGAAACTCCCTTTTCTAAGATACTTAATACAAGAGAAACAACAACAAACATACTTGCAAATCCTCTGAATCTTTGGGAGAACCAATTTCCTAATCTTTCTATATATTGTTCTTTATCATCTACATATCTCAATCCACTTTGATCTAATAACCATATTACTGCAGCAACAAGGAATATGAATGGGAATGACAAGGTAGTGAAAAATGCTTGCATTTCAAACAAATATCCAAAACTAGGTTCACCAGTTTGTAATAAAATACTTATGAAAAATAGAAAGGGATAAAGAGAATATTCAAGAATTTTAAGGAAACTCATATCGGAAACAATAAAACGATAATATTTTCTTGTGCTTCTAAGTCTTTTAGAAAATGCAGGACCTCTATGTGCCCAAAAAACAATTTCAGCAAGATTTGGTGCAAAAAAGTAAGAGAAAACCAAAGGTAATACAAACATCACATATGAGTGTGCTATTATAGGAAATAATAAAGATATTGCGAAGAAAATGAACAGAAAAAGAGATTGAATATCTCTGTTTCTAATTCTTTGTTTATTGAACTTCATTAAACTGTTGAAACAAGTTAGAAATAAAAAGCTTTAGCAGCTTCCGTCTGCTTGAGGCTTTAGCAGCTTCCGTCTGCTTGAGATCCATCATCTGATAGAACCACATCACATGCTGCAGGAGCATTGTTGAAGGCCGAACAAATAGCTTGTTTGTAAGCTTCAGGTGTTCTTGCAACATTTACTATTGCTCCGTTTATCATTAAAGTTGGAGATCCACTAACGCCAAATTGAGATGTTAATAGTGTATCTGCTTGCATTAATGACAATCCATCTGTTTCAAAACAAGATTGGACTGCTGCTTTGTCAATCCCAGTTACATCTGCTGCAGATTCCCAACAAGTCTCTATGTTATTTAAAGTACAATTTTTATTGGTGTAAGCTAGGAAATCCCAAAATGTTTGAATATCATAATCTCTTTGGATGCATGCTTCCCTTATGTTTTGATTGGCTTCAACTGGCCCATGAAGTGAGTTTATTGTTTCTCCAGATATAGAAACAATGTAATGAATTTTGAGGTCTATTGTATTTCCCAATAGTTCAACCACAGGATCCATTGCTTCTTCAGCAACATTTCCATAAGGACAGTATGACATTACATACAATTTAACTTCAGGAACATCAGACTTTATTACCGTTGTTGCAGGTGGTTGTGCTGGAGCTTGTGAATTAACCAAAGCATAACTATCTGCATAAGAACCGATTAATTCATCAACCTCTTCTGGTTGTGATAAGTATAAATATTTTCCATCTTTTGAGATTAGAATAGTTATGTCAGAACCTTGCCATGCTGTTGTGACTTCATAGAGATCATCATTAAATATTACCGTGCTAACAAAAGTTGCGTTTCCTCCAGAATCAATTACTTGAGGCAAGGAATTAATTGCTTGAACTGCTCTGGCTCCTGCGGATTCTGAAGTTATAACAGCCATTCCTGTTACCCCTCCTGTTAAATGAAGACCTATGCTTAAGGCAAGGACTATTGATAAAACAATAATCATGTATTGATATTGTTGTTCAGTGAAAGCGAAACTCTTCTTATCTTTCTTTTTTTCTTCTTTCTTCTCTACTTTTTTCTCAGATTTTTTTCTAGCCATTAAGAAATTGGATAAAAGTCTTTTTTATAAAGTTTTTCATTCAAAATTAACTGCTTTTTTTGAAAAATTCTTTTTTGATCCCATTCATTACTCCCTTTCCCATAAGGAGTAAACCTAAGTTTCCTTCAATAAGAGGTAGGAAAAAGAAGAAAGCACCCCAAAAATAATTACCCATGGTCAATAAAATGAAACCTAATCCCCCTATAGGGAGTCCAAGAATCCAGAGGAGAAACCCAAATTTATTGATTTTGGGAAGGTCTTTTAAAATCTTAAAAATCCTTTTGAGTTTCTCTTTCATTTTTTGAGAATGGTGAGGAGTTATTTATTTTTTGTGGAAAAAGATATAATAAGTATCTCTTTAGAAAGATCATGGATAAAAAAGAGAAGATGAATAAGGATTATGAAAAATTGATGAAGAAGTATTTATGGCCTTCTTTGGAAGAACTAGAGTCTGTTTTAGGAACGCATCTAGATAAGGAAACAAATTACTATATGTTCTTCACTTCTGCTTTACACAAGAAGTTAGTAGCGCCAACTCACATGATCGCTAATTTATTTATGCCAAAAGACATCTTTTCAATGATAGAGATTAAGTTCTTTACAAATGAAGAAAAGGAAGATTTGTTAAAATTTGGTCAAGATTGTTTACAGAGAATATGTAATTTGGAGAAAGTTTTTGTTTCTGAAGACAATGACGAGAAGGGAAAAATAGTTAAAGAAACTTATGACTTTTATAAAAAGGAAGTTATGCCCTTTGTTAGGAAATTATTGGATAAAATGTCAGACAAATGGGGAGAAAAAAGTATAGATAAGGAAGTCCAAAACTATTTTGGATAAAAATAAATACCCAGCTGTTTTTTCTTGTTCTATGGAATTATTTGGTTGGATTTCTGAATTAAGGGATTTTGGAGGATTAAGATTCATTATTCTTAGAGATTCAGAAGGTTTTCATCAAGTTACTCTACCAAAAAAAGTAGTTTCCTCCAAAGTATTCAAATTATTTGAAGAATTGACAAAAGAGTCTGTTATTTATGTGGAGGGAAAGGAGAAAAAATCTGAAAGAGCAATGAATGGAAAAGAACTAATACCTTCAAAAATAAAAGTGATTTCCATATCTGAACAACCGGTCCCTCTTGATATTTCTGGAAAAATATCTTCAGGATTAGATGCACGACTTGATTGGAGAAGTATTGATTTGAGGACATTAGACAACCAGGCAATTTTTAGAGTTAGAGCCAAGGTGATGAGATATTGGAGAGAATTTTTAGATAAGAACCATTTTTTAGAGGTCTCAACACCAACAATTATGGGAGTTGCTTCAGAAAGTGGAGCAGAGGTTTTTTCTATCTCATATTTTAATAAAAAAGCATTTTTAAGACAAGATCCGCAGCTTCATAGACAATTGACAATTTTGGGAGGATTTCCTAAAATATATGATCTTGGTCCTAATTGGAGAGCTGAAAAAAGTCATACAACAAGGCATGTTACTGAATTCACTTCTTGTGCAGTTGAGATGAATAATATCAAAGATGAGTATGAGATTATGGAATTAGAAGAAAAGATGATAAAATATTGTCTTAAGAAATTAGAAACTGATGAAGATTTTAAAAAGATGAAAATCAAATTGGATGTTCCTTCAAAATTTCCAGTTCTTGAGTTTCCTGAAATATATAAAATTCTTGAGAAAAAGGGTAAGAAATTCAAACCAGAAGAAGATATTGATACTGAATCCGAATATTTGTTAGGAGAATATGTTAAAAAGAAATACAAGAGTGACTTTTTCTTTCTTAATAAATTTCCATTCAAATCCAAACCCTTCTATGTTATGAAAGAAGGAGAGTATGCAAGAAGCACAGACTTAATCTTCAAAGGGATGGAGATGAGTTCTGGAGGTCAAAGAGAGCACAGATATGATGAATTAATGAAAAATGTTAAAGACAAGAAACTAGGAACAAAGAGCATTGAATGGTTTACAAAATTCTTTAGATATGGTGCTCCAACTCATGGAGGTTTTGCAATAGGTGTTGAGAGATTTGTCAAACAATTATTGGATTTACAAAACATTAGAGAAGCCATTTTATTCCCAAGAGATGTGGAAAGACTTGCCCCGTAAAATTAATAACAGAAACACTCTTTATCTATTCTATGGATACTGAATCAAAAATAGAGGCAATAAAGGGATTTGCCCAAGAAATAATAACTGAAGATGAATTAAGGTTTCTTTTAGAGACTAAAAAGCATCCAATTGCTTACGATGGTTTTGAGCCTTCTGGACTTGCTCCTCTTCATTTTGGTTTATACAGACCAATAATAATTAGAGAATTAGTTAGATTAGGAATTGGCTTTAAGATATATATTGCTGATTGGTTTGCATGGATCAATAATAAGATGGAAGGAGACATGGATAAAATCAAGAAGGTTGGAAAATATTTTATAGAAGTTTGGAAAGCAGGAGGAGTTCCTGATAGGGGAGTAAAATATGTTTGGGCCTCTGATTTGGTTCATCAAAAGGGATATTGGGAAGATGTGATTAAGATATCCAAAAAAACCTCTTTGAATAGAGCCAAAAGATGTATGACAATCATGGGGAGAAAGGAAGGAGAATTAAATGATGTTGCCCAATTTTTTTATCCAATGATGCAAACTACAGATATATTTCATTTAGGTGCAGACATAACCCAACTAGGAATGGATCAAAGAAAGGTAAATATGCTTGCTAGAGAAGTGGCTCCTAAAGTAGGTTTCAATAAACCTGTTGCAATTCATCACCCACTCATTTTAGGTTTGGAAGGACCTAAAAAAGCAGAAGGATTTGAGAAGGATGAGAAATTAGATGTTTCAATAAGTTCTAAAATGAGTAAGAGTAACCCAAAAAGTTCGATATTTGTCCATGATTCTACTGAGGAAATTTCCAAGAAAACTAGAGCAGCATATTGTCCTGCTAAAATAGTTGAAAACAATCCTATGTTAGATTATATGAGAAATATGATTTTTAAACAATATAAGGAAGTAAGGATTGAAAGATCTGATAAATTTGGTGGAGATGTTTTTTATGTCAATTATAATGCTCTTGAAAAAGATTATAGAGAGGGAAATGTCCATCCTTTGGATTTGAAGACCGCAGTAGCATATTATATTGATGAGATGATAGAACCAATTAGAAGTCATTTTGAAAAAGGAAAATCAAAAGACCTTTATGAGGAGATTAAAAGTTTTAGAGTAACAAGGTAATTCTATGAAACCAATAAGAAATTTGATGAGAGAGAGAAAGAAGAAGTTGGATTTTCTAGAAAAAAAAGGAATAGAAACATATGCTTATTCATACGATGTAAAGGATTTTTCAAAAGACATTCTAAAAAATTTCAAGAAATATGATAAAAAAACAGTTTCTTTGGCAGGAAGAATTATGAGTTCACGGACAATGGGAAAAATATCTTTTGGTAATTTACAAGATAGAGAAGGAATAATCCAATTTTCATTAAGGCAAGATGGGATTAAAGATTATAAGACCTTTGTTGATGGCTTTGAAAGAGGAGACATAATTGGGATTCAAGGAAAGGTCTACAAGACCAAAAGAGGAGAAATTACAGTTGATGTAAAGAAAATCACAATGTTGGCAAAATCATTAAGACCTTTGCCAGACAAATGGCATGGACTTAAGGATATGGAAGAAAGATACAGACAAAGATATGTTGATTTAATAATGAATCCAGAATCAAAAGAGGTTTTTCTTGTGAGATCTAAATTAATCTCAGCCATGAGAGAGTTTTTGGATAAAAATGGATTTATTGAGGTAGAAACACCAATTTTACAACCATTATATGGTGGAGCAATGGCAAAACCATTTGAGACAATACATAATGAACTGAAAAGAAAAATGTATTTGAGAATTGCAGATGAATTATACTTAAAGAGATTGATTGTTGGTGGTTTAGATAGAGTTTATGAGGTTGGAAAGGACTTTAGAAACGAAGGAATAGATACTAGACATAATCCTGAATTTACTCAATTAGAATATTATGCAGCATATATGGATATTAATGATGTGATGAAATTTTCAGAAGAGCTTTACAGATTCTCTATCAAGAAAGCAATAGGAAAGTCTGTTTTTGAATATCAAGGAAATAAGATAGATATTAGCAAGAAATTCAAAGTTGTGAGCATGACTGAAGTTGTTAGTAAACACTTGAAAAAGAAGGTTTTTTCTATTCCTGAAAAAAAACTGTTAAAGATTGGAGAAAAAATGGGAGTTGAAAGTAAAATTCCTGGAAAAATAATTGAAGAGATTTTTGCAGAAAATATTCAGCCAAAATTAATCCAACCAACATTTGTTATTGATTTTCCTGTTGATATATCTCCTCTTGCAAAGAAAAAGAGAGGAGATGAAAAAGTAGTTGAGAGATTCGAGTTTTATATGGGTGGAGAAGAGTGTGGAAATGCATTTTCTGAGTTAAATAATCCAATAGAACAATACCAAAGATTTGCTGAACAAGACCAGTTTAGAAAATCAAAAAGAGATGCAGAAGCTCAACCATTAGATAGAGATTATGTTAGAGCTTTGGAATATGGAATGCCCCCCACTGGTGGATTCGGAACAGGAATTGAAAGACTTTTAATGGTTATAACAGGAAATCCAAGCATTAAGAATACTATTTTATTCCCTGCTTTAAGGGAAACTGAGAAATTTGAAGTGTTTGGAGATTTTATGTGGTGATTACAATAGATTTGGAAAGAGAGATAAAAAAAGAACTTTTTGATTTAGGATCTCAATTTGGTTATGGAAAGAGTAATAATTATTTGAGCGATGAAACGTTTATTCAACCAAAAGAGTTATCAAAAAAAGCACATCCAAAACAAGGGTTTAAATTACATGTATCCTGTAACAATTCTGAAAAAGACTTGAAGAAGGTTATGAGAACAGTGGTACCTTATTTATTTGATAGGAAAATAGACTTTAAAGTAACTTATTCCTTAGATCATATGAAAGGGACTCAGATTGGAAAATTTCTTACAATATACACAAAATCAGATGATAATACTATTAAAGTTGCTTATGAAGTTGATAAACTTCTTTCAAAATCAGGCATAAGAGGAAAAGGACCAAAAATACCTTCCGATAATCTTATTCCAAATTCTTCTTCAGATATGGTTTATTATAGATTTGCTTCATCTGGAAAGGTGATTCAACTTCCAGATGGAAGAATGGTAGAAGATGCCAGAGTAGATCCTGTTCCTAAAGGAATAGTTGATATTTTTGAACAAGCTTATCAAAGAAAAAGACCAGAAGTACAAAAAAAAACAGTAACAGAAAAATTTGAAAGACCCGAAACATTAGATGAATTAATTGAAGGTGTTGAATCTCAACAAGAACCAATAATAAGCAGTTCTGGAAGTTATATTCCTGAAGAAGTAGCTAAGAAAATTGAAGCATATGCTAGTGGAGAAATTGGATTAGACAGGATTACAAGAGCAAAGGGATTAAGAACAAAAGCATGGGCCATTAAGCAAATATCAGAAGTAGAGAGCATGGATGAACTCATTAAATTGATTAAAGACAACGATTTAGAAATACCTAGTTCTTTAGGCACTTATAGTTCAGATAGATTAACCAAAGTAATAGAACAAGTAGTTAGAACCAAAGGAAAAGACAGAGATAAAAAAATAGCTAATATAACTAGAACATTTGGATTGAGAAAAACAGTAATTAAACTGTTAAATACATAATCTTGTGCATAAATGCTTTTAAGTGTCCTACTTGAGTGAAATGCATGGCACTCGTTATTTTTGATTTAGATGATACTCTCATTTATCATGTTGAAGACACATTTTATGAAGTTTTTAACCGTTCTTTAGAGGAATCAGGATTAAAAAGAATGAATTATGATAAATATAAGATCTTTAGTAAGAAAGTTTGGAATCAAGAAGATAAACAAAATTCAAGAAAAGCCATAAAACAAGAGTTTGATGTTGAAATAGAAGATTTTATTGAAAAATTATACAAATATGATTTGATTGTTCATGAAGAATATTTAAAAAATGGATTTATTGAGGTTTTTGATGATGTTGTTGAATCTTTAAGTGAATTAAAAAATCAGGGTCATAAAATTGCATTGGTGACTAATTCTTCAAGAAAATCAGCAGTTATGAAGATCAAAAAAATAGGAGAGCATTTGTTTGATTTTGTTTTAACCAGAGATGATATTGAATCTCCAAAACCAAATCCCGAACCTATTTTAAAAACAGTTTCAATAATGGGTTTTGAAAAGGAAGATTCTATTTATATTGGGGATTCTGAAGTAGACAAAATAGCTTCAGAAAGAGCAAATATTAAGTTTCTTATGATAAATAGGGGAAATGGATATGGAGATATAAAATCCTTAAATCAATTACACAAATTAATAGGTAATGAGAATTAAAATAGAAACATATAGTTGTTCCTCAAATGTTTCAGACCATAAATTAAATATATATCCTCAAAGCATCCCTTTTAATACTTTCAATCCTTTTGATAACAATTTCCTCATCAATTATCTCTGGATTTTTAATTGTTACAAAAAGTCCAACGTTTTTATGATCAATATGACCAACTGAAGATAATACAACAGGAACTCTTTTTAAAGAACCATAGGATCTAACTTCTTTGTCATTAGTTTTGATATCAAGAGGCACACAATATTTTATAGAATTCTTTTGTTTTAAGACCCAATAATCCACTGGAATATCTTTAATCTCTTTAATAATTTCTTTAGGTACAATAACAACTGCTCCATTGTTATATGATGTTGCTCTTCCTGTAGCTCCGATTCTCAATTTTTCCTTTTCGAGTAATTTTTCCAAATCTCTAAAAGTTTCTTCAAGAGAATCAGTAAGTTTACCTTCCATCCTCACACTCTTTCCATCAACAACAGAAAATCTTGCACTCATGAGTTTTCATGAGAAAATGCCTTTTAAAATAATTTTGAAAGATTTAGTAACTCTTTGCGATGTATACAGTTTCTTTTGAAGGTTTTCCACAAACACAACATTGCTTAAACTTATTTTTTTCCTTGCCAACTCGTTTTCCTCTTACTTCTGCACCTGTTTTTTCCTTGATAGATTCAGCACATTTCTTTCCGCTCAATTCTAAAGAACAAAAACCAGTACAAGCAATCATTCCATCGTCTATTACTTTTTTGATTTCGATTATTGTTTTTGCTGTTTTGACTTTTGATTCAAAACTAATTAATGTTTTTTTCTTGAGTTGATCTGTGAAATTCTTTGAAAAATCATTGACAAATTTACCAATATTTGTCCATTTTACTGCTTGTTTTTTTCTATCAATTCTATTAACAGCAACCACTTTTTTTGATTCAATGTCTTTAGGTCCTATCTCAATTCTTAAAGGAACTCCCCTTAATTCCCACTCATTGAATTTTTCACCAGGACTTATTTCATCCCTATCATCTAATTTAACTTTACATTCTTTGAGAGAAACTTTTACAGTTTTTTCGATTTCTTTGGCTTTTTTCATCACATTATTCTTAGTTTTAGCATTGTAAATAGGAATAATCACAACATGTAATGGAGATAGATCCCACGGTAACACTAATCCATTATCATCTCCTAAAATTGCAACCATTCCTCCATAGATCCTACTTATTGCAGGCCCATAACATGTAATATGTCCATACTGTTCCTTATTGTTTTTATCAAGAAATGTTACGTTAAATGGTTTTGAAAATTTTTTTCCCAGATAGTGTGTTGAAGGTAATTGTATTACTTTTCCAGATTGAGTTAATGCATCTGCTGCAAATGTTTCTTCTGTTCCTGCAAATTTATCCCAGTGAGGTCTTTGAAAGAATATTATTGGGATGCAGAAATTATCTTGTAACATTTCATAAGTTGTTTCCATGTCTTCATTTATTTGGCTCATTGCGTCTTTTTTTGATGCAAAAACATTATGAGATTCAATCCAATGAAATTCTCTTGCTCTAAAGAAAGGAAATGTTGCTTTTCCTTCATGTCTCCAAACCTGACAGGATTGATATCTCTTGAATGGAAGATCCTTATAACTTCTAATCCATAGAGAATACATTTGATAAAATGCTGTTTCACTTGTTGGTCTTAATGCAAGCCTTTCCTCTAACTTGTTTTTTCCTCCGTGTGTTACCCAAAATACTTCAGGAGTAAATCCTTCTACATGGTCTGATTCAAGCTTGAAATTACTCTCTGGGATTAATGAAGGTAAAGTGATAGGTAAGTGACCTTTCTTTTCAAGAAGATTTTGATATTTTTCATACATTTTTCTTATAGTTATTGTTGCCCAAGGCATGTAAACTATCATACCTTTGATTTTGTACCTAGTATCAGCTAATTCTGCTTTTTGTACCAATTCTAAGAACCATTTGGAAAAATTCTGGTTTTTCTTTACAGATATTCCCTTTATCCTTTCTTTACTCATACTTCTATGATAAGAAAATAACTTATATTAATTATGCTTGTTATACCGAAATGTTTATATTTACTATAAAGTGGTTATTTTTTATGAATAATAAAAGATTAATTGTAGAATTAGAAACACATGGAAAACCATGGAATGTTGAAAAATTACTTGATCAAGATCAAGAGATTATTTTGGGAACTATGGAAGACACTGTAGTAAATGGTTCTACATGGGAAAAGAAATTTTGGATAGAGCAAGATAATGAGGTTATTTTAGGTTCTTCAGAACATTCAAATATAATATTGGATGATTTGATTCCTGAGAAGTTACTTACAATATCTGTTGGAAATTTGGAAGGGATTAATCCAAAAGATTTATTTTATCAAGTTTTTGTGGAAATGGAAAAAGACAATTCTCCTCAAAAAGTAACTGTAGCTTATAGAGATCCATATTCAAAACCAGTTATTTTAAGACCTAAATCCTCTTTTGGGATAAGAAATCAAGGCGTTGTAGAGATCTTTGAAGGAGTTGCAGATAATTTGGATGGATATCATGAAAAATTAGGATCTTTACAAATGTATCTAGAAGGAACACGTTAGTTAGATAGACACAACATTTATTTAGTTTTATTTAGATTTGTTATTATCCCTAGTGATAATAATGAAAAAATTAGACCATAAACAATTGAAAAAGCTTTTTTTTGAATTTTTCAAAAGTAAAAAACATGCAATTATCAAAGACTTTTCAATTGTTCCTGAAGAAGAAGGAGGAGAAGGATTGTTTATTCTAGCAGGCATGCATCCTTTGATACCCTATTTAATGGGTAAAAAGCATAAAGATGGAAATAGAATCGCAAATTGTCAGAGATGTATTAGAACAGTTGATATTGAGGAAGTTGGAGATAAGACACATAATATTTTTTTCGAGATGCTTGGAAATTGGTCTTTAGGTGATTATTTTAAAAAAGAATCAATTGAGTGGAGCTATGAATTTCTTACTTCTAAAAAATACTTAGACATTCCTCACGAAAAGTTGTGGGTCACTGTTTTCAAAGGAAATAAGATAGTTGGAAAAGATGAAGAAAGTGTTCAAATATGGAAATCTTTAGGAATTTCAGAAAATAAAATAATTCCCTTAGGAGAAAAAGATAATTGGTGGGCTGTTGGAGAAAATGGACCTTGTGGTCCCGATACTGAGGTTTTTATTGATTTGACTGGAAAACCGTGTGGAAAAAAGTGTTTACCTGGACATTGTGAATGTGGAAGATTTGTTGAGATATGGAATAATGTTTTTATGGTTTATGATAAACAAGGGGGAAAAATAACTGAATTAAGCAAAAAAAATGTTGATACTGGTTTAGGATTGGAGAGAACTTTGGCTATTTTGAATGGTTATGATTCATTGTATGAAACTTCTGTTTTAAAACCAATATTAGAAGAGATTATGAGTAAATCTCAACAAGATTTGGAAAAAGAGAAAAAAGATTTTAGAATTTTGACAGATCATTTGAGAGCAAGTGTGTTTATTTTAGGAGATGTAAATCCAACAATCCCATCCAATCATGGAAGGGGTTATGTTTTGAGAAGAATTATCAGAAGATCTTTTAGATTTTGTAAGAAATTAGAAATTAATGTTGAAGACTGGATAAACACTTCAAATATTGTTATAGACATATATAAAGAATATTATCCTGAATTAGAGAAGAACAGGAACTTTATTATCAAAGAAATGGAAAAAGAGAATGAAAGATTTAGTAAGGCTCTTGCAAAGGGACTTTTTTATCTAAAGAGAATGATGCCAGAAATTAAGAAAAAAGGCAAGATTAATGGAGAAACTGCTTTTAGATTATATGATACTTTTGGATTCCCTATAGAGATCACAAGAGAAATAGCTGAGGAAAACAAATGGGGAATCGATATCAAAAAATATGATATTTTGTTGGAAAAACACAAGGAAAAATCAAGAGCAGTATCAGAAAAAGCAAAAAGTGGGTTGGTTGAAGAAAGTAAGGAAACATTGCAATATCACACTTTAACTCATTTACTCCAGGCAGCGTTGATTAAAATTTTAGGAAAACAAGTAAAACAGAAAGGTTCAAACATAAACAAAGAGAGATTAAGATTTGATTTTTCTCATGATAGATCTATGACAAAAGAAGAGATAAAAAAAGTGGAAGAATGGATTCAAGATAAGATAGATAAAAAATTGGATGTTACAAAAGAGAAAATGACTTATGAAGTGGCAATGAAATTAGGCGCTATAGGTTTATTCAATGATATATATGCTAAAAAAGTCACAGTCTATTCAGTTGGAAATGCTTCAAAGGAAATATGTAGAGGACCACATGTGTCAAATACAAAGGAAATAAAAGGGAAATTCAAGATCAAAAAAGAAGAATCTTCTTCTGCTGGTGTAAGAAGAATCAAAGCAATTCTTATTCAGGATTAACTTCTTCTTCTAAAATCCAAAATTCATCTTTTCCTGCTAACATCCCTTTTCCATATTCTTTTCTTACTTTGCCTGCTTTTTTCCCTTTAGCTAGAAGACTAAAAATTATTCTATTTCCAACTCGTTTCATCTCTTCAATTGCTTTTAATGGTCTTTTTACATCTTGTAATACAGTTACAGAAATTACTATATCAAACTCTTTGTCTTTAAAAGGAAGTTCTTCAGCGTTTGAAATAACAAATTTACCTCTTACTCCTTTTCTTTTAGCTATTTTTATCATTTCTTCACTCAAGTCTAAACAAACTAATCTAGAAGCTCTTTGTAGTTTTTCAGAAATGATTCCAGTCCCACAACCTACCTCTAAAACTGATTTTCCCTTTACTCGTATGTAGCCCCTAATAGCTTTCCATTTCTCTTCTTGCTCCTCACCGTATAATTCATCATAACCAGGAGATATTCCATCATAATATTCCTTAATACTCATATCTTAGTATATGTAATAAGTAGTTAAAACCTTTTTCACAAAACATTTATTATCTTGATTTTGCTTTATTGCTTTATGATTGATTATGTTCTTTTGAAGACTAAAAAAGGAGATTTTGAGGGATTTATTGTCCCTAGAAGTGAATTTAGTCATAAGGGTTTTGTTACATTAAAACTAAAAGATGGTTATAACATCAATGTGAAAAAAACTGATATAATTTCAATGAAAACTATGAAAAAAAGAGCAACACTTGAGAAGTTTCCTAAAATTAATATTAAAACAAGAAAAGGGCTTCCAAATATCTCTTTAATCTCTACAGGAGGAACAATTGCTTCTCGTGTAGATTATGAAACAGGTGGAGTTAAAATGGCACTTTCTCCTGAAGAAATAATGTTTGCTGTTCCCGAAATGCAAAATTTTGTGAATATTGACTCTGTAAAACAGGTTTTTAATATGGCATCTGAGGATATTTTTCCTGAACAATGGATAAAAATTGCTAAAACAATTGTAAATGAGTTAAATAAAGGTTCTAGAGGAGTAGTTATTACCCATGGAACAGATACAATGCATTATACTTCTGCTGCTTTGTCTTTTTTAGTAAGGACTTCAAAACCAATTATTTTAACAGGAGCTCAGAGAAGCACAGATAGAGGGAGTTCAGATACGTTTCTTAATTTATTATGTGCGGGGATTGCTGCAGGAAGATCAGATTTGGGAGAAGTAGCTATTGTTTTTCATGAGAATCTTGAGGATGATTTTTGCTTTGCAATAAGAGGAACTCGCGCAAGAAAGATGCATACTGAAAGAAGAGATGCATTTAGACCAATAAGTTCTCTTCCTTTATTAAGAATCGACAAAAAAGGAGGAATTGAAAGAACTTCAGATTTCAAAATCTTTTCAGATGAAAAAGCAAAGTTAGATGGTGGTTTTGATAGGAATGTTGCATTGCTAAAAGTTTATCCAGGAGCAGACCCAAAAATACTTGATTTTTATCTTGAGAAAGGTATAAAGGGAATTATTATTGAAGGTACTGGTTTTGGCCATGTTCCAACAAACACACTGAAAAAAACAGATTCTTGGATAAGCAAAGTCAAAAAATTAGTAGATAATGGAATCTTTGTTGGAATAACATCTCAAACAATATATGGAAAAACGAGCAGTACTGTTTATAGGAATTTGAGGGTATTATCTAAAACTGGAGCAGTTCATTTATCAAATATGATACCTGAAACAGCATATGTTAAGTTAGGGTGGGCTCTTTCAAAGGAAAAAGATATTGATAAATTAAAGAAATTAATGTTAACAAACATCGCAGGAGAAATATCAGATAGAACAGAAGAAAATTGGTTTTTGAAATGAAGATTGGTTTAGAAATTCATCAGCAATTGAATACTGGTAAATTGTTTTGTAGATGTGATTCCAAAATCATCAAAAGACCTCCTGACAAAGTTATTAAGAGGCAATTAAAGGCAATTTCAGGTGAATTAGGGAAAGTAGATATAGCTGCTTCTTATGAACAAAAAAAAGAAAGAGAAATTTTCTATGAATTTTATAATAATGATAATTGTTTGGTGGAATTGGATGAAGAACCCCCACAACCAATAAATAAAGATGCATTGGAAATAGCGATAAAAATAGCTTTTTTGCTTAATATGGAACCTTTGGAGGAAATTCAAGTTATGAGAAAATCTGTTGTAGATGGATCTAACACCTCTGGATTTCAAAGAACAGCATTGGTTGGGATCAATGGTTATGTTGAGACTAAGGAAGGAAAAGTTAGAGTCAATAGATTATACTTAGAAGAAGACTCTGCTAGGAGAATTTCGGGAGAGAAAACAATATTTAGATTAGATAGATTAGGGATTCCTCTTGTTGAGATAAGAACAGAACCAGATATCAAAAGTCCTGAACATGCTTATCAGATTGCTAGAAAAATAGGTCAATTATTGAGAGTTACTGACGTTAGAAGAGGAATAGGAACTATAAGACAAGATGTTAATGTTAGTGTTAGGGGAGGAAAAAAAGTAGAGATTAAGGGATTCCAAGACATTAAATCAATCAAAAAAACAATTGAAATGGAAGCAAACAGACAAAAGGGATTTTTACAAATATCTAAAGAATTGAAAAAAAGAAAAGCCAAGTCTGGTCAAATAAGAGAGATAACCGATATTATTGAAAAAACAAAATCTAATTTGAAAAAAAGTTTTGGAACAAGTAATGCTTTGAAATTAAATGGATTTCAAGGATTATTGAAGAAACCAGCTGGTTTTTCTTGGCTTGGAAAAGAATTGTCGCAGATTGCCAAAAATTTTGGTTTTGGGGGGATAATTCATTCAGATGAGTTACCTGCTTTTGGGATTACTAATAAAGAAATTGAAAAGATAAGGGAAAGAGTAGGATGTAAGAAGAATGATGCTTTCTTGTTTATTGTTAGTAAAAAAGATAATATTCCTGCTTTGAAAACAATTGCAAAAAGAGCAGATATGTTTGTTAATGGGGCTCCTTCTGAAGTTAGAGTAGCTAAAGGAGATGGAACTACTGGTTTCTTAAGACCAATGCCAGGATCTGCAAGAATGTATCCTGAAACAGATTTATTGCTAATTAAAGTGGACTCAAAAAGAGTTAAGATATTAAAAAAAGATTTACCTGAAAGACCTGAGACTACAAAAGAAAGATACTTAGTTTTAGGATTAGGTTCAGAACAAACAGAACAAATAATTCGTTCGGGACATTCTAAACTTTTTGACAAGCTAATTTCAGAATCTAAATTAAAACCAAGTGTTATTGCTAGTTTGTTATTGAGTTCTCCTAATGAATATAAGAAAAACTATGGAGTGAAGATAGAAATAGACGAAAAATGGCTTATTCCAGTGATTAGTCTCTTGGAGAAAGGAATGATAAGTAAAAATATGATTCCCCAAATAATCAATGATCTTTCAAAAGGCAAGAAATTGGAGAAAATAACCTCTTCTTTTGTTAGTGAAGATAGAATTGAATACTCTATAAAAAAAGTACTTAAGAAAAATAAAGATGTAGACAATAGGAAATTAGTTGGTCTTGTTTTAGCAGACCTAAAAGGAAGAGCTAGTCCTTCAAAGATCTTTGAAATAATCAAAAAAATTATTTGACTTTTATTGAATCTACTGGACAAGCTTCTTCTGCTTCTTTTGCACAAGGAGCTCCTTCTAACTTTTTGACAATTGATTTACTGTTTTTCATTTTGAAAATAGAAGGACATATTGCAACACAAGCTCCACATCCAATACATGTTTTTTCATCAACGGTTACTTTCATTCTTTGAGTTACTTTTTGGTGATTTAAATTGATTTTGGAATATATAATACTCATTTATTAGTGGTAAAAATACAAAGGTTTTTATATGAAATTACCTCCTTCTCCATAATGTCGTATAGAGAAAATCCAAATATTAAGGAATTTATGGAAGAATTAGGAATTGATGTTGAATTTCCAGAAGGAGGAAACATAGGATTTCGTTTTTATGATGAAATTAATGATAAAGTTTATGGTTATTTAGGTGAGGTTTCTAAGCCAAATCATTCCGGATTAGGTCCAAGAGCCATAGAAAATACTATTTATGAAGAGGTAGATTTTGATCTTTCAGGTAAACCTTATTTTTATAATCCTAGATACTTTGAAACATTAGGTCCTGTTGTGCTAGGTTTTTTAGGAAAAACAGGATTTAAGGAGTCAATTATTGAGGTAGCCATTGATGTTTATCAAATAGGGGGTAAAGCTACTCTAAAAGAAAAAACAATATCTGCTTTGGAAAAAAGATTAGGGGGAGATTTCTCATACTTGAATTTGGATATTGATGAAGACAAAGATAGAGTAATTAGATTTTCTTCAAGTAAAGAAAATGATTTAAATTCAATGGATTTAGATCAAAGAGAGATAGAGGTAAAACACCCCATTAATCCATTTGTTTATGGGAAAACGGGTTTTGGGGCGATGAATAGTTTCGTTTTTCTTCCTGATAAAATATCAAAATTACAAGAACTTTCTAGAGAGTTATGGATAATTGCTAGACAAGGAGTAACTCCTTTGGAAGACAATTTATCTAATTGAAGTAACTATCAATTGAAAAAAGGGGCTTTGCCCCATGAAAGAAAAAGAGGAAGGGTAATGCCCTTCTTAGTTAATTTATATGTTTTATTATATATTTATAAGGATACACTTAACTTTTCCACTATTCCACTAATCTTATAAATTAACAATTGTTGAATTATTTCATGATTGCTTGTGAATATGCTATGTGGAAAGTATTGCCTGTTATTAGAAGAAGGTTAGCAGTAGTTATGGTTAAAGAATTGGGATTGTCTCAAAAACAAGTTTCTGAAAAACTTCACATAAGTGAAGCAGCCATTTCTAATTATTTGAAAGGAAAAAGAGGAAATAAGAAAATAGATGGGAAGGCGCTAAAGAAAATAAGAGTTTCAGCAAAAAGAATTGTTTCTGGAACAGAGATCAATAAGGAAATATGTACTATTTGTAAATACTTCTTGAAAACAGAAAATAAGAAGGTTTACTGTTGATTACATTATTGCTGTTGTTCCTAAACCTGTGGTACATGAGCAAGAACAATAAAAGAAATAATCTTTCAGTGTCCAATCTGCTCCACACTCTGACAAACATTGTGTAGCCATTTTATATGCATCACAAGAACTAATTCTGACTACTATCACAAAGAATGTGATATTAATCAATAATAACAAAATTATTACAAGAAAATACATTCGGTATTCTTTTTTTAGAATTCTTTTCATACAATGTCTTCCTCAGCAACGACTATTAAATCGCCAACAGCAATCACTGCATTGAATGGAATTTGATATTTGCCATTGTCATCCTTTTCTAGTTCAAAGTTTGAAGCGAATGAAGTTGGGCCATCAAGTACAAGGTAAATTATTTCTCCTGTCTTTGTTTCAAACACTAAGTCTCCCACTTTTCCAAACATCTTTCCCGATTTAGAAACAACTGTTTTATTCAGAATTTTTCTTGAGTTTACTCTTTCTTCAGTCATTTTAATCAATCCTAAATATTCCTACTTCTTTTTTATATTTAACTTTTACCTTTAGAAGTTAACTTTAGTGTATTTTTGAAGCCAAAGAAACAAAAATAGCCATAAACCTATCAAAATTAGAATTAAGAAGCTTATAGGGATAAAAGCTATCAATAATAGCAATACTAATTCCGTTGAAAAAAGGATAGACCAAGGAATTAAAGACCATGCTAATACATGAAGACCATCTAATTGAGGTAAAGGAAGTGTATTGAACATAGCTAACCATAGATTAAGATAAACTCCTGCAGTGAAAACAGGTGAAAGAGGCTCTAGAATCTTGAATAATACTGCAAGAAATATATTAGTAGCTAATCCTACAAAACCAATTTTACCCATTTCAGCTTTTGTAGTTCCTTGGTAAGTTCTCCCTATTTCATAACTAGTTAGTTTCTTGATTGAGACGCCACCTACAACTAAAATAAGAAGAGGAATATCAAGAACCCATAAAAGAACGCTGATCACTAAAGAACCAATAGCAAACATTAGGTTTAGTTTGAATTCTGTTTTGAATTTTAATTTCTCAGCAAATATTTTTTGTGATAATCCATGAATAGCATATGATCCACATGCAACAATTGAAGCCATTAACCAATTAAGATACCATATCCCCATTCTAAATGGAATAAAGATGTGTGCAATGAAACCAATAATAATAGATGCTAGCACAAGATCTCTTATTTCATCTTGGCTAAATCCTTGAGCCCATCTCATAAAGATTCATATTCTTCTTTGTTTAAATAATTAAAGAATAAACATTAGAACATTCCCGATAATCCAATCAGGAAATTATAACCATCTGTTCCTGGAAATGGAAGCATGTTAAAAATGAAAAGCCACATATTTAGCTTTTGTAACACTAAGAAAAACATGTATTTATCTCCGGAAACTAATTCATACTTACAAATTATCCGACTAATAATTAGCACAGATAAGTTGACTAAGGGTCCTGCTAGTGCTGTTAGTGCAAATTGCCAAGCAATTGATATGTTTTGAACAATGACATAAGCTGGAATGAAGAAAATGAAAGGAAAACCTATTGCTTTTAGAACTACACCTAAAAATAATAGTTCATGAACTCTATACACAGCAATTCCTCCAAAGGACATTGCAACTAATTTATGTCCTAATTCATGAAAGACCACAGAAGGAATGGCTGCTAAAGCAGATAGTTTGAATTCTCTCCATCCTGGTTTTAAATATTGATAAAACTCGGTTGAAGGTCTTCTGAAAAAATCCATGAAGATATATCCTAGAGCTAACACAGTCACTGCAATATATATCAATTCATCTAGGAAAAACATGTAATAAATAAAATAACAAACAATTAAATTTCTTATGTTCTATGAGATTAAAATGAAGTTTGTGTTGGATGCGTCTGCTTTCATTAATTTGGGAGAAATAGACTTTGTAGGAGAAATATTCACTACTTATGCGATTGATTTTGAAATAAGAGATTTTAGGACTAAATTATTACTAGAAGCAAAAAAAGTACAATTAAGAGCACCCACAAAAGCAAGCATGAAAGAGACAAAGGAACAGGCAAAGATAACTGGAGACTTAGAAGTGTTGTCTGAAGCAGATTTAAGTGTTATTGCTCTTGCTTTGGATCTGAAGGCAAATATTGTAACTGATGACTTCGATATTCAGAATCTTTGTTTACAGATGAATATTCCATTTTTCCAAACAAAAACAAGAATAAAAAAGAAATTTAAGAGAAGGTTATACTGCGATAAGTGCAAGAAAACAAAAAAAGACAAAGTTTGTGAGGTTTGTGGCGCAGAAACAAGACCAAAGGTGGTAAAAGTTGAAAATATCAATAATTCTAGTTGAACCAGAATCTGAAGGAAATGTAGGATCAATATCTAGAGTTATGAAGAATTTTGGAATTAAAGATCTAATATTAGTTAATCCTTGTGAAATAGGAGATGAAGCAAAAATAATGTCAGTTCATGCAAAAGATATCTTAGAAAAAGCAAAAATAAAGAAGAAATTTGATACAAAGGGATTTGATTTTATTGTAGGAACTTCTGCAAAAAAAGGAGGAAGATATAATGTTAATAGATATTTTTTGACCCCCAAACAACTCAAATCTAAAATAAATGGAAAAGTTGCTTTGGTTTTTGGGAGAGAAAGTATTGGCTTAACCAATGAAGAAATGGAAAAATGCGATCTTGTTGTTACCATCCCAACCAATCATAAATATCCAACAATGAATATTTCACATTCTTGTGCTGTTTTATTGTATGAATTATCAAATTATACTGAAAAAAAAGAGATTGCTGGAGAAGATGAAAAGAAAGCGGTTTTCAAACTTATGGATGAATTAATTGATGAGATGGACCATAAAGACAAGGAAAAAGAAAAAAAGATGAGAACAGCAATGAAGAGAATGATCAGTAAAGGAGAATTAAGAAAGAAAGAAGTATTTACAATTGCTGGTTTTTTTAGGAACATTATTAATTTATTAAGGATCAGGAAAAAAACATGATTAAGAAGATAATTCCTCTTCTACTTATTTTATTCTCATTAGGTTGTGTTCAACCTCTTGATTTGGAAGTAACTTTAGATGATGTTCCTGTTTATACTATGTGTGTTTTAGATTCCACAGACACTTTAGAAAATTATCCATTTATGGAAATATATCCATTACAAAATACTTATTCTTGTGATTTGAGTACAACAACAAATGATATTTTTGACTTTTATAATTTAGAGATGGTAGGATGGACAAAGAGTAATAGTGTGAAAACAGAATTTCTTGTTGCTTTAGTTTTTGATAAAGACATCCAAGGAGTTAAAGAGATATTTTCTTTGACTTATACTCGTTTAGATGGATTAAACCAATTAATCCTTGTAAAGGGATTTTCAGACAAAGTTTTAGATACAGGATGGGTATTAGTTGGATAATTAGTCCAGATTAAGAGATTTCAAAACTTTTTGAAATGTTTCATTGCTTATGTTCTTTTTGTAATTTTTTAGAATCTTTGCAGTGTTTTTGTTTTTGAAGAAAAATGAGATTAATTGAGATACATTTTTTGGGTTTGTAGTATAATGACACCTCTCAAAATCAATGAATTTTGCGTCATTTTTGTGGATTAATACATGTTTGAGTGGTTTGTGAAATTCCGTCTTGTTTATTTTTAACAAATCCATTTTGAATGCTTTTTCCAAACATATTTTGATTATTTTTCTGATCTTTCTCTCATCTGCTTCTTTTAGAAAATCTATTAAGAACTTTCCTTTAACATAATCATATCTCACATATCTAAGCTTATTACTATACCCTCTGTATTTGGGACCAATTCCATATTTATTCAATCTGTTTAAAAAATAAGCTTCATCTTTTGAAGCTCCTTTAAAATCTGGGACGTCTTTCTCAATTTTTATTGCTAAATCTCCTGATTTTAGAACAACAGAATGTCTACCTCTTCCAACCCATCTTGCTTTTTTATATTTTGATAAGATTTCTTTGGCTCTTCTTGTTTCTATTTTGTTTTGAACCATTCTTTCAAGCAATTTGCTCATAATCTTTGTAATATCTATCTACTAAATAAGTTTTTCATAAAGAAAATAAAAAGAAAGAAAGAGATTAATCATTGTCCTCGTCTTGATCGTCTTCTCCTATATCGTCAATATCCCATTCTTTGTCTTTAGTCCAATCCTCTTTTTCCCAATCTTCTTTTAGTTTGAACACCATAAGAAACTCTTTTGGAAATGGAGAGTTTAAATATTTTTCTATACAACACAAGATAAATAAGATAATCCTTCTTTCGATAATTTAAGACAATGAAAAAACCATTTGTTCTTTTGATAATAGTGTTTTTGATAGCTATGGTTGGTGTTGTTACAGCACAATACATCTCTTTGGATTCTCCTTTGGATGATGTTTGGATAAATACAACTAATTACACTTTTAGTTTTATTCCAATTAGCATGATTAATATCAGTTTTTCTTGTAATTTGATTGTAAATTCTAATTTATTTGGATTCAATAATTCTGTTTTTAATAATACCTTAACAACTATTCTATCAAATTCTTCGATTCCAGAAGGTCAAAATCAATGGTATGTTAATTGTTCAGATTTTAATTTCACAAATTCGAGTCAAGTAAGAACGCTGTATGTTGATGTTACTCCACCAACTCCCATGATAAATCTCACAAATAATTCTTGGACCAATATATTTTACTATAATATGAGTTTTAATATAACAGATAATTTTGCTTCTTCCATAAATTACACCTTTTTTATGAATGATGTTAATATTTCTTCAGGAATTGTAGAAAATGGTTCAAGTTCATATTTTTTGACTGATCAACTTTCAACTGGATTATACAAATTAAAAATAACAATGGGAAAAGATCATGCAAATAATAGTAATAATTCCACTGAAGTATACCTGAATGTTGACCAAGATCTTCCTGAATTTGTAAATATTACTAGCCCTTTAGATCTCTCAAATGTAAGTGTTCCAATTTATTTCAATTTTACAACAAGAGACAATGTTGATCCTGTTTTGAATTATACTCTTTATTTAAGAATGGATCTTATTGATTATCCTAATAAAAGTGGTTTGACAACAGGTAACAATTCAATAAATTTTTTTGAGTTAGAATTACCTGAAATGTTTTATCAATGGAAGCTTAGAATAGAAGATAACTCAGGAAATGTCCAAGATTCTCCATATTTTTCTTTTACAGCTTTAGATATAACCGCTCCAACAACAGCTCCTCCTCTGAATCAGAGTGGAGTTAATGATAATGATGGGGAGGGTTACATTGAACTTCAGTGGTTACCTGACCCAAATGCAACTTACTATAGAATTTATAGAAAATCATTAATGATAACTACAGCAGAGGGCATGACTCCTATTTATGAAACAAACAATACTTTTTTTGAGGACTTAGAGACAAGACATGGCAGCAATTATTGGTATGCTATAACTTCTTTAGACCATAATAAGAATGAAAACAAATCAATTGTGTCTCCTAGTTTTATTGCAACAGCAAATGACACAAAAATGCCTGTTTCTGTTTCTAATGTTAGTTTTATTACAAATTTAGATGGTTCCGTTGTGATTAATTGGGAAGAGGTTAACTCTTGTGTTGATTCTAATTTTTCAGAAAGCCATATTTATTATGAAATTTTCAGAACAAACAATATTTCAAATTTTAATTCTTCATTAGATGATGAGAAAATAAAGAAAGAATATAATAAACTTAATTTTACAGATTATGATATTCATACTGGAGAAAATTATACTTACTTTATTTTAGTTAGAGATTATGGAGGTAATTATAATGATACTATATTCTCATTTAATCAATTTAATACCACTCATACATCTTGTTATTCAGTTTGGACTAAATGGTTAGAAGTAACTAGTTGCGTGGATGGATTACAAACAATGAAAAGAACAAGAATATGTTATGGTTCTGGAATTTCAGTTCAACAGGAATTGTTTGAATGTAGGTCAGGGGGAGGAATAATAGTTATTAATCGAACAGAAGAAGAAAATATAACATATGTCCCAGAAGATATTCAAGAAAGTGAAGAGCAGGGATGGATTGAAGCTAGTTGGATAAATCTTTCTGATAAAGGAGAGATAATAATGTTATTGAATTCTTCAACAATAGGTATTACTGAAATAAAATTTAGGATAAAGGACCAGAAAAATACAGGTTCATCTATGAGGGTAAGAAAAGCAGAACAGCTCCCATTTGGTTATGGTTTTGGTTTTTTTGCTGAACCCTATGAATTTTTTGAGATAAGTAAAATAAATATTAGTAATACTGATTTTGATGGAAACATTACTATCAAATTTAAAGTAAATGCTTCTTGGTTAGCTGAAAATTCAATTTCAAATTTCAATGTTTTTCTTTATAGACATTATTTTGGATGGATACCTCTTCCAACTAAGGTTTTAGGATTTGATGGAAAGACGTTTCACTATGAAGTAAAAACACCAGGTTTGAGTTATTTTGGGATAGGAGGAGTTTCTGAGGAATTTGTACCTGTCATATTTCCACAATACTTTGATACTGAACTTCCTGTTCAAGAAAATCCATGGACTTTTTTGATAATTGCTTTTGCTTTATTCTCAATAATTATAGGATATTATATGTATAATATGAAAAAACATAGTTATTATTGGTGATTGAAACCAAAATATTTAAGTTGTTTCTATCTATGAAATTTTCATGAAGAAAGTATTAACTTTACTAATTATTTTAGGAATGTTATCTACTGCGAGTGCTGGATTTTTACAAGGAGATACAGATATTATAAATAATATCAATTATGTGATAAACTCTCAATGTTCTAGTGAATGTCCTCTTCCAGAAGGATCTATTTCATTCCAAGAACTTGATTTAAATGTTTTATCAAGTTACCCTAAAATATGGACAAAAAATAGAATTCTCATAAAGAAAATAAATGAAACAAGTGATAGTAATTTATTGAAGTCACTTCTTTTTGGAGAGATAGATGAAATACTTCAAAATCTGTCTTATTCAAGTTTAATTCCTGAGGCAGTTGCTTTATCTGGAACACAAAGAACATTTGATAATGCAATTAATTTAGGTTCATGGATTTTTCAATGGAATGATGAAACACAAGCAAGGAGTGTTATACCTATATGTGCTATTTATCTTACAGGAGTAGGATGTTCTCATTGTGCTGTCTCTGATCCTAAATTATTTGGAGATGTTTTGAATTCTTACAATAATTTAGTGATTATAGAATATGAAGTGAAATTAGACACAAGAAATGGTCCAACTCTTGGAACTTATTCTTCTGCCTATAATTTTCCTCCGGCAATACCTACGCTAGTTTATTCAGAGGGAAATATTAATGGAACTTGCGAAACTATTCTACCTTCTCAATTAACAGTTCCAAAAATAGTTTCTTTGGCTGCTGTAGATGCAGTGAATCCATGTGCTCTTGCTGTTTTGACATTTATGTTGTTGTCAATAATAACTTATGACCCAAAAGATAAGAAAAATATAATACTTGGTGGAATTGCATTTTCTTTATCTGTTTTTTTGATGTATATGATTTATGGATTAGTTATAATTAGACTATTCCAGGTTGTTCAAGTATTGACTTCGGTTGGCCCTATCTTATATAAATTTCTTGGTCTTGCTGCAATAATTTTGGGTTTTTTACAGATAAAGGACTTTGTTAATTATAAGCCAGGAGGAATGTTTACAGAAATGCCTATGTTTATTAGACCAAAAGTACAAAAAATCATAAAAAACATAACTTCTCCTAAAGGTGCATTTGTTATGGGTTCCTTTGTTACTTTATTCTTACTTCCATGTACTATTGGACCTTATGTGATAGCTGGAGGAATTTTGTCAACAATGGAAATTATTGCAACAATACCATGGTTGGTTTTGTATAATGCTATTTTTATTTTACCAATGTTAGTTATAACTCTCATTGTTTATGCCGGAGTTTCTACAGTTGAAAATGTTACAAAATGGAGAAAGAAAAACATAAGATATCTCCATGGAGTATCTGGAGTTATAATGGTTTTATTGGGTGTGGCGATATTTTTTGGATTAGTTTAAGAGACTTTTCCATAGATATAGAGAAGCAATAGTTCTATAAGGTGCCCACTTTTTGGCAAATTCTTCTGCTTGTTTTGGTTTTGGCATTTCACTCATTTTGTAATTAATCATTATTGCTTTTCTTAATCCTAAATCATCTGGGGCAAATACATCCATTCTATTCAATGTAAACATTAAGAACATTTGAGCAGACCACTTACCTATTCCTTTCACTTGAGTTAATTCATCGATTATTTCTTCATCTGTTTGATCATTGAATTGTCCTGGTTTTATGGTTTTATCAAGAAATTTTCCAGCAAGACTGTACAAATAACTTCTCTTTTGTCGTGATACTCCTGCAGAAGCTAAATCTTCTTGACTTACTTTTGATAATAATTTAGGAGTTGGTTTTTCTTTGAATAATAATAGAAATTTATTATAGATACTTTCTGCTGCTTTTCCATTTAATTGTTGGTACATTATTGACTGAATTAATGTGTTGAAGTAATCTTTTTTTGGTTTTAACTCTGAGATTTCAGTATTTTCAATGATTTTTTTCATTACTTTATCTCGTTTCAATGATTTAATTATCCCTTTCATAGCGTATAACCATATTTTCCTTTCAAAGGCACAAAAGAGAAACCACCGTACTCTTGGATTATATTATTACCTTGTTTTTTAGTTACTTTAGTCATGATTGATTTTACAGGAAGAACCATAGACCCTCCTTCTTTTAATTGATCAACTAAGGGATCAGGAATATTTGGACAATTAGCAGTAACAATTATTTTATCATAAGGGGCCCCTTTTGGACATCCTTTTGATCCATCTGAAAAATATATTTTAGCATTCTTTATCCCTATATTTTCTAAGTTTTTTTGAGCAAAATTCACTAATTTTTCATAGATTTCTAAAGAATGAATAATTCCTTTTGAACCAATTATTTCAGACATTACTGCTGCATTATAACCACTACCTGTACCAACTTCTAATACCATTTCTCCTTTTTTTAGTTCAAGTAATTCCACCATAAAAGCAACTGTAAAGGGTTGTGATATTGTTTGATTCTTAGGAATAGGGAGAGGATAGTTTCCATGGGCATATTTTTTATATTTTTCCTCCACAAAATTTTCTCTTGGGATTTTTCTAATGGCTTTTATTACATCTTCATTTTTGATTCCCATTGCCTTTATTTCGTCTATTAAAAACTCCTTCATAGATATAAACTGGAAAATTAGCTTTTAAAAATAATTATGTGATGTGGAGAATATCATTCAGATTTAATGGAAACCTCAAAATCCAATCCAGCATAACCTAAATTCCCTTTTAGAATAATATTCTAACATGTTTTTTTCAATTATGTTGATTTTGATTTCATCCCAGAAACAATAGATTTTATCATTAAAGGTGCTGAAAATGTGGTTATTATTGACAAAATAACTAATGAAGCAATTATTTCTGGGGCTAATAATCCTAATGATAAAGCAGAGAAAGCTATAGCAAGGGTTGTTGAAAGTTGTGGTGTTGTAGCAATCCCCATCAACAAACTCTCATTTGTCGAGAATTTCATTGCTTTTCCGCCAATAAACCCACTAATTATCTTTGATAATAATAATCCTAAAATTATTGTTAAACTCAAAAGAATTGAATTACTTGAAAATAAAACAGATAAGTCTGTTTGAATTCCAATGACTAAAAAGAAAATTGGGATGAAGAAACCATAACTTATTGTTCTTATTTTATCATCTAATTTTTGCCCAATTGAGTCACTTAATATTATTCCAATAAGAAAACCAGCAACAATTGCATGCATTCCTATTGATTCAAACAACAAAACAGTTGCTAATAAAACAACAAAAACAAACCGTAATTCGCTCTCAAACAAATCTTTTCCACTTTTTTTATGGTAATAAACATTTTGTATTTTTGGGATAAATATCTTCAAAATAACAATAAGCAACACAATTATAGGAAGATAAATTGGGAGAGGGAGAGCGGTTCTTTGAGTGAAACTTTGGAGAATCAAAGCAAGAAAAATAAGACTGCAAATATCTTCTATCACAGTAGAGGAAACAATTGTTTTTCCTAGTTTAGTCCTCATTAAACCACTTGATTCAAGAGAAGGGATTATTACTGCTACTGAAGATGAGATAAAAGCAGCCCCCAATATTATTGAAGTAAAGAAATTATATCCAAAAAAAGCACCAATAGCATATCCTGTGATAAAAGGGATAGCCCCATTCAATAAAGCAAGGATAAAAACATTTTTTTCTATTTGTTCAAATGATTTTGATTTAATTTCACTTCCTGCCATAAACATTAAGAAGATTACTCCAATTGATGCCATCACTGTCACAGTCTCATCAGCAGTGATTAGATTCAACATAAATGGTCCTATAACAATTCCAGCAATGATTAATGCAGTTACATAAGGAAGATGGAGTCTTTTGAAAATCTCAGAAAAGATTAATCCAGCTATTAAAATTACAAAAAAAGGCAGCATTGTTGCCATATTTATTTAGAATTAGAACTATTTTATAATCCTTTTCAATGAAAATTTAAATAATTTATTTTCTTTCATTGAGGAAAGGAGAGATGTTTTTGGAAAATTCTACGAAAATGCTTGGTAAATTTGGTTCAAACCATCAAAATCTAATCATTTATTACTGTTATTTGAAAAATAAGAGATTATTATACAATTGTATATTTTCCCACTAATTCTTTTTAACGCTTACATTATTAACAGTTCTTTTATCAAAAAGAATAACTCTTCCAGGAATAAAAAGACTGAAAAAGCCTCCAGATTCATCAATTTTAATGATTTGATCAAATTCAGCGTATTTTTCTCTTCCATCCATATATTGGATCAAAATAGTTTTTTTTGTTATTTTAATAAACCTCTATGATACTCATTCAAATTTAATTAAACAAATTATCCCATTAAATAAACGTCTAAATATTTGTACTTAATATTAACAAGAAAAGGTACCTTAAAAAAGTATAGTTATATTATTTTAACTAAAAATAGATACCTGGAGCGGGATCTCTATTATTGCTTTAATGTTGCTTTTAGAATGGTTTGTGATGTTACTTCTTATAATTATTACAATATTAAAGATATTTTTATAAAATCTGTTTATTTAGAGACATTATGGAAAAAAAGGATAGAGAAGGACTTAAGAAAAATATTTTGAAAAATATTCCAAAAGAAGGAATTAGTCCCTTTGGTCTTGCAAGGGTTTCATATAATAGTTTTAAACCTGTATCTGGTGAGAACATAGGGGAAAAAAAAGGAATTCCAAAAATCTACTATACTATCATTAATGAAATGGAAATAGAGGGAAAAATAAAGATTAAAGAGGAAAAAGATAGAGGATATACTGTTTATAAAAAATAGTAACACAGAGCAGGATTCTTGCTTGTGATTTCCATAATAATATAAAAGAAAAAATATTTCATAAATCTAAATGAATTATCTTCTATGATCTATGATTTTATCCCCAGATCTTGGATTTCTCCAATCTTGACTTTTAAGTACATTCTCAAATTTTGTTGGAAAATCGGGGTTTTTCTTTGAAAACTCATTTATTTCTGCAATAGAAAATATTGTGTCACCATAAGCTCTATATGCAATAGTTGATCCAGGAATTATTTTTCTCTCATCTTCATTGCTACTAAGATCTATATTTAGATTAATTCCTTCTTCTAAACCAAATAAGCCCATAGTTATATTGGGAGTATATTCAACATGTTTAACTGTACCAATTCCATAATGTAATATTTCAATCATTTTACCACTCCTTTTAGATAATTAAAACTGAAAATGGCTTTTTAAAGTTTATTAATAGACTAAATTTACTGCGAAAAGGTTTTTCATACACTTCAAAGAATTTTTAATATTATATCTCTAACTAAAATTATGAGCGTTGTAATCTCTGCACCACACGATGGTTATGATAGAAATACAGGTAGAATTGCAGAATTAATGAGTAGTGCTCTGTATGGGAATCCAGATTTAGCAGTAACCATGAAAGGTAGAAAAATTGGAAAAGTTGATATTAATAGACCAGGAAATACAGAAGAAAGTAAACAGGCTTTTGAAGCGTATATGAAAAAAGTGGAAGAAGTTTCAAAAAAAGTTAAATCTAAAGAAGGGTTAGGTGCTTTATTGCAGGGTTATGATGATACTTTTCTTGTTGAAATTCATGGTAAGAAAAATACCAGTGGAAAACAAGGATATATTGAAATTGCTACAAAAGGGATGAGTAAAAAGGAAGAGCAATTTATCAAAGATTTATTGTATGAAGGAGTCAAATTTGAGAAAGAGAGAACTTTCAAAGAAGAGGGAAAGAGAGTTGGTTGGATTGATGAAAAAGGAGTAGGTGATGCTGAAATTGTTTTTAGAGCATCAAAAGCTAAAGAGGAAGGATCTTTTAGTAAAGTTGGGAAAGGAATTCATGTAGAATTAGGTGCAAAGTTGAGAGTATCTCCACATAATCCAGATAAGTTGACATTAGAAGGTAGATGTGTTCATAGAGCTTTAACAGCAGCAATAGCAGTTTATTCTGGACTAACACCAAAAGGAAAAAGTATTCAAAAAACATTTAATCATTTACAATCTTATTCAAGAAAATAAGTACGCCAGGAGCAGGACTCGAACCTGCGACTGGGGATTTAGACCCACTTTTAGGGAAACTTGCGAGGGAATTCTCAGGATGTGATTTGTTTGTCATAATAAATTATATTATAATAAGTTAATAATAACTTACCTCTCATATAAATCTGGAATAGATGAAGTATCAGCTACTTTTCTTGCGATTGACTTCATTTCACCTTCCCAGAATCTTACTGTTTCTCGAAGTCCATCTCTTCTCCTCTCTTTTGGTGTTCCACATATTCTCCTTGTAGAACTTACCCAAAAAGGGTCATCCATATCAGAAATTTGATTAAATCTTTTTCTTATCTCTTTCTTAACTGAACTTCTAACTTCTTTTTTAAACCATTTTTTTTGGTCTAAAATTGAAATATATTTTTCCATATCTTTTTCCATTTCTGGAATTTTTTCCGCCAGAATTTTTCTAACTGTCAAATAATTATCAATAACTCCCAAAACAGAACTCCTAAATTATCTAACATTTCTCGTTAGTTTTCCTCCATCTTTTTTGTAATCCAATTTATCTAATGTCTGATAAACTTCTCCTGAATGTATTTTAGTAGTGTCCCTAAAACTACCAAATTGATAAAAGAAATCTTCATCATAATCAGTATATCCATCAATATCTGTTGCTTCAATAATCTTTTCGGCAAGACCATACTTTTTTGGTTTTACATATTTTTCTAATATTTTCCTTGCGATTTTTTTTATTTCTTTAATTTCTTTAGGATTTTCTGGAAAAGGTTCATATGCTATTTTTTCTAAAACACCTTCCTTAAAGCTTAAGGGGTCCTTTAATGCTTTTTCAGCAAATTTTAGATAAGCGATATAAAATGGTGTAGTTTTAGACATAATATTTCATATTTTTAGTAGAATAAATAATTACGCCAGGAGCAGGACTCGAACCTGCGACTGGGTCTTTGAGGTTGTTCTTAAAGGAATTTGCGGGGACGCTCTCAGGATTTTTGTTTTTCATAGAATCCTTTAATAATTATGAATTAATAAAATTATTATAGTGACTATACTTATTGAAAGAACCAAAAAGAAGAAGCCAGTGAATGTTGTTACCGCCTTAGGATTAACAATTCTCGTTATCTCTTTGTATAGTTTAGTTGATTTCGAAAATAAAACTACAAACCCTTGGGCACTCTTAGGTACGTTGGTGGGTTTATTACTGGCATTATTGGGTTTTATTTTTTCAGAAGAAATTCCAAAAAGAAATCAAGAGGGAATATTTCCTAATTTTAAGTATTATTCTGAAAGAATATCTGTAATGGGTACGTGTGCTTTTATGTGTTATTTGTTTACCCTCCTTTCAATAGAACTACCTGGCTTTTTCCTTATAGGGTTATTAGTAATTATCACTTTCTCCTTCATTTTTATTTGGGGGCTCTGGGAAATTTATAAAAAGATGAAAGAGTGAATTCAACGCCCGGAGCAGGATTCGAACCTGCGAGGGGATAAACCCACTTGCTTTCGAGGCAAGCGCCATACCGGACTAGGCGATCCAGGCATTATTAATAATTAAAGAATTGATTTAAAAACATTATAAAAAAAGATTATTTCGAACCGTATTTAGTAAAAGCCCTTAATCTTGGCAAATACTTTGTATCTTCTAAAAATTTCGTTTGTTCTGCAGACACCATTCCATTATCACCCATGTCATTCAAAAATTCCGAACATAATCCAGCTTCTTGACAAGCGATATCCATCTCTATTTCTTTGAATAATTCACTGACTTCTTCATTAATTAATTCTATATCTCTCATTTTATAAGCTATATAATTTATATTTTTCATATTGGTTACTTAACAGTGATTATTTATAAATATTTTTAAATTAAAAAAAACATAATAAAGAGAATGAAAAAATGTTTAAAAAACTAATTACTGATGACTTGACTCATACTTTGAGCAGAGAGTAAGTCCACTAATTATTACTCTGTCAAGAAGTCCCTTACCTATTCCTTGTTTTTTTAACTTCCTTTCTAAATTCACTATTTTTTCTCTGTCTATTGTACAAGATTGTCTACCAACATTAATTTTTCTTGGAAATGGTCTTTTACTATATGAATTTAATTTTCTACTTTTGTCGTTTTCACTAATATCATGTAAATCCATAAATCGTAAATATTTTTCTTCCATAATTAACTACGAATTAGTGGTTATTTATAAAGATTTCTAAATTAATATTTTTCCCAATGTATTATCTCTTTAAGAGGCTTTTTATTGCGTGGAACAAGCTTTCTGCTGATTTTCCTTAAGACTTCTTCTTTTTTAGTTCTTTCTAATCGTTGATAACCCACAGAAATTAGACAAACAATCTTCTTTTTTTTAGGAATGTTAAGAAGTTTTTTGACCTTTTCTTCTCTAAAATCACCAATCCAACAGGACCCTAAACCTAATTCTGTTGCTTGCAGAACCATATTTTGTAAGGCAATAGATACATCTATTTTATAGTATTTTAATTGTGGGTCTCCAACACCAACAATAACAAGTGGAGCTTGATCAAGAAATCTCGCAAAAAAAGTATCCTTGGCTATTTTTTCCCTTGTTTTTTGATCTTGAACAATAATAAAGTCCCAGGGTTGCTTATTCATAGCAGAAGGGGCTAATCTCCCTGCTTCAAGTATTTTTAGGATTTTCTCTTTTTCCACTTTTTTGTCTAAATATTTCCTTACACTTCTTCTCTTTTTGATTGCTTCTTCTACCTTCATGATTATTCTAAATGGTTTGCAAATAAAAATCTATATTAAAGAATGCTTGATATTCTTAAATATGGCTCATCAAATTGTAATAGGTAGAAATCCAGATGATAGAGAAAAATTTGGTTTGAAAGGATCTGTTTTTATTGGTAAACAATATATCACAATGGGTAAAACAACTTCTTTAGCAAATGAGATTTATCTTGATGTTTCAAGACCCCATGTTCTATTATTGTCGGGTAAGAGGGGTTCTGGGAAATCTTATACTATGGGAGTAATTGCAGAAGGTGTTTCTGAGATGCCTGATGAGGTTAAAGACAATCTTTCATGCATATTCTTAGACACTATGGGAATCTATTGGAGCATGAAATTTCCTAATTATAGGCAAACAGATATTTTAGAGGATTGGAAGATAGAACCAAAAGATATGAGCAAAAATGTTAGAGTATTTGTTCCAAAAGGTAAATTTAATGAGATGAAGAAGAAAGGAATACCTGTAGACCATGCTTTTTCAATAAAACCTTCTGAATTAGAGCCAATGGATTGGTGTATTATTTTTGAGTTGGATTTAAACCATCCTATAGGGATATTGATGACTCGTGTTATTACAGAACTAAAAAAAGGGAAAACAGAATTTTCAATAGAAGATATAATTGATAAGGTTGAAAGAGATGAAAAATCAGACTCAATAATGAAAGATTCTGCTGTTTCCAGATTTAAAATAGCTGATTCTTGGGGTATTTTTGATGAAAAAGGGACAGATTTGACTTTTTTGTTGGAAAGAGGAAAGGTTTCGGTTCTCGATGTCTCTCAATATAGTCATGCAACTCAAGGATTTAGTATAAGATCTTTGGTTGTAGCTTTATTATCTAGGAGAATTCTTCGTGAAAGAATGGATGCAAGGAAGATTGAAGAATTATCAGAAATACAAACTGGTTGGAGATATTTTAAAATAAGTTACAAAGAAAAGAAGACAAAACAGGTTCCTTTGGTATGGCTCTTTATAGATGAGGCACATGAATTCTTACCAAGAGAAGGTTCTACAATAGCAACAGGGCCTTTAATTCAACTAATTAGAGAAGGAAGACAACCTGGAATATCATTAGTATTAGCAACACAACAACCAGGAAAAATTCACACTGATGTAATGACTCAATCAGATCTAATAATTTCTCATAGAGTTACTTCAAAATTAGATGTGGATGCACTTAATGTAGTAATGCACTCTTATTTACCATATGCTCTTCAAAAATACCTTGATAATTTACCTAGAATAGGTGGTTCTGCAATTGTTTTGGATGATAAACAAGAAAAGGTGTATCCAATTCAGATAAGACCAAGATTTACTTGGCATAGTGGGGCAGAGCCAGTTGCTATTGAATAAAATAAAAAAGAAAGATTATTGACATAATCTTGTTGCTGCTTCTAAGGTTTGTTTAGCTAAGACATACCTTTTTTGTAAGTAAAGTGCTTTAGCAGATCCTAAAGCCAATACACACTCTCTTGATTGTCTTTGTACTGATGCAATATTTACATTTGATACAGAACTTATTGATGGAGCTTGTGTCAGTGTTGCATATAAACCCCTTAATTCAGCATCTAAACTAGCTGTATTGGTTGTTGTGCTTTCATCTGAAACTAATTGATTGACTGTTTTGTTCAATTGGTTTCTATATTTCCACACATATTTGTTCTTTAATTGTATCAATTGGTAACACTTTCTCATTGCTTGAACATAATCCCCATCTTGGTATGTGGAAATTGTTTCATCAATGGTTTCTTCTGCAACACTAGGAATTATTGCACTGTATATTCTGAATTGATGTAGTGTTTCATTACACCTTCTTACAATAGCTGGCCAGTTATCTCTTATTGCGTTGGTTATTGTTCCTAAATTAATTTTCCAATTATCACTGAGATTTCCTATTGTTTGGTTTAATCTATTCCTTATTAAGATTGCAACATCTTTTGGAACACCAACAATGTGGTCAACAGTGATGTTTTCAGCTTCAAGAACATTCACTATTTCTAATGCTAATGCTCTTTTTCCAACAACAAATAATTTAGAATAATTGGCTTCTTTTACAGTATCTACTGTATCATCTATTTCGCTTTCAGACCATACTAAAAGAGCTCTTCCTTTTGGTATACTTGGTGCATTTATGTGATCTGTCCAATTTCCTGCTGCAACAATAACTAATGGAGTATTTTGTCCCCATCTGTTTGTTATTCTGTTTTTTACCCTTGTTTGAATGGTTTCCTTTAATTGGGTAGCTGTTCCTGTAAAGGATTCTACAGCTTTATTTGCTTGCTGGAGTTTTGTTCTTAATGTATCATTCCCCCCAATTACTGTAATATTGTCAATTCCCAATTCATTCAAAGTATTATTTACATCTGTTGGTAATTCTCCTTCTGGAACAAATAACAAAGGAATTACTTCTGAAGCAGCTTCTTCTTTGGCTAAGGCAACTAAATCAGGATTTCCATCTTCTGGATTTCCCTCTGTGTCAGCTACAATAATAGCTCTATCAATTCCTTCTGCCCAAAAATATCTTGCAACTTCTGCTGCAGTTCCATATCTTGTCATTCCAAAAAATCTGACAACATTGTAACTTGAAAAGAAATCTTCTATTTCTTCACTAACAACTGCAGGTCCACCAAAAATGTAAACATTTTCAGGGTTAATGTCTTCAATTGCAGACATAACTTCTGATGCAACAGTGTCTTTATCTATCACAAAAACACTAGCGCCTATTTTATTGGCAACAACTCCTGCTATCATACTATCTGCATAGTTTAAATTTGAGACTAATATGACATCTTCCCCATATGCAACTGAAATAAGCACAGGGTCAGCTGCAAAAGCTGTTCCAAAAGCACTTAGTATAAAAATACTTAAAACAGCTAAAATGGCTTTCTTCATAAATGAATTATATTCAAACTTTTTTAAATAGTTTTAGTAGAACAGGGAAAGGTTTTTATGTTTGTTAGTGGTTTAATCTTTTATGAGTGAAGTTATATTTCCTGTTTATGAAAGACTCCAAAAATTAGGAGGAGCTAAGAAAACAGGACCAATAACAGCGTTTATACATGTTTATCTCAAAGAAAAGACATCTGGAAAAGATAAAGCCACATTAAAGGGAATTGCTAAAAAATTATTAAATCAAAAGATAGTTCAAGAAGTTTATATCGTAGCAGGAGAAGCAGATATTTTGTTGAAAGTAAGAGCTCAGGATGTTTTTGAATTAGGTGAATTTGTTTCGGAAAAGATGAGAGAAATTAAAGGAATCGAAAAAACAGTCACAATGATAATTTTGAATAAAGTTAAGTAAAAATATAAATCAAAACCCTCTCTTTATTTTATGAAATTAATGCAATTTTCAATTGTTTTATTGTTGATTATATTTGTAATGGGATGTACTTCTCCAACAAATATTGTTAAATTATCTGAAATTGCTAGAGAAAAAGATGATGGAGCTGTTAGGATATATAATGCTCAATATAATCTAAGTATAGGTGATTTAGAAGGAGAAATTAGTGGCGTTTTTATTGGTTTAAACAACGATATGACTTCTAGAGGCCTTTATCGTTTTAATATTTCAAATTGGGAAGGAGAAGACATTACTTTTAATATTAGATGTAATGAGAGAACAGGTAATCCAGGAAGTTTGGCTGTTTATGTTATTGATGATTTTGGAAGTGTTTCTGATAAACAAGGAGTCGATATTTCAAGATATTGGGAATTTTTAGAAGGAGGAGTGTTGGCAGGAGAAGTGTCTCCTCTAACAAATCAATGGATGGAAATTTTAATCCCAAAAAATATAGTTGAGTCTAAACTAGATCATGAAACCATTGCTTTTATGATAAAATTATCAAATGAGAATAAAACAGAGGGAAGTGGTTATTCCTTGATAACATATGAATGGTCTATTTTGTATAACTTTTCTTTACCTTATTTAACTGAGAAGTTCATCTAATGCCTGTTTTTGAAGAAATTGTATTTTCTTTTGAAACACTAATGAGAGAAAGTTATTATGGAGCCCAAAATCAATTCTTTCTGTGCTGTCTTTTTCAAATTTTGTAGATAGTTCTACAATAGACCCCCCATTTTCTGAATATAATTGATGAACAGAATTAAATGGTAATTCTAATTTAACTTGAAATTTTTCTTCTTGATCTAAAACCATTAAATTTTCAAGAGAAGGACAAATAAGAGATCCTTCAACTTTTTTTGGAGTTTTCATATATGCTAATTCTGGTTTTGGGGGAAAGAATAGAGTATAAACTGTTCCTTTGTAAGCCATAAATACTTCTTCTTTTCCTTTCTTTTCTTTAGATCCTGGATGATATTGTAAACTCAGATTTTTTCCTTTATCTATTTCTAATATTTTAACACAAATATCGTCATTTCTGTAAATTCTTTCTTCCCCCCAATTGTCTTTTGGAACAATTTTTATAGGGTTTTCAAAATCTATTTTTAAGGGCTTTTCTAGTTGACTTAATTCTGTGTATTCTTTTTTTGAAATTTCATCAGTAATATTTCTTAAAACAGGATCTACTACTCGCATTGTTTTTGCTAAGGACATGATTTGAATCGAGAAAACCCACATAATAAGTCTTTTTAATCAATATATTTTATAAATGATTTCATCGTATTTATAATCATGATTTATGATGTCATTATAGTGGGAGCAGGTCCTGCAGGATTATCTGCTGGTATTTATGCTGCTAGATATGACCTAAAAATATTGATTATATCCCAATTACCTGGAGGTTTAGCAACAACAGCACATCTAGTTGAAAATTATCCCGGATTTTTAAAGATAAATGGAATTGAATTGATGAATAAATTCAAAAAACAAGCAGAAACATTTGGAGCAAAAACAATGGTTGCAGAAGTTTTAGATATTCAAAAAAAAGGAAGAACTTTCCAGGTGATAACTTCTGATACTAAAAAACATTCAGCAAAATCAGTTATTTTAGCTTTAGGGTCTGTTAGAAGAAAATTAAATGTCCCTGGAGAAGATGATTTGTTAGGAAAAGGAATTAGCTATTGTGCTACATGTGATGCTGCATTTTTCAAAAACAAAGAAGTAGTAGTTATAGGGGGTTCTGATACTGCTTTAAAGGGAGCTCTTGTTCTAAAAGATCATGCTAAAAAAGTAACTATAATTTATAGAAAGGATAAATTAAGAGGAGAACCTATGATGAGAAAAAGAGTTCTTTCTTCAAAAAAAGTTTCAGTTATCTACAATAATTCTCCTGTTAAGATAAAAGGTAAAAACAAAGTGGAGTCCATAATAATTCAAGAGGTTAATACTAAGAAAAAGACTAAATTAAAGACAGATGGCGTTTTTATTGAAGTAGGAGACATTCCTTCTACTTCTCTTGCTAAGAGAATTGGAGTCAAGGTGAATAAAGAAGATTATATCATAGTAGATAAAGACATGAAAACAAGTTTACCAGGTTTTTTTGCAGCAGGAGATGTGACCAATGAAACTAACTTCAAGCAAATAATCACTGCAGCTTCTCAAGGATCTAAATCAGCATATTCTTGCTATATGTTTCTTAATAGCGGAAAAATAAAGAAAACTAATTGTAATTCTTAGGCAACTCACCTAACTTTTGGATAAATTCATGGATTTCTTCATTAGTCAAATTTATTATTCTTTTTGAAAGAATTTCATCATTAAGTTTCATTGAATTGATTGCCATGGTTGCTTCTTTTTTATTCATATTAAAATGACAGAAAGATTCTCTCAAAGCATTTTTTAGTTTTTTATCAAATTGCTCTATTGTTTTTGATAATAAATTATCAGATGGTTTTCTCTCCAATTTTAATAGAACAGACTTTGTTTTTGGTTTTGGTTCAAAAGAATCTTTTGATATTTCTTTAAGAAGTTTTATTTTGAACATTTCAGAATAGAAAATTCCTGCTTTAGTATCTTCAAACTTTTCATACAATTTCTTTGGGAAAGTCACAATAATATATTCAAAATCATTTCTCAAAAATTTCATTATTAAAGCTTCACATATTTTGTATGGTAAATTAGAAATTAGGACTTCTGATGAGGGCCAATTCAATTTTAATGCATCCCCAATTATCACCTCAACTCCGATCTTCTTTAATTCATCTTCAAATCTTTGATCTTTTTCAATAACAACTACTTTTTTTGCTTTTTTTATAAGAAATTTTGTTAGATTCCCAGACCCCCCACCAATTTCTAAAACAGTTTTATCTTTTCCAAAATCAGAGATAAAATCTAATAGAGGTTCATCAATCATAAAATGCTGATCTTTTTCAGGGATTGGAGATTTCATACATTCAATCTTCTCTTTATTTCGTCTTCAACATGAGTGAGAAGAGTTTTTCTTAACAAAGATCTGGTCCTTTTTTCATATTTTTCTTGCTTTTCAATTTTCCTAAATTCTTTTCCAATTTCTTCTTCACCTATCAAAAATAACCAGCTAGAGAAATCTTTAGATTTAAAATGATGTTTTAGAGATTTTTCAGATAAATCTTCAAGAACATTGTAAAATTCTCCAAGATTAGTAGCAATAGCTTCAGAATACCAAAAGTTGAAAGGATTTCTCATTGCAATTAATTCTTCTGTTTGTTCATCGTTTAAATGAGCTAAGACTTTTGTGCCCCCAAATCTTATTATTCCTACTTTTCCAGAATTTGTGGTTTTAACTTTTGATTCCCCATATTCAGAAATATTCAAAAATTCTTCAGCTAGAATTCTAATAACATTATTATCTTTTCTAACAAAAATAACTGATCTAACTCCATGAGATTGCAATTTTTCAAGAGTTTTATTTAATGAATCTACGTTTCCTTTGATTCTGCTTATTTCTTTTATATGTTTTTCAATTGGTTGAACTTCAGATAATTCAAAATCCTCTACTACTATTTCTCTAATTTTTTCGATCACAATCCAATCCTCCTTCTGAACATTTGTAAAAACCCGGGAGTCTCAAACTCTTCCCCAACTATATCTCCTGCTAATCTTTTGAAAGCAATTGATGCTTTACTATGTGGATATAAATGAACTGAAGGAACATTAAATTTAATTCCTTTTTCAATACTTTTGTCTTCTGGAACCTCAGAAATTATTGGTAACCCCATTAATTTTTCAATATCTGAATTAGTCATGGATTGTTTTTTCTTAGATCTGTTGACAACTACTCCCAATACTTTTATGCTGTGGTCTGAGACTCTTTTAGCCATTTTTAATGAATCAATTACTGAAGGTAAATCGGGATTTGTAACAATAATCCCTTCTCTTACTGCGTTGAAAGTCCAAGCAGTTTCACTTCCTACTGTTGGAGCTGTATCTACTAAAACAATATCAAATCTTTTTGAAATTCTCGAAATAACATCTGGAAGTTTACTATGATCAACAAAATAATCTTTTAGTTTTATAGAGGCAGGTAAAACCCACATACCTGATCCATGTTCACTTAATGCATCCCATTCTGTAATTTCTCCTTTTAACACATTGTTGAGATTGACAGGGTTGAAATGCATTCCTAAATGAATTCCTAATGAAGAACCAGAAGTATTAGCATCAATAGTGGCAACTTTTTTTCCAAAATCATGAGCTAAAGAAGAACCAAGATTTGCTACTGTGGTTGTTTTTCCCACTCCACCCTTTCCAGAGAAAATCCCAATTATCCTTGCCATGTAAAAAAAGTATTATAACTGCATTCTTAAAGTTTTCTTTAACTTATTTCTAGACAATATATTAAGTTTTAATAATCATTTTTGTTGAGCTTAGACTCTTTAATGTTAGGCAAAAAGAATATTAAATAGCATGATTATGTTTTAACTAATGGTTAAGAAAACTCTCACTAAGTTTTTGAAAAGATTGAAGTTTTGGGACAGGAAAAGAATAGGAGAATTTCCATTAGAAGTTAAGAAACTGTATGGTGGACCTAATAATCTTATCAAAAACGTCACGTTTCGTGTTAGGAAGAGAGATACTTTTGCAATAGTTGGTCCTTCTGGTTCTGGTAAAACCTCTTTAATGAAGATTATTTTAGGACTATTCAAAAAGAATTCAGGTGAGATAAGAGCATATGGAAAATCAATTAGAAAAATGAAAAATAAAATGGCTTTTTGTCCACAACACCTGTCTTTTTTCAGTGAATTAACTGTTAGAGAAAATATTCTCTTGTTTGGCTCTTTGAATGGATTATCAGATGAGGGAAGTATTGAGAAAGGAACCAATTATTTGAAAGAATTAGAAATGGAAAATAAAATCGATGATTTGTCCTCTATTTTATCAGGAGGTCAAAAAACAAGATTGAATATTATAGTATCTATTCTTCATGAACCTAAACTAATATTTTTAGATGAACCTTTTACGGGTTTGGATTATTTTAACAGGAATCTTTTGTGGGGATTCATTAAAAAACTGCAAAGAGGAGGAAGTACAGTTATTTTGACTACACATCTATTAACAGAGGCTCAAAAAAATTGTAATAGAATGTTGGTCATAAAAGAAGGTAAAAAATATGTTATGGGTGATGTAGAAGATATTAGAGAAAAAGTCAATTTAGATTATATTTATGAAGTGAAATTCAAAAAAATTAGCAAGAAGAAAGAAAAACAAATTGAAAGATATTGTAATATCCATAATATTGACATTTTATCAAAACAAGTTGATGTTTTTTGGTTTGGAATTGATGAGAAAAAAAGAGCAAAATTAGAAACATTGTTGAGAAGATTTGAGCATAAGACTTTGTCAATCAGGGAACCAGAGATTAATGATTTATTCTTAAAGGTGGCTGAAACATGAAAATAAAACTACCAAACTCCAAATTGAAGAGTTTATTGTTGAAAGAATACTTACTCTTGTTAAGAAAAAAGAAATTTTTAGTTATGGTTTTAGCTCTCCCGATAATTTTTGGAGTATTTTATCAAACAAGTATGACCATGGAACCAGGAATTGCTATTAATGTAGGTGTTTGTAATTTAGACCCTAGTGAACATTCTTCTAGTTTAGTTAGTGAATTAAGCAGTGTTTTTTCAGTAACTCAATATTCAGAACCTTGTGATGAAAATCTAGCAAGAGGCGTAAGAGATACTGAAATATTTTTAGGATTATTAGTCCCAGAAGATTTTTTCCAAAAACTTTCCACATTGAATAAATCAGACATTTTCATTTATTATGATAACTCTAATCCAGTCCTATCTAATTATTTGGACTTCTTTTTCCAATTAAGTATAAAAAATTATGAAAATGCATTGTTAAGACAGGCAGGAGATGTTGTAAAGACAGAAACACAAAAAGCAGATTTAATTATTTCAAGTGCCTATACTGTTTTAGATTCCATAAGATTTTTAGGGTATGGAATTTCTAGTGTGGCAGATCAAGTTCAAGAGATCCAACAAGCATTGAATACAATTGAAGCAATGGACATTAGTTTTGTGACTGAACCAGTTGTTGTAAATAAGGTAGGAGCATATGATCTAAAGAATGAATCGGGTATTAGTGCAGCATTAATTTTTGGTATTTTATCCCTATTTACTGCGTTATTGTTAGTATCTTCCAATATTCTTTCAGATAAAGAAGACAATTTCATAATTCGCTTGAAAGTTTCAAAAACTTCTAGTGTAACATATCTTTTGTCAAAGATTATTTTCTTTGATTTCGTATTGATTTTTCAGTATATGGCAGTGTTTCCTTTATTTTTGTCAGCTTCATGGTTAAATGTCAATATTTTTGCTCTTGTTTTTTCATTAATTATTGTTGCAAGTATCAATGTTTTGATGGGAATTTTAATTGGATTGTTTAGTGAGAATCAAGCAATAGCAGTTCTAACAGCTCTTTTATTGACTCTTCCATTTTTGTTTATGTCTGGGATGTTTTATCCAAGAGAATTGTTCCCACCTCCACTCAAATTCATTTCAGATGTCTTTCCATTAAGTAATGAAATAACCTTGTTAAAACAGTCAATGGTTTTTGGTTATGATTTTTCTTTGAATTCAACAATGGTTCAACTTAATTTGATGTACTTAATCTGCTTTTTTGTAGTTGCTTGGCTTTTACTCCGATTTAAACAACACTAATATTTTTATTTAAGTCATGTATCTTGCTTTTATGGCTAAAAAATTCTTAGCAGTTATTAAAGAAAATGGTAAAGAAGTAGGAATTTTCAATGATTTAAAAGGAGCTAAAGGCCCCGGAATTGCTCTTTCCGAGATATTTCAAGCATTTCATACGAAAAATGAAAAATTAACTAAAAGAGTTTTAGAATCTAAGATTGTTAATGACGAAGGTTTTTTACAAATGTTAAGAACATCTCATAACTTTTCAACTGAAATCAATAAAAAATTCCCTGAGTACATAATTTCAGTTATTATTTTTGGTTCTTGGGCAAGAGGAGAAGCAAAGAAGACAAGTGATTATGATTTAGCAGTTGTAGTAGATGATACAGATTTGAGAGAAATGACAAGAGTTGAGGCAAAGCAAAGACTATTTGGAATAGTTAATATGACTGCAAGAAAAATGGATAAAAAATTCACAATCCAAGCATACTTGTTAACTGAATTTTGGGATTATTTGAAAAAAGCAAATCCGGTTATTTTTACTTTATTGAGAGATGGTGTTCCAATTTATGATAGGGGTTTGTTTGTTCCATGGAAACTATTATTGAAAATGGGAAAAATAACTCCTACACCAGAAGCAATTGAGACATTTATTAGCTCTTCAAGATTATTGGGTAAACAAATTGAATCTAAATTAGAAGAAATTGTTATAGAAAATATTTATTATCTCTTGTTAAATCCCGCTCAAGCATTATTGATGTTAGATGGTGCTTCTCCTAGCACTTATTCAGAAACAGCTCCACTTTTGAAAAGAACCTTTGTTTCGAAAGGGATTATGCCTTTAAAATATGTTAATTGGTTAAGTGAAATTGTTCAATTAAGGAAGGATGTGGAACACAAGAAAAAACATATTTCAGGTAAAGAATTGGATCTTCATTGGAAAAGAGCCAAAGAATACCTTCTTTTTATGGAGAAATTATTTGAAAAACTCAAAAAAGAGAAGTCTAAAAAGGATGTAGATGAGTTGGAAAAAGCTTTTGAGAAGACAGTTAAAGCAACATTGAAGAGTATGGGTTTAAAATCAGGAGAAGGAGCATACATTGCTTTTAGGAAACATTTGGTGAAAAAAGGATTAATTCCCCCAGGTTATTTGGAATTTTCTAATTTTTTATATTCACTCAAAAAAACAAGTAAAGCTGGAAAAATAGTTACAGAAACTGAATTAGAAAAAGCTAGAGAAGATGCAAACGACTTGTTTAATTTAATGAATTCTATTGTTGAAACAAGAAAAATAAAGCCAGGAAAACCAGTTAAGTTCCTTTCAGGAAAGAAACAAGGTGAGATTTGGTTATTAGGTAATAAGATATTCATAATAAAAGATATTAAACATCCAGAAGAGCCTATTTTTGTTGCTGTTTTGAAAAAGGATGGTTTTTTTGTAGAAATAAAGAAAACAGGAATAGATAGATTAAATATGGAAAGAAGAAAGTGGAAAGGAAAGACTATATTGATGGAAAAAACTTTAGAGAGCTTAGCTGATTTTATTGGAAATGATATTAAGATAGTTCTTTGAATCCAATAATTATTAAAACCGTTTGTTGCATTGTTTTTCTTAGGCCGGGGTGGCTGAGTGGACTAAGGCGCCAGCCTGGAAAGCTGGTGAGCGTTAAGCTCTCCAGGGTTCGAATCCCTGCCCCGGCGTCCTTTTTTTGAGTAGAATCAATAGATGATTATCTATATAAATTAACTAATTAGGATTTTATTATGTCAAATGGTTTTATTAAATCTGAAATTCCTAATGAGATCAAGAAAAAAACGCTAAAGCAGTCTATTTTTTCATTTAAAAATCAAAGAGAAAATGATTATTGTATATTTCATTCTTTGTCATTAAAGAAAATATATGGTAATCAAGATATTTTCAGAATATTTGACATTTTTGAAAAAGGGAAAAAAGTTAGTGATATTTTGAAAGAATTTAGCGAAAAGGATAAAGACAAATTCTTGAAAACTGTGACTCAAATGTATAATTTTAGCTTTCTTGTTGAAGAAAATTTAAATGAAAAGGAATTGCTCAATATAGCAAGGAAGGAGCTCCCAAAAAAACCATTACTTAATGTAATGTACTTGATTTTGACAGATAAATGTAATTTTGCTTGTAAGTATTGTTTTGTTGAAGGTAATATCAAAAAAGACTATAAATTTAGTTCTATGAATGAAGCAACGGCAAAAAGAGCAATTGACTTGTTCTTCCTTAATATTAACAAAAAGAAACTAAAAAAGAGCCAAATAATTTTTTATGGAGGAGAACCTCTGTTAAACAAAGATGTTTTCAAGTTTGCTGTTGAGTATATTCAAGAAAACCAAAAGAAAATCTCATTTGAACATAAACATACTATGATGATTGTAACCAATGGTACCTTTGTGGATGAAGAATTAGCTGTTTTTTTTAAGAAAAATGATGTTGAAATAGGGATTTCTTTGGATGGTTCAAAAGAAATTAATGACCAAATGAGAATTAAAACAGATGGAAAAGGAACATTTGAAGATATAATTAATGCAATTGAAATTTTAAGAAGACATGGTATCCCCTTTGGAATTTCTTGTACCATAAGTACACATAATTTGGATAAACTTGAAGAGGTTAGTAAGTGGTTTGTAGACTATTTAAAAACAGAATCCTTTGATTTCAATATATTGATTGATACCCTCGATAAAAAGAACCCAAAACTTAATGCAGAAAAAGTGGCAAAAAAACTTATAAGTTGTCACAAAATAGCCAGAGACGCAGGAATTGGTGAAGGGAGGATTAGCAGGAAAGTTGGTCCATTTTTAAGAGAAGAATTGTATTTAACTGATTGTGCTGCTTGTGATGGACAATTAATCATAGCACCAGATGGGGAAATTGGGATTTGTCATGCTTTTATTGGGAATAGAGAATATTTTTTCACAAATGTAAATGACATTGAAATTAATGAAAAGAGTTTAGAGAATATTGAAAAAAATAATTATATGATTGAATGGACAAATAGAACTCCCATAAACATTAAGGAATGTTGGGATTGTGTGGCGTTAGGTATTTGTGGTGGTGGATGTCCATATAATTCTTTTGTTGATTCGGGAAGTATTTGGGAAGTTGATAAACGTTTTTGTCCTCATGCAATTAAAACGGTGGAATGGCTGATTTGGGATACTTTCGATAGAATGAATAAAAACGAAGAAATCGTTAGGCTTAAAAGTATCGAAAAGAAATATGTATAACATGAATGAATACCTAAATAAGGAACTCATAATCTATCAACCAAAAACAATGGTTGAATCGATAACTCCAACTATAGGATTTAACTTAGATAATTTAGTTGTTTTTGCACCAGAAAAAAAGGACTTAGAAGTGCTTTTACCAAAAACAGAAGCTTATGTTAGGGCCTGTAGTTGTCAAAGATGTGGAAAATGCTAAAAACTAATTCCTTTAGCTTTATGGGCTTTCTTTAAAAATGAAGGGAAATCTTTCCTATTTTTCCATATAGGGTTTAATATCCTTCTATTCTTTTCAATAAAATCATAATTTCTTTTCACCTTCCAAAATTTGGATAGAATGGGATCTTCAAGTAGGACATATTCCACAATTATTTCAGATAAAAGCCAGCTTTTTTCATTAGTAAAGGGATATTTCTCTTTAGAATTAAATACTTCCTTAAAAATATCCCAATAATGTAAATGGAACAATTCTTCTGCTATTGGATATACATTATGTTCTGAGATTCTTATTTCATTTGGAACCAAATAATGTCCAACAGTAACATCATTAACAAAACAAGAATATTTTCTGTGTTTCCATTGAAAACCTGTTATTTCACTTACTCTCTTCCAAAAAACATTGTCTATTTTATCCCATTTAGCTTCTAAAAAATGCTTTTTTGGTTTCAAATTGGTTCTTTTTTTTCTGACCAATTTTATAAGTTCATTTTTTAAATTTCCTGCCAAATATTTTTTAGATATAATCAAATTAAAAATTTCTTCTGGGATTTTCAAAAGGAAGGGAGACCAAGAAGTAAATGGTTTTCCTCTTTTAATTTCTTCTTCTACACTCTCCTTGAAGTCAAAAATTATTTTAGCACTTTTTTTGTGATTTGCTATATTAAAATATAATTTAGGCATATTCTCATTAAAGTAGATCTACATTTAAATTCTTTTTATGACTTGATAAAAAGCATTGTTTTTCTCTTTTTGTTCAACAACTCTAAAACCGTTTTCTTTAGAGATATTTGCTATTTCTTGAGGATTTGTGATCCTTCTGTAAACCTGAAGGGGTTTTAATCCCCATTCTCCTACCCATTCATCAACATCCAAATGTTTTTCATTTAGAACAACACCATCAATATTATACACATTATCTCCAATGATAATTGTACCATCCTTTTTAACCAATCTATACATTTCATTGAGAGCACTTTTTAGATCATTAAGAGTAAGCATATGTTGAAGTGTCCAAAAAGAAGTGACAGTTCCAAAAGAATTGTCTTTAAATGGAACTTGACGAATGTCAGAAAGAATAAGATTCTCTAAACCTTCTTTTTTTGCAATTTCAAGCATTTCTGGGGAAATATCTATCCCAACCACAGAATAACCTCTTTTCGAAAATATCTTGGTCCAATGACCTGTGCCACACCCCAAATCAAGAATAGGGTCCCTTAATTCTATAAAATCTACAATGTTTTTAAGAACTGCCTGTTCTTCTACCATTTCTTCAGGGATATTGGTATAAATAGCATCATCATAAATTTTAGAAATTTCTTCATAATACTTCTTTATAACGTCTAAATCATCATTGTCCATGATATCAACGTTAAAATAGGATTAATAAGTTTTATTAAGAGAGTTCTTTAAATTTTTAATATGGCCGCTTATCTCAGTATAAAACTTAGAGAAATGGAATTCTTAGAAAATTGTTTAAGTGAAGTTAAAAGCGATATAAGAGTTTATGAATCATCTGAAAGAGTAGATAAAGAAGTTTTGGAAAAAAAGAAAAATTTTTGCTCTAAAATATCCGAATTATTAAATAATTTGTACAGAACCTAAAATTTTTATCTGAACAATTTACATTATTATTATGAGTTTATTAGATATTTGGAAGAAGGATGAACCAGAAGAGCCTTATTGGATTAAAAGCAAGTTCGAACTTGATCAGTTGGAACATTCGTCAAAAGATTTGCTAACAAAATCAGTATTTGCACCCAAAAAAGATTTTAAAATTCCAGTTTATGACTGGAGTAAACCAAAAGAACCAGTAGATGCAACTCCACTTTTAAACATTAGTAGTAGATTTAATGAACCAAAACAACCATTTGAACCACTACCAAAATTTGAATTACCTATTAAAATGTATGAACCTGAACCAATGGATTTAGGAACAGATTTATTTGGTACAAAAATACAATTGCCAGGAGCACCATTAGCTGGTTTGGAAGCTATTGACTACATGGCCAAAGGTTCTGGAATGTTACCCTCACCAATGATGCCAACATCAGGTATGGATTTGTTACCCATGGGTATACAAAGAACAATGATGGACCCTAACTGGAGATAATATTAGATACTTTTATCTTTTTTAACTTTGACCTCAAAAAAACACGATTTTTTACATAAAGAAAGGTTTATTTTTAGGTATTTTACTATTATTTTATGGTAATGGATCTTTTAAGATGGTTAGATAAAAAACTCAATGACTTTGATGATTGGTTTATGAAAGGCTTCCCAGAGAACAAGCCAGGTAAATCAGCATATGAACCAACAACACTACATAATTTTCAACGGCCACTATCTGAATGGGAACTTAAAGACCTTTTGAGCTCTAAATCGTCAGGAATTCCACCAACTCCTTTTAAACCGCCAATGTTATCTGAAAGGGAATTAATGTTCCCGGATATTCCAAGTTTGAAAGCATATAAACCTACACAGGGGGACTTGGATAGCTCATTAGGGAAGCCAGTTCATTTTGATATGTCATCGGGAAAGATAAGTTATGGGAACTCATTTCCACAAAAATGGAATCCTTAACTCAGTTAAACAAAATCTTTTCATAGATAGGGTTTTCTTGTTTTCCTCTTTGTTGCAAAA
>JAFCFZ010000018.1 GCA_017608385.1 Candidatus Parvarchaeota archaeon
GATTCCGCCAAGCCTGCACTTTATTTTTCAAATCAATTAGAAGCAGCAATGTCTGGAGTTTATGCTTCTCCTGAAGAGACTACTATTGAATATTCTGGTCCCAGGTCTTGTGAATGGAATAATGAAATTTTAGAGTATGATTGTGGTGGTGCAACTATAAAAAATATTGGAGCTTCAGTAGGATTTACTCAAAATCAAATAACTATGGGTTTTCCTTTAACGGGATGTTTATATCTAGATTTTCTAACGGGATTGATTTCTAAGGCATTAAAATCACGTAAAGCCAATAAAGTAGGAGCTCTTTCTGCAACTTATGAATCTGTCTTAAAAGAGTTAAAGGCAGGTGTTAAAGAATTATCGGGAAAGGAAGTAGTAGAGATTTATGCAAAAATAGCAAAAAAAACAGCAACTACGGGTGTTGAAGCAGGCGCGAAAGAAGCTATAGAAGAAACTTTAGAAGAAATGACTGAGGCAGTTTTCAAAAAAGGTTTAAAGGAATTTAAAGAGGATTTATCAACAAGATTAGCAAGATCCCAATTATCTGAAACAACGCAGGGAGCTACAGAAGATGCAGTTAAAACATTAGCAAAAGAGATTGAAGGTAAAATGGATAAGGCTATAGCTGATGGAAAAATGACTGCTTTTTTTAATGATTTTATTTCAGATACATCCAATTTAGGTAAAAAAAGTTTATTGAGTTCGGGTTCAAGAATTGATATTCTTGCAGATGCCTTAAAACGATCAAGAAATACAGCATTAACTAATACTTTAGGAAAATCTGCAGAGAAAATTGCTAAGGAATTTGGTGAAGAAGCAGGGGAAAAGCTCCTAAAAGATGGCTGGGTAAAAAGAATAAAGGACTATGACTCTAAGCTCAGAGCAGCAATATCACTAGGACATAACACTATTGAAGGAATAACTCAATGGGCTTCATGTAGAAATGATAATTTGATGTTGGATGTAATGGATACTTTTTTGAACGGTCAGCTTGTTTTTGAGTTAGGTTACAAATCTATTATGAGGCCTTACACTTTTTATGTTGGAAAAACTGGTTCTACTTCTATAACTTACACACAACAAGGAGAAGAAATGGATGTTAACAAATTATATGCAGTAAGTGGAGATGATTTATGTTTTGCAAGAGAAGCAATAGCCTATGAAATGGATGACTATGCTCCAATAAATTTTGATATTGTTGATGGAACTATTACTTTTAAGAAAAATAAAGGATTATATGACACTATTTGTGATGAATCTAGTGAATATTATCCTATTGGAATTCCAGAAATAGCTGAATATGTTTCCCAAGCATGTAAAGTGGGACTGGGAGAAAATGATGTATTATTACCAAGAATACGGGTTTATGCTACACCCAGTAAAATAATAACAAAAGAAGGGACCACAATTTGTGAAGAAAGAGTTGAAAGGAATGAAGAAGGAAACATAAAAGATAGTTTCAAAATAATGTGTTTTAACCTTACTGAATTAACTGATGGTAATGGAAATGCTTGTAACATTGCTGAAAATGATTTTGATATTACTGTAGATTATAATAGGGACCTAAATGCAAAAACGTGGGATGAAGGATGGGATGCAGGAGATATATCTGGAAATAGTTATTTTTATCCTGAAGCTCCTCAATTTGAATTTAGATTCAGTGTAGATTCACCAATAACTGGTATTTTTAGAGATATTGGGGTTTTAAATTATGGGGAGGATCTTTTTGCAGCAGATTTGGATTTTTTTGAAGATATCTTCAACTCAGCTATATCTTTCCTTGGAAATCCTGACAAAGAATATTATTTTCCTTCAAGATATGATTATTACATTCTTGAAGCTAAAATGTCCGGAGGAAAAATTGTTGTTGATATTATTCCAGACCCAGAAACAGGAAAATTGATCAATAATGTTTTAGGTGCAAACTATAATGGAGTATATACGGAGGAAAATCGAATATGAAAGCCCAATTAGAACCAGTTGTACTGACTAATGCCGTTGTTTCCGTATTATTATTCTCAATGCTCACCTTAGGAATGAGTACTAAAATTAGTGATGTTAACTTATTACAAACATGGGCAGATGCAGGAAGTTTTGCCAATTCAATTTCAAGTAGAGCTTATACTTCTGCTGATTGCTTTGCTTATGAATCTGGTTTGGTTACAGAATATGAAGGTGAAATAATTAGTGAAAGGAGGGTTTATCCTGGTGTTATTGATGTGCGTAAATTCACAGATGATAATTATTTTTCATGTATAGAGAGTTATTACTCCACTAGGGGGTCTGAAATAGATTATATGAGTAAAAATGTTCCAATGTTCTCTGTCTTTTTGATTAATTTCAAATTATATGATTTAGAAGATCCTCAAATGATAAGAGATTTAGGAGATACAATCAGTAATCAAAACCAATTAGATTGGTCAAAAAGTTTTGATTTTATTGACTCTTTCCAAGCTTCCATTATTGATCTTCAATGGAAACTGGATGTTTTGAGTATTGTAATGTCAATTGGAATAAGTATAATAACTGCCCCAATGGGTCTTCCCGTAAATGTTGATTTCGCATTTAGAGTAGGAGATCTAAACAGTCTTAATTATATTGATAAATCTGTTGTAGATTATTTATCAGAAACTTATTCTTCTCATACTTCAACAATCCCCATTACTCTAAGGTATGTTGATGAAAATGGGGAGTGGATAAAGGATCATCAAGGAATCTTAAAAACAGTAGTAAAATATGACGCAGGCGCACTATGAATAAAAAAGCAGCAGTAACAATATTTGAAATAGCGGTTTTAGCTATTCTCACAACAGTGTTAGTAATAGTTTATCATGTTTTTGCACAGTCCTCTGTAGAAAATATTGTTTTGAGGACAGCAGACTCGATTCAAGCACAAGAATGTAGTATGACATTATTAACAGTATATAATAATGAATACAAAAGAGGAACTGATCTTGATACAGATGGAGAATACGAAGAATTACAAGACTTTTACAATATTCCGGATGAATACACCCCACATAATGAAATTTCTGACATTATTGGTTATGAAACAAGAGAAGGAGTAAGTGGTAATTCCAGATGCACAAGCTTCTATTTTGATCCTGTAAGGATGTATGAAGGAAAGGGAGGATATTCGGTGGTGAGCGGTGAATAAAGCACAAGTTAACTTAGTTACTGGAGCAGGAATGATCATTATGGTAGTCTGGTCCTTACTAAATGTATGGACATATACGCAGGATTTAGGGATGACCACAGCTATGAGAAATGATATTAGTAATACAATGTTGAACACTGAAAAAATAAGATCTTTATTATCTCAAGAAAGAACTTATGCTCTAGACAGAGCTCTTCTTTTAGCAGGAACTGCAACTAACCCTGGTTGTGAATCATTAGAAACGTGGAATACTTTTCCAGAAATTCCTACTGCAAATTTAGATCAATCATTATATGAAGTTGCTATTGATCCTCAATGTCCAACTGACTATTCCATTTCAAGTGGTGGATGTTGTCCTAATACTTACACTTATAATCCAATCAATGACAATTGTATGAGTCAAAAGGACCCGCTTCCATCTTATGATGGAACTTTCTCATGTAAAATTGAATATGAATATAGTTTAGACATAGGTTTATGTTGTAAGATAGGAGACCAGGATTGTACTGATAATATGGAACCAACAATTACTGCCTGTGCTTCAGGTTATTATATAACAAATAATGTTTGTTGTTTGACTGATCATGTTTATGATACTCTTTTTAGAAAATGTGTTGATGAAATAGATACAGTTACTCCAACTTGTCCAGATAATTATTTTGAAACAAATAATTATTGTTGTAAACAGGGTTTTGCATATGAACCTTCAAATAATGTTTGTGTTGACTTATCTGGAAATAAGATCTATTACTGGAAATATGATGACAATATTTGTATTCCAACATGGGAGGAATTAGGGGACAATGTAGATGCTTACTTGACTGATGTGTTTGGTCATTTAAAATTAGATTCCTATAACATTGAAAGAGCCTCAATAGTTTCTGAGGAGGCATACACAATGCAAAAAATAGGAATTTATTGGGAAACTACTTTTTCTCAAAGATTCCTTGAATATGATTATATTGTAAGACTAATGGATGATTATTCTATTGACATTTTCAATAAAACAAATATGTTGAAAGTAGTTGCTTCCAGTGTGGGGGCTATTGTTGTTTTGGAAGATAGAAGATTTGTTTTAGAAGGTCCAAAATCATATGATGTTTCACTCAGTGTAAGGTCAACAGGGAAAACATACAAGTGTGAACAGATAAAAAATTCTAAATATCTTTTTGAAAGTATTTATGATAAAGATTCTGGATTGTATAATTACTATGCAACTGAAGCAAATGCGACATGTTATCCAATTGGAGTTAGTGTTCCTCTAATTCTTGAACAGGAAGTTACATTAGATGAATATATTTTTAGAGTGGATATTATGGATGATCTAGCAGGTGGTTTTATTTCTCTCCGTGAATATAATCCCATGGATTTCATAATATCAAAAGAGGAAATGTATTACATTCCTCAAAGAAAGGAGTGGGTTTATGTTGATAAAAAAATAGGAGACCAAAACCCAGCAAAAGGAAAGATAGTTTATGATTTTATCCCATCTAGCAACGACAAAGTTTGTTTTGAAATCAAAACTGCTACTTACAATATAACAAATTGTCTTTCTTTGTATTCAAGAAATATGTATCTTGGAGAATTCCCTGACTTGTATGCTTATGCTTCTTCTTTTGTAGAAGATACTTTTGAGGGAGTGCCAGGATGGATGGAGTATAAAATAAGAGATTCTTTGGACAAAAAAGATGATGTGGTTGATATGAAGAGTTTGAAAGTTATTACACCAGGTAAAGTTGAGGCAAAGAATGATTGGAAAATAGAATTAATCAATCATTTTGGAATTGTTGGAACTCAATTCTTTGATGATAGTTGTGATGGTCCTGATTGTCCTGTTTGGGATGAGTTTACAGAGGATTTTTGTTATTTCCATCCTGATTTTTTACCTGAAAAGGAAGTATTAATTTGTAGATGTGATAATGATGGGAATGATTGTACTGAAATAATGGATCAAAGCATCATTGCAGAATTTAAAAGGATTATAGAAGACTCAAAATATTATTTGTATGCTTTGACTGGATATCCTTGGACAATTAAAATAAAAAATCTTAAGATTAGTGTTGATAATATGTGTGATTCTGATCCAGCATTTGAAACAGAATATACTTATCAAAATGATTTTGACGAAACAACGGAGTCCCAGGTAGTAGGGATTCCAATGCAAATATTATTTGGGGAAAAGAGTGACACTCAAATTTCTGGAGATATGGCATGGTGTGAAAATAATGCAGCATCAGGAAAATTAACTGAGCCATGTAAGGTTCATACAACAACTGTTTCTGTTTGTGAAGAAGAATTAGAATGTTCATTATCTGGATATTGTTGTAAAGAAGGCTATGAAGATAATATTGAAGATAACTCTGGAAATAAACATCGTTGTTGTAGATTAATAAAAATAGATCCTTGCCAAAGACTAGATGCTATTGGAAATAACACAAATACTTGTGTAGATACAAGTGGAACAGAATATAATGTGAGTGTAACTTATAATTGTCCACTTATACTTTTTGAATCACAATGAAAACAAAGATTTTGATAGGACTTGTATTAGGGATTTTCCTAATTTCATTTGGAAATGTTTTTGCAGCTTGTTCAACTGTATGTAAATATAATACACACCATCTTGATCCCCCAGACCTTTGTGATTGTGTATGTGATGCTGGATGGGCTGATTGTGATGGGAATTGGAATAATGGCTGTGAAGTTCAAGGAACTTGTATTGAATGTGATGCAGGATATATAGAAGAAAATGGTGAGTGTGTTTGTGCATCAGGATTAGATACTTCTTGGGTTCTTGAAAATGGTGAATGTTGTAAGGATAGTTTTTGTAATAATAGAAAAGTTTGTTGCCCCCAAGGTTACACTCCTGAGTGTTTAAACAGGGGTTCTAAAAGTCAATGTGGAACTACTTGTGAAACTGAAGGAGAAACAATTACAAAATGTGCAGACTCAACAACAATAAACAAATTTGTCTATGAAGAACATACTGCTACTTGGGAAGTTGCAGGACAGACTGGTTATTGGGATTATAATTATTTTGAATCTTTATGTTCACAAACATGTGGTGATATCTGTTTTGGGAGAAATTGCGCTAGTTCCGATGATGATTGTCAAATTCCTAGTTCAACCAGAACCAATGTAGATATGGATTATTTTGGAACAACTTACACTCTCAATGTCCCTGATGCTATTATGGTAGGATGTTCTCCAAATATGTGGCTGCGTTCAACAGGGTTATTTGGGCTCACTTTTACTTATAATGAATTTACCTGTTATTATGACTCGACTCTTGTCAGTGGAGGGGTTTGTAATGCTCCTTCATATGATCATGATTTAGGAGAATATTATAGATGTGGAAAAGCAAGTGACACTATTGAATTTGTTGCAGAAAAATCATCTACTCCTTTATTTATCGGAACAGACTATTATGATCATACTGTTGAATATATAACTCCAAACTCTCCTCTTTCATCAAATACAAATAATTATGGTACGGGTACTTTAGTAAAAACTGATTCTTCCACATATCCTGTCTACTTCAATAAAATCGATTGTGGTTCTAGAATATTTAGACACGTTGTTCCTGTAAATGAAATAGTAGGGAATAGGTGGATGTGGGATGAACAAATTTCCCCATCCTATACAATTGCCCTCTCTGGTTGGGGTTCATATTCTTATTCTGGAGGAACAAAAATCATTGCAACAAAAGGAGGATATAGTAATGCAGTGAGTAATCCTGTAGATTCTATTATTATCGGTTCAATGCCATATAATCAAGCAAGAGACAGTTATATCCAGGTAGAATGTGGTGGCTCTTATTCTTATGTTCCAATTCCTTTATTCCAGCCCGGTTGTTTTGACCAGTTTAGTGTTACTAAAGACGCTAAGGCTATGGCTATATTCAAGATATGTTCAAATCAAGCAACAGATGGATCCTATTATTGTGATTATCAACATATTACTCCTGTACCTGGCAGAACAAACATATTGATGAATTATCATGATGTTATTGGTATTGAAAATGGTTTAAGATGTCCGAACATTGAATCACCAAGAAATGAGAATTTTTACAATGACAACGATGACTGGATTATTGATCTGAGTGGAGAATTAAATGCATTAAGTGATTATGATGATGACTGTGATACCGAGTTAGAAGACAGATTACAAAGCTTATGTTTTTATGATGAGAGAGTTAACACAGATACATATGATCCTCCCCTATTTAGTGATGAGGTTTATGACACACTTGGAAGAAGAGTTTGTATTTGTGATGCAAATTTTGACACAGATTGGACAAGAGATTGTTTAGGGAATGATATGTGTTCTTCACAAGGAACGGGTGGTTTTGCTTATGATATAGATTGTACAGAAGATGGATGGGTTGCTAATGAATACATTGAAGCGAGAATCTCTGATTTATTTATCTCAAATCCTTCGGGAGATTATACAGGATATAAAGAATGTACCAGAACAATAGGAAGACAACAGATTGTTGCATCGGATATGTCTCCTGTTTGTACAGATATATTCAATGAGGTTATTCTCCAAGAAGATGATTATGTTTCAATTATTGTAAAAGCAAGGAATACAGGAACCTCAAATATCAAAAGTCCTATGATAATATTTGGTCAATCTGGTTTCCCAAAAGACAACAATTATGATATTGCAATTCCAGATTATGTTTCAACAGGGATCTCATCTAACTTAACTTATGATTGGGCATTTAATTGGAACACAGGATATTTTGACAGTGGAAATAAACCTATAGACATTTATAATCCAGATGGCACCTCTGCAGGATCTAGAACTCACGATGACTTCACAAAAGAAATTTGGGGTTTTTGGAGTGGAAAAATAAAAGAAGACCAATATTTTTTCAGAAGGAGTTCAAATGTTGAAAAAATTTCAGAGGAGTTAATAATAGCTCCTGGAAAAACAGCTACTTTTGTTCTTTCCATACCTGCAAAATTATGGGCAAATAGAAATAAAGAATTAGAGATTTATTTTTATGATATTGAATCAAAATTGAGTAGACCTCACCTAGACAGATTATATATTGATGATTACCTATTCTCATTTGAAGTCAAAGAATCTTCTGTTTTTGATGAAGTCTTGATTAAGGATCCACAGATAACTTCAATGACAATAGATTTCGAAAAACAATCTGGAGTTATGGCTTGTCCAACAGGATATTATGAAAGTTATGGAGCTTGTTGTTTGAGAGGATATAGTTATTCTTCTGAAATAGGGATGTGTTGTACTTCTCAATTAGGATCTATATTTGGAGAGGAAAATATTTGTTCATCTTCTGTTGAGAAAACGGTTTATCCTGAATTAAATGGAGTTCAAGTTCATGGAACAGTAAATGGAGACGGATGTTCAAATTGTATGGCTTGTTTTGCAAGCAATATGGAACCAGATTCTTTTAGAGTTTTATGGATGAGGGATGATTCTAGTATTGGAGATCCCAGCTTTGTTGATGATGATATGCAAAGAATTGGAAGTTGGGTTGGAGCATTCTTCCTTCCAAGAGCATATAGTATCAGATTGAGAGCAGATCTATCTAAAAAATATAGTGAATTAAAAACCTCTTATTCCTTTTCATCAGGATTTGATACCTTTGCTTATTTAGGAACAAGCCTTGCTGAAACCCAAGCAATTGATAATTTTTACAGCACTCCTATTGTCCCTACTTCTGAAGTTAGTTTTACTCAAAATGCTACTTTAGGTCATCTAAAGGGAACCCTTGGACTAACATTAAGAGGAATATTAGATCCTAAA